>NZ_JAYMEU010000016.1:0-111725 GCF_037029575.1 Alteromonas sp. CH_MED4-4 | reverse complement strand
CCGGTAGCTATGTTCGGAACGGATAACCGCTGAAAGCATCTAAGCGGGAAGCCGGCCCAAAGATGAGTCATCCCTGACCTTTAAGGTCTGGAAGGGTTGTTATAGACGATGACGTTGATAGGCAGGGTGTGGAAGCGTTGTAAGGCGTTAAGCTAACCTGTACTAATTGCCCGAGAGGCTTAACCATACAACGCCCAAGAAGCTTTAGGCTTTTGAGCGTTGTAGACAAGCTAAAGTAAGCAAGTAAGAGTAAAAAGTAGTTACTCACTGGTTGAATTGATATCCAGTTTTCTAGATTGTTACCAGTTTTTCCTGGCAGCCATAGCGATACGGTACCACCTGACTCCATTCCGAACTCAGAAGTGAAACGTATTAGCGCCGATGGTAGTGTGGGGTTTCCCCATGTGAGAGTAGGACACTGCCAGGTCCCAATTAAAGAAACCCGCCTAACGGCGGGTTTTTTGCGTTGTGCGCCGGGCATGGCGCGTAGTGCGAAAGCACTGTCCGACTCATTGTGGTGGTGAGTCGATGACTTGGAGGTGAAAGTCCTCTGCACACCCGGCAAGGGGAAGTGCTAGCCGAACGGCAAGGGTGTTCATCGCGAGGTGAAATCTGAAGGAAGCCGAAGGCAAAATGCTGGCCTGACGAACAGGAAGCGGTTTAGGCGTTGTTGCAGGGTGAGGTGGCGATTATCACTAAAGCCCAATACTTGCACGGAATGCAGCAACGTAAAGCCGACAGGCATAAGCAGGAAGGTCGCGCGAATTACCCCGGGAGGTCTGATGTTCTGCCTCTGATTTTTTTTTTAGTGTGCTACTGACATCGAGAGATGTTGGGATGGGATATCAGAAGTCAGCCGAGGCCGTAGTAGTGATATTAAACCGATAGCATGAAGGGCTGAACATAATTAACCGTGATTAGGACACTGTTACTCGATGTCGATTAATGATGCACAAGCGCAGAATACCGCGGCCAGTGAGTGCGAAGACGGGCGGAACCTGTCGGGATACGCCACGGGTGCTGAAATTGACACGGCGGTCAGTGGGCGAACGAAAGCGGAACCATCGGTGACGATGGAAGCAGTGACAGACCGAGCCAATATGATGTTGGCCTATCAGCGGGTGGTGGAGAATAAAGGCGCAGCGGGTGTTGATAACCTGAGCACGCTGGATTTAAAACCCTGGTTGAAACAGCATTGGCAAGGTGTGAAGGTCTCACTGACAGCGGGCAGCTATCTACCGCGGGCCATCCGTAAAGTGGACATCCCGAAACCGAATGGCGACGTCAGGACGTTAGGCGTGCCAACGGTGGTAGACAGACTCATCCAGCAAGCGATAGCACAACGGCTAAGTCCGTTGGTGGAACCGCACTTCTCTCAGTCCAGCTACGGATTCAGACCAAACCGCAATGCATGGCAAGCCGTGCAACAAGCACAGCAATACATACGTAGCGGAAAGCGATGGGTTGTAGACATGGATTTGGAGAAGTTCTTCGACCGGGTAGACCATGACATCTTAATGTCGAAACTGGCGTACCTGATAGAAGATAAACGGCTGTTGAAACTCATCCGCCGCTTCCTTGAAGTGGAAATGATGGCCAATGGCCAGCGGGTAACGCGGGACAGAGGCATGCCGCAAGGCGGCCCACTATCACCATTGCTATCAAACATCCTGCTGGATAGCTTAGACAAGGAATTAGAGCAACGAGGCCATAGCTTCTGCCGCTATGCTGATGACTGCAATATTTACGTGAGCAGTCAGAAGGCAGGCGAGAGCTTACTGGCCGATATCACCGACTTCCTGTCTAACGAACTGAAGCAGCAAGTCAATGCCGATAAAAGCGCGGTAGCCCGGCCGTGGGAACGCAAGTTCCTAGGCTATAGCTTTACCCGGCACAAAGAGAGCCGGGTGAAAATCGCCGTGCAAAGTGTAAATCGCTTCAAGGATAAAATCCGCGAAATGACGACAGGGCACTACTCTCGCTCTATCAGTGAGACAATACACGTAATGACACCCGTGCTTCGCGGCTGGATAAGCTACTTCCGCCTGACAAAAGTCAAAGGCGTGCTGGAGGAACTGGACGGTTGGATACGACGAAAACTCCGCTGCCTGTTATGGCGGCAGTGGAAACGCGTATACACCCGCGCCAGAAACTTAATGAAAGCAGGGCTTGACGAGAATCGGGCATGGTGCTCAGCGACCAACCAACGAGGCGCATGGTGGAATGCGGGGGCCAGCCACATGAATCAAGCCTTTAGAAAAGGGTGGTTCGACAAGATGGGGTTGGTATCGCTGCTGGATTGTCAACGACAGTTCCAGTGTTAATATGAACCGCCGTGGTACGGAACCGTATGCCCGGTGGTGTGAGAGGACGGGAGTTGTAAAACTCCCTCCTACTCGATTAATGGGTATTTTTGCTGGTTTATTGTTCTATTTTGGGTAGAATTCCTGCGGTTAAAAAATGAACGTGTCAAATTGTTGGCGTCAATTATCAGTAAGTTAAATTGAATAATTGATGGGGACAAGTAACCCCACGTAACTAGGTCAAACAGGCGGAGGCAGTGTGATTTCACTCGTAGTATTAAGCGTTATCTTTTCTCTGTATTTTTATGTAGAAGCGTTTAAATGGGGAATGAGCGCGAAAAAGTGGGCGATAGCGGGTTTTGTGTTAGGTCCAATCTTACTGCCCATGTTCTCAATCTCTCGCCATATACATTGGCGCAATGCGGTGGGGTTTAATAACCTTTACATTGCTGCGTAGTCTTTCCTAGCGGTCTGCTGAAATAAGTAAGTGTGGCGTAAAATACAGGTATAAAAAAAGAGAGCGTTGCTCTCTTTTTTTGGAAATTCTAAGGTATCTCTTAAAGACCAATACCGTAACCGCCACCACCCGTCTTAGGGCGAACTGTTTGTGGTTGAGTTACTGTCTCTTTTTGCGACTCAGGAGCTTGTTTAGCGCCTTCTTGCTTGTCGGCAGCAACTGGGGTAGCGGTAGAAAGTACTAGTGCAACTGCGTACTCTTTTAACATGTTAATTTCCTCTGATTATTTTGAACGAACAAACAAAACCGATTTTTTATATTTGTCATCGGTACTTAATACTTAGCTAAATGCGTGCCAGAAATAATATTTTTTAAAATTTTCTTTATATTCAAGGATTTATAGTTTGTTTTTGGTGCAGGGATTTATCGACGTTCATAAGCGCCATTTTAATGGCACTAAAGTCTAATAAACTAAGGTTGAATAGGCATGACTTTGCCTAAAGCTGCAATGAGCGGCATTAGGCAGGGGAAAGCACGCGCCCTATACGCAAGTAAAAGGTAAGGGCTATTAAAAGTTAGAGTGGCCAAGCAGCGTATGAAGCTTTTGATTCTCGGTGAGAAGCTTCTCGAAGCGCTCTGCATTTAATGGTCGGCTGTATAAGAAGCCTTGCAACATCTCACAATCGTAGCGACGTAAAATATCTAGCTGAGCTTCTTCTTCAACGCCCTCAGCTACAACTTTTAAGCCTAAATTGTGGGCGATATTTATAATGGCAGCCGCCATATGACGATCTACATTACTTTTTGCAATATCGTCAATAAATGCTTTGTCAATTTTTAGCGTGTTTAGCGGGAATCGCTTTAAGTAGGCTAGGGACGAGTAACCTGTACCGAAATCGTCTAGCGCTAGGTGAATACCTCTTTCGCGAAGGCGAGTCATCATTTGAAGGCCGTTTTCAGGACTTTCCATTAGCGTACCTTCAGTTATTTCGCACTCTAAATGTAGTGGTGACAAACCGATATCGCTTAAAATCTTGTTTATTCTGTCGTCTAAGTCAGGTAATTCGAACTGCTTCGCAGATATATTCACAGCTACACGACCACTAAACAAACCTTGGTTTACCCAGCGTTTGGTATCTGCACAAGCCTTTCTTAGCACTTGTTCACCAATTTCTATAATCTGGCCTGTTTGCTCTGCCAGAGGGATAAATTGCCCAGGGCTTACTATGCCCTTTTGGGGGTGCTCAAAGCGCACCAAAGCTTCCATGCTAACTAGCTTACCTGAGGCTATATCTACTTTCGGCTGGTAGTAAACCGTAAACAAGTCATCTTTAATACCTTGTCTTATAAGGTTTTCAATTTGCAGTTGCCTAACGGCGTTTTGATTCATCTCTCCGCTAAAGAACTGATAGCTGTTACCGCCATTGTTTTTAGCGAAATACATGGCTGTGTCGGCGTTTTTCAGCATTTCTTGGGGAGAAGTGCCGTCGTCAGGGAAGAATGCGATTCCAATACTGGCACCCAATACAAACTCTTGCTTATTAATGATAAAGGGGCGAGATAATGTGTCTAATAGGTTCTGTGCGTAATGCGTTACCGTGTGGATATCGGCATTGTCTTCCATTAACACACTAAATTCATCACCACCTAAACGATAGCAGGTCGCACTCTTACCCGTAATTCTCTGTAAGCGCTTTGCTATTTGTTTAATTAATATATCGCCCGTTTGGTGGCCTAAAGAATCGTTTATTTTCTTAAAGTTATCCATATCTAAACAGAGCAGAGTATGTTGTGCTCCTTTCCGCACCAAGTTCTGGTGGCTAGCTTGGAAGAACGAACGATTCGGAAGCTCTGTGAGCGGGTCAGTATTAGCTAGTTTCAATAGTTCTTTTTCAGTACTTTTTCTTGACGTGATATCACTAAATACGCCTACAAAATGGCTTATTTTTCCGTCATCGTCATGGACGGCGTCTATATTTAATTCCATTTCATAGCGCTCGCCGTTCACTCGCACACTTTCTACTTCACCTGACCAGTTACCTTTTGCTTTTAGCGTTTTCTTAATTTCTTCGGTAAACGCGTCTGGATATAGATGGAAGTGCATATAGCTTGCTAACGCTTGATCGCGGGTCTCGCCGGTGTAACCGCAATATGCATTGTTTACACTTATGAATTTAAATTGGGTATTAGTTATGAATACACCTTCAGAAATATTCTCAATTGAACGCTTAAATAGATTCAGCTGCTCTTCAGCTTCTTTTAAGTGATGAATATTCTTAAGCGTACCAGTCATTCGTACCGGCTGAGCATTGTGGTCTCTTTCAACCACTTTTCCGCGGTCAAGTATCCAAATCCACTGATTCTTAAATGTCTTTGCGCGGTATGCAAGCTCGTAGAAGTCGCTATTACCTTCAAGATGGTCTCTTAGGGCAGTTTTAACACGGTTTACGTCGTTAGGATGAATGTTTGCATCGTAAGCGCCTGTAGTGCGTATATCATCTTGTGGAAAATCAAGTGTGCCCCACGTATTTGCACGGTAAACTTGGCCTCTGTATACGTCCCAGTCCCACAGCTCATCTCCAGAACTCCATAGCGTCAGTTTAAGGCGTTCTTCGGACTCTTTAATGGCAAGCTGGTTTGCCTTCCTTATCTGATATTGGCGAACGATGAATGCAAAAATAGCGAATGCGACAATACAATAAAAAACAATAGCAACAGTATGAAGCCAAGGTGGTCTTGCGATTTGAACTGAAAGATTTCTGCTGTCAGACCACAACCTTCCTGGCGCTTTTGCTTGTACCTCGAAAACGTAGTTTCCAAAGCTTATATTATTAAATTGAGCAACTCTGTCGTCTCCATTATCAATCCAGTTGTCGTCAAAACCAAGCAACCGATATCGGTAAACCACGTGCTGCGGATAAACAGCGTTGAGTAAATTGAAAGATATGCTGAATCTAGACTCATTGTAATCTAGCGCAATCGACTTTTTAGTTCCTATATTTTGTGCCGATGAGAAATAACTTGTTTCGCCACTGCTTTCCCTCTGAATTACATTTGACCTATTGTTAGATACCCCAAAAACTTTTAATTCAGAAAGCTCTGGGATAAGTGTTTTCGTCAAATCATCTTTTGAGCTAGTTTTCTTACTCGTTATTATGTTGTAACCAGTCATCCCACCAAAATAGATAGTTTTTTCTGAGGATGCGAAAGCTGAGCTCTCGCCTAAAGAATTGTAGTTAAGCTCTGAATTTGGAACCGAACTTACTTCTTCAAGTTCGGGAAGTTTGATTTGGTGAACTCCCGTAGTATCTGCATACCAAATACTGTTATCGATACCTACGGATGATATTATTAGCCCAGAGTTTTCTGTACGAACTTGCCTTTTGACAAATTCAAGAGAATGCTTGTCGACCTGCAAAATTCCTTTCGAGCGAGTAGTTAACCAGTATGAGTCTGGTGTTTCGTAAACGCCGTAAACGAGTGAATCGAAACCATTGCTCTGATCTAAGTTTTTGATCAACTCCCTGTTCTTCAGCGAGTATATACTTACACCTGACTCGCTTCTCAGCCAAAGTCGATTATCATTATCTTTATAAATCGGAACTAAACGAGATGAGTCTATCTCTATTTTTATTGGCTCAACAGATGCTTTAGACGAATCATAACCAAGAGATAGTTTTACCGGTCCCTGTGTATCCTCCCAGATCCAAACTTCGTCCCCTTTGGTATAGAGAAAATCGATAAATAACCCTTCGAACACATGATCTATTAATTGAAGCTTTCCTTCCACCTGCCTCAAAACATAGATGCCATTAGAGGATGCAACCCAGAATGTACCTTTGGTATCTATTTCAACATCCCAGTAAGTTATTGAGTTCGCAAAATCAGAGAAGGTTTCTGAGAACTTTACTTCTCCGCTAGAGCTATTAATAACGCCAAGTCCTCTTTGTTGAGAAACAACATATATGTCGTTGGCGGAGTCTTCTGCAAAGCCCCATATTGAGGAGTAGTCATCCTCGGATAAGTTCGAAGAATTAAAAACAGATTTATACCTAGTTGTAGCGTAGTCTGGGTGATACCTAAATGCCCCGCTCTTTATTGTCGTAACCCAGATACCACCGACTCTATCTGTTACTAGGTTCATGATTGTTGCTGTAGGCAAGCCTGTCAGCTCTTGATTGTCGTGATCAAGGTAGATGACCCTCGGTTGAAAGCTGCTATTTATCTCTGACGTTGCTGCATCACTAAATATGAATAGGCCTGCTTGAGTGCCAATCCAGATGTCGTCATCTTTCTCATAGATTGTTAGGGTATTAAGCGCTTCATCAGACTTAGAAGTGAATGCGTCTTTAAAATGTTGAAGTATTTTACCCGAAGCAGCTATGACATAGATGCCCTCATTGGTTGCAAGCCAATAGTTACCGTTGATTACTTTGATGTCGTGAAGAGAACGAACATCCAAGTTGATTCCCCATGGATTTACTTTTGTTGCGGAATAAAGTGACTCGTCAGCCTTGTCTATAAGCGAAAGCCCAAACTCATTTGAACCTAACCAGGTGCGGTTCGCTTCATCATAAATGACCTTTATAAAACTCTGGTCTTTGTGTATCTGTTTTACAACCTCAATTTGATGACTCTCTTTCGATAACTTGTAAAGAAACTTCAGATCAGCGAATAGAATGTCACCATCGTACGATTCACCGATGCCAGTAATAAAATCAACTTTAATTACACTATTTTCTCTATTGAAAACTTTGAAGTTGTCGCTTTCAGGTTGATACTTGGCAAGACCTGCTTGTGTTCCTACCCATAACTCGCCATGAGAATCTAAGAATAGATTTTGAGTATAACCGGACGGAAGTGAATTGTGGTCAACATCTGAAGGGTGGTATTGCTTCACCTCATAACCAGAGTAGCGATTTAAACCATTGGAGGTCGCGAGCCAAATGTAACCATTGTTATCTTCTACAATGTCCAATACCGCAGTGTCAGAGAGTCCTTGCTGCTTATTTAGCTCTGTAAAATGAAGATCAGAAACCTCTATCGCCTTTGCAGAAGAAAAAAGAATTCCTGACAAAGCCAACAAAAGAAGAGAAATTGAATAAATTAGGGTTGAGCGCACCTACACACCTTTGGCATACGCCATTTATTATTTTTTTATTTTACTGGCGGCATCCCTAACAGCCAGAATAATAAATATGCCGAATTAACTAAGCCTCTACAAGGACTTTTTAGTAATAACAAGAATGATGGTTTACTTATTAACCAACCTTGTCTGCGAATACCACTGGGTATCGGCAGATTGGTTAAAATCTTAACGACCGTGGCACGTGCCTACAATGCAGCTTTAGTAGTAAGGAATTTCTTTTTTGAATTCAGAAATACTGTTAATCGTTCGTTTTTCTTGCGTGGGAATACTCTCAAATTTTCCTCGAGAGAAAAGCACCAATTCCCCGCAGCGCTCTCGTTTAGCGAGTTGATGCGCGAAGTCTTGAATCTCTTCGAAACTCAAGCCTTTGATTCTTTCAGCAAGCTTTGCATTTCTATTAAACTCTAAATCTTGCGTACCCAAACTTACCCATAAACGCTGTGACTTCATCGAAAGTGTAAGGTCTCTCTCTTCTAACTGCTTAATAAGGTTTTGTTGGATAGTCGGCCAATAAAAACGATAGAACTCTATTTCATTGAGTTGCTGGAATAAAAAGGCGGTCATTGCATCTAGCAACTGCTTTGGACTGCATTGCGGGCTTTGTATGTAAAATGCCATTCCGGGGTGTTGATTATGTGGTACATAGCCTGTACCGACTATGTATCCCAATTGCTGTTCTGTTCTTAACGAATTGAAGAACGGTGCTGCCAGCATCTGTTCAAGAACCATACACAATGCGGTGTCGGTGAGGCTCGGAGAAGGCGCTTGTAAATAAAGTACGACCGCTGAGTCATCGTGATTACACAACACTTCGTGATAAAGAGTTCCGCCCACAGGCAGCTTAGATACGGCACGAGAAAGGGGACCTCCTCCTGCATTTTTACAATGGCTATGAAGCGATGTCGAAAACGCCTTTGCTTCATCGCTTGTCCAGTTGCCATGCATAAATGCCTCTACAAAATAATGCTCAAAAGCTGCACTGCGACAGCCTAGCATCTCGTTATAAGAGATGTTTTCTATCACGTCTAATAATTCAACTGGCGCTTGCGTGTTGCGTTGAATAAGAACACTTAAACGAGAGAATAAACGGTTAGTCGGCTTATTTAACAGTGAATTATGAAGGTTTTGAATTTGAAGTGCTTTGTGATGTTCAAAGGCTCTTTCGTCAGGAATAAAACCGAGAACGGCGTCAAGAAGTTGACTTGCTAACAATGTCTGCTGATTCGTAAAACCACGGGTGTGTAGGGTAAATCCAGCTTGATGCCCATAAATCCGATAGTGAAGTCCTGCTATTTCAGCTCGGTAGTATTTAGCTTGGAGATGATCGTTAAGTGCGCCGAGCCAAATTCGCTTGGCCGCAACAGAGGTCAAAGAGTCTGAAAACTGAGCGGCGTCGAAAGAGATATAAATATCGCCTTTGGGGCTATGGAATTGTTGGTCCTGAGCGAACCAAAATCGATAGCCACCATTATCTACCAACCTATTTGGAACATTAAACCCCGTTTCAGGGAGGATAAGCGTGTATTCGCTCGCCAAATAAGGGTTGGGTGGGGGAAGACACAATTCTGGAATTTTCTTTGCGCTTTCAAGTGAATGTATTAGCGCATCGTCGATGACTTCAACGCTATATTCAGCCTCATAAAATGCGCAAATCTGAGTGGTTTTAACATCTTTTGATATGACCTTTAAACGAAGGTTCTTGGGCGTGAAAAAAGATAGTGCATGCTCAATTATGCTTCTGTCATAACTACCAATAGTAGAGCGAAGTCTATTTAATTCGTCAGGTTCGAATATAAATTGATGCTGTGCATACTCAGTTATGATCCCAAGCGGCTTCACATTTTCTTCGTACTCTAAGGCCAGCGCATTTAGCTGCGACTTTTCGTGAAAGCGCCATTCTTCAGTCGATGCTTCTCTAATTAATTCGATGTAGCTAAATAGTGCCTCTAACACCTGCGCTTTGTGTTTAAGGCCTTCCTGGGTAAGCTGAAAGCTCACATTAAAATCTTTAAATTTATCGCCTTCTATGCCAGAGCCCGCTATCAGGTTTAACGCCCAATCTTTTTCTTTTAAATAGGCAAGTAGGCTTCCTTCACCTTCGTCACCAATCAAATGGCTGATGTAGTTCAGCGGTTTGGTTTTGTAGTCGTTCTGTAAAGCGGGGAGGGCAAATGTCACTATCATACGTCTAGCAGATTGCAGCGGATGAATGTTGATTTGAATGCCCAGTTCATTTTCTGTGTAAAGCGAAGGCCAGTCGTCAGAGGCTAACTGTCCACTTGGCAATGTCCCAAAACACTGATTCACTAACGCCTCGAGTTGACGTATTGGCATAGGACTGGCTATGCACAAGCGCATATTAAGCGCACAGTAATACGATTGGTGCAGTGCCTTTAGGCGCCGTTTAAGCTCTGTACATTCGTGTTGAGAAAAGGTATCGCAATTGCCTACAGAAAATTTTGCAAAAGGATGTTCTGGATTACATGTCTCTTTATGAATTTGATAAAGGCGGCGAAGGTCGTCTTTTTTCTTAAACTCAAATTCAGCATGAATGTTCTTTATTTCGTTGGTTAGCGCGTCTTCTTCAAATAAGGGTTGCCTAAGCATATCTGCAAATGCAGGCAATGTTTGCGCAATAGCGTCACCGCTGCAATTAAAATGGTAATTTGTGTACTCGGTACCTGTCCACGCGTTGATTGTGCCGCCGTGTTGCTCAATGAATCCATTTATAGCATTGGGTTTGGGCAAATGACGGCTACCCATAAAAAGCATGTGTTCAAGAAGATGGGCTAACCCTTGGCAATCGTTTGGGTCATAAAAGTGTCCGGCTCTTACCGCCATTGAAACAAAAGATTCACTCGCTTCTGGCGTGTGACATAACATGGCACGCAACCCATTAGGTAAAGTAACGTGATGTGCGTTTTCTAAATTTATGGTGTTGTTCACATTGTCTCGTTTTTGGTCAAGAGCACCTTACTGCTGGAGCGTCTATAAAGAGAAACTTCACAAAACGTTAAATAATGTACGAAAATTCTCACTATTCGCCGTTTAGCGCTAGGCGTAGTATCAGCTCTCTGATATCGTTAGCATACTTTCATTAATACTATGCGCAATGTTATGTCAGGTCAAAGTAGCAACGACGACATTTATCTTTTCATTATGCGTCACGGTGAAGCAGAAGCGCCCAGACTCGATGATAAAAGCAGGCAACTTACACCATTAGGTAGAGAGCAAGCCAAAACAGCAGCTTTATGGTTAAAAGACCAGTATTGCCAGAAAGGCATTGTGGACTTAGCGCTTGTGAGCCCTTATCGTCGAGCCAAACAGACCCATGATATGGTATCGCTTGATATCATTGCGAACAAAGTTGAAAATAATGAAGATATTGTTCCGGAAGGCTCGCCAAGACTGGTGAGTGATTATATTGATGGACTTCTTCACGCCGCGGTCAATTCCAAAAAACCAATCAAAAAACTTCTTGTTGTTAGTCACATGCCGCTAGTTAGCTATCTCGTTGATGAACTGTGCCAGTCTTACACCACAAGTTTGTTTTCTACGGCCTCAATTGCTGTTATCAAGTATTCTTTAAAAGAGCACAAAGGCACGCTGGTAACGCATTATCAAGGACTGTAAACGCCTTGCTCCTTCTTAGCGATTAATTTCGGAAATTGAACAATTAATCGTTAAGTATATTCCCACATGGTCGATAGACTCTTTGAGAGTGTCAAAGTTTATTCTATTGAAGGGTTGGGAAATGGACAGCAAATCTATTCCTGAGCTCCTTAAACGTTCATTGCAATCGCATATGGCGGAGGCTGATTTACGTGAAGATAAGGAGACGCAGGATATTATTGCCAAATTATCTGAATTGTCAGATAAGGTCGCTGCTGCGAAAGCTAGAGCGCTGGCAAATAGAGCACAGCGTCTAGCTGACGAATCAAAAGGTTAGCTGATAAGGCCGAAAGGCAGGTTAACCACCAAAACGTTTAGTGGTCGTTATTCGACTCTTTAGGTGCAACATAGTATTCCGGCATGATTCTGACGGTTTTTATCATGCTTTCTGAAATGTCTACAATTTCTAACGGATAACCCGCCAAACGCACGCTTACTTTGTTCTCAGGAATATCTTCAAGATACTCAAGTAATAAACCATTAAGGGTTTTAGGGCCTTCCGTAGGCAGGTTCCAATCCATTTCTCTGTTCAATTCCCGGACGTTGGCACTACCATCAACCAATACTGAACCATCCTGTTGTACGTGTGCTTCCTTACTGTGGTCTGGAACCATACTGGTGGTAAAGTCACCGATAATCTCTTCAAGAATATCTTCAAGAGTGACTAGACCCATAATGTCGCCATACTCATCAACAACCAGAGCAATGCGCTCTTTTTCGGCTTGAAACTTATACATCAGCGTGTGCAGCGGGGTAGATTCAGGCGTGTAGTAAATCTCACGAACTGCGCGAAGCAAGCTTGATTTAGTGAACTGGTCTTTAGATAGAAGGCGCAGGGCGTCACGCACATGCACAAAGCCGACCGCATCGTCGACACTGTCTCGGTATAATAAAACACGGGTATGTTGAGCATGGGTTAACGCTTTTTGAATTTTCTTCCAATCGTCGTTAATGTCGATAGCAAAAATTTCAGCACGTGGCACCATGATATCTTCGGCCGTTACGCTTTCTAAGTCCAAAATACTCACCAACATATCTTGGTGTCGCTTAGGGATCATGGCACCAGCTTCAAAAACCACGGTTCTTAACTCTTCTCGACTTAACGAGTCGTCACTTCCACTTGCAGGACTAATTCTTAGCAAAGCTAGAATGCCGTTTGTGATACCGTTAATTGCTGCCACAAAAGGGTACAGCAAGGTAAGCAGTGGAAGCAGAATAATGGAGCTCGGAAATGCCACTTTTTCTGGATACAGCGCAGCTAGTGTTTTCGGCGTTACTTCTGCAAAAATAAGTAGGACCAGCGTTAAGCCAAAGGTAGCAGCAAACAGCCCCCAATAGTCACCGAATAAACGAATACAAAGTATGGTTGCAAGCGAGGATGCTGCAATATTAACTAAGTTGTTTCCGATGAGAATAAGGCCGATAAGGCGATCAGGTCGTTCTAGAAGTTTAGCAACACGTATAGCTGAGCGGTTGCCTTCTCCTTGCAAATGCTTGAGTCGATAACGATTAATCGACATCATGCCAGTTTCTGAACTAGAGAAATACGCAGATAGTAATATGAGTACGCCGAGCGCGATAAACAGCGTACTCGTTGATATGTCGTCCAATTAATGGGTTCCTGTCTTAACTTAGGCTTCAAATGTATTGATTTGAGGTGCGAGTTTCAAGGGAAAATTGTTGATATGCCCCTAATTAACTAGATAACACCAAAAAGTGACAAGCGCCGCCGAGCCGCCTAAAAAGCAAGCTCGGCAGCGAGCTCAGCAATAAATACAGGGAGTTTTAAAGAAGAAATTCGCGAACTAATTTGCTACCAAAATAGGCAAGGGACAGTAGCGTCACACCCAAGACTGTCATCACAATAACTTGTCGCCCGCGCCAACCTCGAAGTTTCTGGCCTATTAAAAGAATGAGAAAAACAACGAGAGCGGCCGCTGATAGCACCGTTTTATGCGCGTAAGTTTTGTTAAACATATCTTCTAAGAAAACAAACCCGCTAATTAGTGAGACGGTTAGTAAACAAGTTCCCGCAAGCAACAGCTTGAACAAAATGTTTTCTACAAGCATTAAAGGCGGTAGTGATGAATGTAGTAGCGCAGCACCTTTTTGCTTTAACCGGTAGGTAATGTAGGACATTTGCAGTGCGTATAAGAATGCAATGACCAAAGTGCAGTAAGCAAACAATGACAAACTAATATGGATAACTAAGCCCGGCTGCAGCTCTATGTGCATGATGTACGACACGGGAATAAACTGTGAGGCGAGTACCGTAAGACTTGCAAAGCCGAAAACAACAGGAAGTAAAATAAGATTAGGAATGGCGCGGGCAAATATAAGCATGGATACTGTGATTATCCACGACACTAATGAAAGTACGTTGGTTACACTCATGTCTTGCCCAGGCGCGACAATAATAACGTTGGTGAGAAAAGCGATATGTGCAATTGCCCCAACACTAGCGATGGATAGCCCCAATCGCTTATTCGGGCCGTCTTGGTGTACGAATTTGCCAATAAGTACTGCCGCAGCTAATGCGTAGAGTAAAGCAGCAGAAATGGCGAAAAGGGTGTTCATGATGCGTCCTGTAATAGGTAGGTGACGTCTTCACCGACTGAGTCGGTATTGATACTGCAACTTGCAAGTAAATTCAACCATCTCCTTGATTTTGTTTGTTTCACACCCACTTTTAGTGTGGGTATAGGATCATGGAAGGACAATTTTTACTCCATATCGACTTCGAAATTCGTACATCAAATTTCGACAACCCTTGACGCAAAAGTTTAAAAATTTAACCGCAATTGTGGGTACGTTACCGTTCGCTTTTACGTTACAATGCGGGCATTACGTCTGAAATAAAAAGAAGTTTCATACTATGTTTGAGAATTTATCAGAACGCTTAGGCCAGACATTACGAAATGTCAGTGGTAAAGGGCGTCTTACTGAAGACAATATTAAAGAAACGCTACGCGAAGTGCGTATGGCGCTACTTGAAGCCGACGTTGCGCTACCCGTAGTAAAAGCGTTTGTTGCACAGGTAAAAGAGCGTGCAGTTGGTACCGAAGTAACCAAAAGCCTCAAGCCTGGCCAAGTATTTATTAAAATCGTTCAGTCTGAACTAGAGTCGGTGATGGGGGAGGCGAACGAAAAGCTTAACCTCGCAACTCAACCTCCGGCTGTTGTGCTTATGGCGGGCTTACAAGGTGCGGGTAAAACTACGTCTGTAGGTAAACTTGCGAAATACCTAACTGAGCGCGAGAAAAAGAAAGTGATGGTAGTGAGTGCCGACGTTTATCGTCCGGCCGCTATCAAGCAGCTTGAAACCCTTGCCGGTGAAGTGAATGTAGCTTTTCACCCGTCAACGATTTTACAAAAGCCCATTGATATCGTTAACGATGCCATTGTTGAAGCGAAGAAGAATTTCTTCGATGTACTACTAGTGGATACAGCAGGTCGTTTGCATGTCGACAACGACATGATGGACGAAATTAAAGAGCTTCACGCTGCCGTTAAGCCAATTGAAACTCTGTTCGTGGTTGATGCCATGACCGGTCAGGATGCTGCCAATACGGCAAAGGCGTTTAACGACGCGCTACCGCTAACCGGTGTAATACTGACCAAAGCAGATGGTGATGCACGAGGTGGTGCTGCACTGTCGGTTCGTCACATCACGGGTAAACCTATCAAGTTTATCGGTATGGGCGAAAAGGTTGATGCACTTGAGCCTTTCCACCCTGAGCGTATTGCGTCTCGTATCTTGGGCATGGGCGACGTACTTAGCCTTATCGAAGAGGTTGAGCGTAAAGTCGATAAGTCGAAAGCGGAAAAGCTGGCCAAGAAGGTACAGAAAGGAAAAGGCTTCGACCTGCAAGACTTTAAAGATCAGCTTGAGCAAATGAAGAACATGGGCGGCATGATGGGAATGCTTGATAAGCTTCCTGGCATGGGCGGTATGTCTGACAAAATTAAAGATCAGGCAAACGACAAGCAGTTCAACCAAATGGAAGCCATCATTAATTCAATGACTCCGGCTGAACGCGCACGTCCAGATATGATTAAAGGGTCGCGTAAGCGCCGTATTGCGGCAGGCTCAGGTACGCAAATTCAAGACGTAAACCGTTTGCTTAAACAGTTTACGCAAATGCAGAAAATGATGAAAAAGATGTCTGGCGGCGGCATGAAGAAGATGATGCGCCAGATGAAAGGCATGATGCCTCCGGGTGGCGGTTTTGGAGGCCCTGGTGGTCCAGGCGGCCCGGGTGGATTCGGCGGTCCTGGCGGGTTTGGCGGAGGCGGTGGCTTCCCACCACGTTAAAAGACTATCGCATTACTTAACAATGCTTAAAAACCTCAATCGCAGCAATGCATTGAGGTTTTTTTATTTTTTTTGCATCCAGTTTCACTCATCAATCGTTTGGCTTGTTGAACAGGACGTGAGCAGTACTTATCGCATCGCGTTTAAGTGACGTCTCTTCACGAATCAACAAGTACGGAGATGAAGATGGAATTCAATAAAACATCACAGCAAAAATTAAAACTGTCACTGTTGGCGACGGCAATGGTTCTCGCGCTAAGTGCCTGCGACGGTGACGACGGAACAAATGGTGTCGATGGGACTGATGGCGCGCCTGGCCAAGATGGTGCACCCGGTCAGGATGGAACCCCAGGCTTTGCGTCAGCGACTTTCTTGGTCGCAAACAATGGCGATGACAACCGCAATACGGTTACCTCGATTGACCAAAACGCGAACGTCTTATCCACGGTAACCACAGGAGCCAATGAGGGGATTGTATTCACGCAAAGCGGAAGCTTGGTACAAGCTGGCGACAGTGATTTACCGTTATTAAGAACGCTTTGTAATTTTGAAGCTCAAGCCGACTACATGATGAGTACTGGGCATGAGATAACGGGCGCAACTACGGGCCTTGTTAATCCGAAAGGTATTGCCTTTGCTGAAAATGCAGGTTTAGTTATGGTGGCTGACTTTAACGGTCAAAAGGTTAGCGTATTCGGTGGCCAAGCAGCAGGCAATGTTGCACCGATTGCAGAAATAATGACCTCAGCAAAACCATGGGATGTGGCCTATGACGAACAAAGCGATAGATTGTTTGTTGCACTGACCGATGGGACACTCGCGGTTTACGATAATGTCGCTGGTTCTGATTTTGCGCCCACAGTTATGCGTTCAGTGGTGCCTTCAGATGCAGACGGAAATCAAATATCGATTAATCTGCACGGTATCGCTTACGAGCCTATGTCTAATCGTATGGTATTGTCAGACGTTGGCGATGCTGCAATTGCTGATGATGGTCAAATTTTTGTTTTAGAAAATGTCTCTACGGCTGACGGGGCTGTTGTACCAAGTAGAGTGATTGGCGGCGCATCGACCCAGCTTGGTAATCCAGTAGACATTGTTTTAACCGGTTCTGATCTTCGCGTGGCGGAAAAATTCAATGACGCCATTTTGGTGTTCTCAAACATATTCAACGGTGCTAGTGGCGACGTTGCACCAACACTATCAACGCCTTCAGTAAAACCAGAGTCGTTGGCCGAGTTAACTCAGCTGAACGAGATGAAAGACGCATCGGACGATGGCATAACTACCATGCCTATTATGGGCCTTTCGGTATCAAGTAACCCTGCAAGCGAAGGTGCAACCACGGGGCAAGTAGCGCAATACAGCGCTGTACTTTCCAGTGAGCTAAGCACTTTTGACGCTGGTATGAGCATTGAGAGTGCCGCTTTCACGGCTAGCGGTGATGGCGTCATTACCTTCGATGATGTTGAAACCTCAACGGGTGGTTTACTCGTGATTAATCGCCTCAAAGCCATGCGAGACGGTATGATGTATAGCGATAGTTTCGACCACATGATTGCGGGTAGCGATACAGGCTTGATTGCACCTAAAGGGTTAGACATTGCCTCAGAAGCAGGTGTGGTATTTGTGGCAGATGTTAACGAAGCTACTCCTGCCGTTCGCGTATTTTCGCCTTGTGCATCAGGCAATGTTGCGCCTCTATTAACACTTGAAGCTGCCAACGGGGCGCGCCCTTGGGATGTGGATTACGACCCATCAACTGATAGCGCGTATCTGGCGTTAACTAACGGTTCGGTTGCCGTGTTTGAAGAAGTGATGCGCAAAATGGAAAGCGGTGAAACCGTAATTACGGGTGAAGACAGGCTGATTGTCCCTGCAAGTGGTGGGACAGCATTTGCCGCGCCAACCAACATCCATGGCATAGACTATGATAGCCAAAGCGATAGTTTGGTCATTTCTGATGTAGGCAGCGCAGCGGATGCTGCTGACGGTAAATTGTACGTGATTCCTGGCGCAGGCAGTGCCGATGGCATAACGGATGTATCCGTCAATATTGCAGGACCGAACTCAATGTTGGGTAATCCGGTAGACTTGATGCTCAGCAATGGTCATGTATATGTTGCTGAAAAATCAAATGGCATGATCCTGCGTTTTGACAATATTCTAAATGCAGCCTCGGGTGATATTACGCCCAGCTTTAGCATGATGTATCCCGCACCAGAGTCGGTAAATGTATTGTCAGTGAAGTAAAACAACTGATGAACAGCCTTGTAGAAACCGTTCATTTCATCGCTGTTCTATGAAAGCTCAATGCTTTCGCTAAAGCGGCACGTACCTAATCAGTACGTGCCGCTTTATATTTATTTGGCGTTATTGGGATATTCAAAAGCTTTGCCAACTAACTTTTAAACAATAGCATGCTTTATAACCAACAAATCACCGCGCATCTGTGCAAATTCGTGAATTCATAATACACTGACGGGCTACATCGTGCGCATGTGCTCGCTTTCTTTCAGGTATGCAACTTTTACCCTATCAAAGCAGGTACAGTTTTGTGCTGTGTGAGCGTTCACGCGGCAGAGTTATTGATACAGGAACACTATGGCAGGCTTAAAACGTATTATTCTTATCGACACGCATTTACCAGGCGTGGTCGAGCTAAAGCTTGATGGACACACCAATATTTGTGGTACCAATGCGTCGGGTAAAACCACGCTTCAACGACTTATTCCCGTTTTTTACGGCGAGTACCCAAGTCGCGTGGTACCGGCAACCCGTGACAGCTTTGAACGCTGGTATTTGCCTCGTTTATCTAGCTTTATTATTTATGAATACACGCGTGCTGAAGGTGACCTGTGCCAAGCAGTGTTAAGCTCAAACGGAACCGGCGTCAATTATCGTTTAATCGGCAAGCCATTTGAAATCAGTGATTATTTGATAGAGCAAAAGAACGGCAAACACGCTAGTGTAAGCGGCGCCGAGCTTGCACGCGCCATGAAGCGTAACAACATATTGGTTACGAGCTTACTTAATACGAAAGACTTCCGTGCCATCATTCAAAACGACAACGGGGTGCTTAACCAGAGTAACAATGCCCGTGAGCTATTAGGCTACGCCAAAATCTTTAGCCTTTGCGAACCGTCGAAACACATGCGCCACATTGAGAAGTTGGCTAAAGCGGTTCACTCTAAAGAAGGCAAGATGGAAACTATCAAGGCCATGATTGCCGCCATTTTAGAAGAGGATGGTGTTACGCCACCTACTTCAGGCCTAAGCCGCCACCGCGTCGATGACTGGATTAAAGAATGTCACTTAATTAAACAATTCGACAAAATTCGCCCTGAATTTTCTAAACTCGAACAAGCTGACATGGCGCTAACCACAACAGAGCAAGTGCTTGCTAACCTCAAGCATAGCTTCGAGCTTGATAAGACCTACTTGGCTGCGCGCGTTGAAACAACAAAGAATGAACTGGATGAGAATAGCTTCCAGCGCAAACAAACGGACAGCGAGTGGGGTGATACCCGTGATCACCTAAACCAGGTAATTTCATCTGCTCGCGCTGATGTTGAGAAGTTCACCAGTGAACTTGATACGGTAGAGCGTGAATTCGATAAGTGGCAAGACGAAAATATTGAGCAGCTTAAAGAAGACGTGGCAAATCTAGCGCAGTGGCAAAATGAAAAGGCCATGGCCGATAGTCGCTATGTACTGCTTACTGAAAAACACCAAGATATTGAGTCGGCCTACAATAAGCGCTTGGCTGAGCTAGGTGAAAAGCTGTCAATTACCCTGGAAGAAATGTCAGCCGCACGCCAAGAAGCCGCAGAAAATAAAGCTGAGCAGCAGCAGAGCGAACGTGAAGCATTAAGTCGCATTCAGAGCGACTACAATAGCCAGCTAAGCGCGCTTCAGAACGACTACCAAAATAGTTTGAATGTGCTAAAAGTTGCTGAAGCTGAACTAAAAGCTTCATTAAGTAACGCAGGCTACAACGAGTTTGAACAATCTCAGCTAGATATTCTTGATGCGGCCATCAAAGAAGCATCTATCAATGAAGATGCAGCGCGCGGTGAGCTGCGACAAGCGCAGCAGGCGCACAGTAAATCAGTTGAGTTTCGCAAAGAATGTTCAAATGCGTTAGATAAAGCACGCAACGCCTTTCAACAAGAAGAAAAAGCGGTTAACAAAATAAATGCGCTTCTTTACCCAGGCGAAGGCTCGCTACTTGAGTTCTTGCGCGCCAATGTCGATGACTGGGAGTTATCCTTAGGTAAAGTTATTCGCCCTGAGCTACTAGAGCGCACTGATTTAGCGCCTGCTATGGCAAAGGATGCACAAGGCGACGGCCATACCTTTATGGGCGTTAAGTTAGCACTTACTGAACTTGATACCCCAGACTATGCCTTTACCGAACAAGCCCTTAAGCAGCAACTGCAAGAAGCTGAAATTCGTCAAGCCGCTGCCCTTGCTGCGCAAAACGAATGCGAACAGCGCTTGGCGAAAGCGAACGAAGATGTGCGCAACGCCGAGCTTGTGGTTACCCAAAAAGACAACGCCGTTAAAAGTGCCGAAGCAAGCCGTAAACGTGCACAGCAAGACCGCGATACGGTACTTAGCGAATATCAGCAGGCGCTTTCTGCACGTAAGCAAAAAGCCAAAACTAAGCTTGAAGCGAATCAACAGTCGCAAAAGCAAGCGAAGGCGCAGTTTGAGCTTAGTCGTGACGAAATCAAAGATCAGCAGCGCGAAGCGGAAACCGAACACAAATTCCATTGGCAGCAGCTTATTGCTGACAGTGAGGCACGTATATCTCAGCTTGATAGCGACATGCGTAAGGCGAAAGACAATGCTGCCCAAGACCGCAAAGATATGCAGGATTGGCTAGAAAGCGAATTGAGCAATCGCGGTGTGGATGTTGATGAAATAGGTCAGCTTAAAAAGCAAATCAATAAGCTTAAAGAAGACATTACGCGCACTGAAACCCACCGTCATAAAGTAGCCGACTACGAGCGTTGGTACACTAACGTGTTTACCAAGCAAAAAGTGGTATGGCAGGAAGGCTTGTCTAAGTCGCGTAAGTTATTGGGCGAATCTGAGCGTAATTTAGCCAGCAAACAAGCAACCTATAAAGCTAACCGCGAACAGCTTCAAGAGCAGCACGGGCAGCTCGAAACTACGCTTAAAACTGCCAGTGAGCACTTGGAACAGGTTAAAACCTTAAGTAAATCTCTTGCCAAGCTTACCCTTCAGGCAGGTGATGAAACGGCTGAGGTTAAGCACGACGATGTAAGCATTGGTCAGCGTATTTCAGAAGTACAGAGCCAGCTTCAAGAGCGCGAAAATTTATTAAGCGATATTCGCGCCTATGTAGAAAGATTCGACCAGCTTATTGCCGCGCAAGCGGGTACAGGGCTATCTGATACGTGGGAGCGCGCCCGTGAAGAGTGTGCAACGCTGAATGCCCACGGCGTGAAGAGCTTTGATCACCGCCGTATGGTGTCGCATTTAGCACAGCTTTTAAACGTGATTGTTCCGCAGAAGCTACAAGGCCTGCGTGAGCAAGGCCGTATCTTTGGTGCCGATCTTTCGCAATACTACTTTGTACTTGCCGATATCGACAAACGCATTGTGTCGCAAAGCCGCCGTATTACCCAAGAGGTCGACGGCGACCTTTCTCTTGATGGTGTATCAGACTCGGCTGTTAAAATTCGCTCACGTATTAGTGAGCTTGAATTCTGGCCTGAACTTGAGCAATTTAGAAAGCTTTACGAGCACTGGATGGAAGAGGGGGCAAACGAATTACCAGAGGAAGAATACGGGCAAAGTATGCGCAGGGTCCTTGATATTCTTGGCCGTGCAGCGCTTACGGGCGGCATTAGCAAGCTACTTGATATCGAGCTACACCTACGTGAAGGTAAAAGTGATCTTGTTATTCGTACCGACCGCCAGCTTAACGAGTCATCAAGCCACGGTATGGCCTACCTAATTCTGTGTAAATTCTTACTTGCTTTCACCCGTCTGCTGCGGGGCGATGCCGACGCCACAGTGCATTGGCCTATCGATGAACTAGGTACACTTCACCAAAACAACGTGAAGAAAATCTTTGAAGCGTGTCAAAACAATAACATTAGTGTAGTCGGCGCATTCCCTAACCCAGAGTCAGAAGTATTGACGTTGTTTGAAAACCGCTACTTGATAGATAAGGTAACCCGCCAACTGCAGGTGGTTCAGCCAAAAGCAAGTTCTATAGGGGCGCGCATTAAACAGAAAAAAGAAGCAGAAAAGAACGGTGAAGTAGCAGGTGAGGAGGCATCAGCATGATGACAGAACAAGGCCGTGTACTAAGTGCACTTCTACAAGGCGCGTTTATTTGTCAGGTGACCGATGAAGAGGCATGGCGTTTTCTTAAATCAAGAGACAACGCTGCGCAGTTAGAACCTCATTTAGCGTTATTAAATCGTACATTATCGACCACCGCTGAGGGTGACGTATTCTTTGCCAGCTTCCTCACTATTGGTGAGAACGAGCGCAAAGTGCTTACACAGCAGTTCCAAGATACAGCATCTAACCTAGTGCCTCTGGTAGAGTGGTTGCTGCTAGTTCAGCAAGCCAATGAATCTGATATGCCCATTACCATGGGTAGCGCGATTCGATTAAACGAGCTGCAAACTACCATTGAAGACACCCCCGCCTATGCTGAGCAGTTAGAGAAAATATCGCGCTATCGCATGTTTGGTTCTACCAGTGTGAATTTGGATGGTCAGCTAAAGCAGGTGTTTAAACGCTTAACCGAAATGGGTTATCTGATTAAGCCAAACCCAGATAAACAGATTTATCTGGGCACTGGCAAAATTGAACACCTTTACGAAATGCTACGTTTCATTGATGAAACTGAAGCGCTGAGTTTATCTGAGCAGGCGGAGGCCGCTATTTCGCAAGGTAGCTTGATATGAGCCAGGTGTTAATTCAGGCAGGGACTAAACTATTAAACGCATTGGGTCGTCACAGCGACCTTATCATGCAGGCGTACATTAATGGTTCGGTAAAAGAGCGCGATCACAGCCCTAAGGTATTAGACCAGCTTGTTCAACTAGGCGTATTGTGGCGTCCGGAAGCGCAAAGCGAACTGCGTTTGAAAAGCGCGGTGAGAACCCTTTTAGAGGGGAGCTTACAAGACGAACGCAACCGAACTATCAACGCTAATATTGGTGCGTCGCTGGCAAGCCTTAAAACCCTAACCGAGCACTATAAAGAAGCCCTTCATTACAACAAGTACAATGAAGCGGCAGCCCACATGGGCGATTTAACCGAGCATGTCTATCAACTTTCAGAATCATTGAGTAATAGCGTACGTGTCATGTTTGGCCGTATTAACAATGAGTTTGGCTACGTGTCTTCGGTTGAAGCTAAAATTCGCGAAAATGAGCTAGCGCAAGGACAGGTAACCGATTTACTTGCCCAGCTTGAGTGTTTCCGCTTCGATGAGTTAAGTGAACTGGCGGGTTCTAACCGTGAACTTCGTCACTTGCTGGTGGTGTCGCTACAGCAGCGCTTTGCCAAGGCCGCACAGGAGTTATCAGTAGTACAAGCACGCTTATTAGACTTGTTAGGCCGGTTTAGAGAGTTCCAAGGCCGTACACGCTTGCTTAAAGGCTTCTTGCTACACATGGAGCAGCAGCCTGATTTTGCGCCTGGCAACTACGCCAAACTGACTAACGTACCTGTGTTGTTTAATCAATCGGACACGATTATTGCTAACGCAGCACCAGACGTGAACAACGTTGAGCATGAAGCCGATTATCAAAATATTGTGGCGTCGTTAACCCACGTACACAAACGTCAGACTAAGCACGAAGACACGAAGCCAGTCGATATTGATGTGACTGAGCAATCAACTTTGTCGCTTGAAAAAGATCCATTGCAGCAAGCGGTAGAAGCGTATTTCTGTGAAGTCATCGATTCTGGTCAGCCTAAAACGGCGCTGGATTACTTTGAAGAACAGGCGTTAGACTTTGACCCTGAAGTGTGGATTTATCAGGTGATCGGGGGGTATCAAGCCCTAAACGATGAAGATAAGCAGTTTTTTGCATTAGAATCCCACGGTAATAACGATAAAGTCTATACGGGCAATTTCTACATCAACGACATCACGTTGGGCTTGCGTTAACGTCATCTCTTAATTTTACCCATCGACTTTCAAGGTAAAGTCTGGCCCACGTTTATCAAGGGTGTGCCAGGCTTTCATACAACGTCAACGGTGCAAATTTAAACGTAAGTTAACAATGTTGATTAACTTCGTTCTTTTCTTTTTCACGCCAATTTTTGCGATGTGTGACACTTGGAACCTGTCAAAAAACACCTATAATGCAATAGGTGTTTACACTTATTTAACATTGTGAACTAAAAGCTTCATCGCGGCGTAACACTATCGTCAATTCAGCGGTCTACATTGTTAGCCCTGTTAAACCTTGGAACCAAGTTAAAGGTTTATAGGTCCTATCGTAGTTCAACAACGACGCGTTATTGATGCTTTGGGTGTTAAATAGCTCGGTGTAGACACAAAAAAATTATCGCTACTGCTAGGACGCAGAGCATGTTGTGGTACTGCCGCGTACAGTACGAAGAGGAAGAGTGTTATGCAATTATCAGAAGAACAAAGTTTTAACCAAGCCCTTATCAAGCTTTCAGTATTACTTTATCAAGTCGACGGAATGGTCACACTGTCGGAACAAGACTACCTGAATGCAATGGTTGAGTCTTTAGACTGGCAAAGCCCAATCTGTCGCGAAGCATTTCTAAACGACACGATATACCAAACGCGAAAGGCCATTGACACCGGTGATGCCATAACGTTTTTACGCAGTTTGAAGCACGACCTATCGTTTGATGCCGAGAAAACGTTAGAGGTTGCAATGGCGATCACGGGCGTTGATGGCGAGCGAAGCGAGGAAGAAACCGAACTTCTATCATTACTTACCCATAAATTACTCGCCAAAGCTTTAGTTTCGGGTAAAGATACACTGCAATAATCGCTTTTTATTGCCACAGACCTAAACGTTAACAATGCCAAATTTTACCGTTAAAGCAGCACACGCATGTGCTGCTTCTCTCTCGCTGTTCTTATTGAGCGGCTGCCATTCGTCGCACAGTTCTCAGTTCAGCGCCAGTGCACAGGCCTTCCCGGTTGGTGTGCAGCCTTTCGATAATTACCTAAATGAAGTTGAACGTTACTTGCTTGAACATAGGGCATTTATTTCTGACGACAAAGCACAAGAAATGTCCATGAATATGCCATTTGAATGCGGCACACAATACCGCAATATTGGCGTCTTGTTAGTTCATGGATTGGGCGATTCACCTTACTTTTTTCGTGATGTTGCCAACGCCATGTGCAGTGAGGGCATTCACGTTAGAACCATCTTGTTGCCGGGACACGGCTCAAAACCCGGAGACATGCTAAATGTTAGCTATCAGCAGTGGCAGACAGAAACTAATCATCACATACGACTATTTTCCGAAGAAGTAGACAACCTCTACATTGGTGGCTTTTCGACGGGCGCTAATTTGACCACAATAGCAAGTTTTTCGATGGCTGAAGAGCTTGATATAAAAGGGCTAATGCATTTTTCACCAGCCTTTAAATCACGCTTCTTTGTGTCCCGTTTAGCGCCTTATATTGACTCATTATTTCCCTGGCCTAATGTTGAAGAAGAAGATAACCCAAGCCGCTATAACTCCACTGCAATGCCAGGGTTCGCTGCCTATCAAGAAAGCGTAAATGTGCTTCAAGATTTATTCTCTAAATCGGAAAAAGAAAAGCGTGCGTTGAATTTACCTGTGCTTATGGTGGTGGCAGAAAAAGACAGTGTGGTTGACACAAAAAAAGTATCTGAACAGTTTAGAGATAATTTTACTCATCCACACAAGTGTTTATTGTGGCAGGGTGAGGGTGAACCCGATGTACCTGAAAATACACTCGTCATGCAAACCATGAAGGTTCCGGAGCAGCGAATTAGCGCAGCCTCCCATATGAGTACACTTTTTTCAGATAAGAACCCGCTATATGGTACTTCGAGTGACTTTCGCATATGTGATAACGGTCAAGGTAGTGACGCTGAAGCGCGCTGCAAAGCGGGCGAAGAAGTGTGGTATGGGCCGTGGGGATTTGAGCCCGATAACGCTGATGAAGAGTTAGCAACTAATAAGAAAGATAAAGTGTATGCAAGGCTAACCTACAACCCTTACTTTGATAGAATGGTCGATCAACTACTCGCCTTTACTGGTAAAGCCAAAGTCAAAGCGTTCTGTAGAACCTACTAGGGCAGTAGGTTCTTAATCCATTTGAAAGCTCTAGCATCAGCCGTTTTTTAATAAAAAAACGCCCAAGCCTTAACGCGGGTAGTAACACTTGTTGTTACAACACACGTAGCTTGGGCGTCTCTCTTAATTCTCAAAGCAAACCTAGCGCACAGTCGCCGTTTAGGTGCCGCTTAAATAGGCATAGCGCCTACTTAAGCGGGTAAATCCTAGGAATGCTGTGCGTTGGCTTCTTCCATTTCCTTCTCAAGCTTAGCGCTTTCGTCTGCACGTGGCTTGGTAAATCGGGCAAGTGCAAGATACAAAACCGGTGTCAGGTAAAGGGTAAATACTACGGCAATACCCAATCCACCAAATACGACCCAGCCAATAGCATTACGAGCTTCTGCGCCAGCGCCTGTGGACAGAATGAGCGGCAGGCCACCTAGTATTGTTGAAACCAGCGTCATCATAATAGGGCGTAATCGCACTCTACCAGCCTCGACAATAGCATCGTAAATATCATAGCCTTTATCGCGAAGCTGGTCGGCAAATTCAATCAAAAGAATCGCGTTTTTGGCGAGAAGACCTATCAACATTACCAAGCCAATTTGCGAGTAAATATTAATGCTGGTGCCGGTTAAAAACAGGGCATAGACCGCGGCTGCAATACCAAAAGGAACGGTAAGCATAACCACAACCGCACTGTTCACACTTTCAAATTGTGCAGCCAATACAAGCAGTACAATAACAAAAGCCAACACATAGGTAAGCGCTACTTGCTTAGACGTTTCTTCGTAAGTTTGTGCTTCGCCAAGAAACACAAGTCCGATACCGTTCGGTAATGATTCTGCCGCTAGATTGCGAATATTTTCCACTACATTACTAAGCGCTACGTCTTCGGGCAATTCCATTTCCAGCTTAATTGCGCGGCGCTGTGCCTGACGCTCTAATTCAGCGGCAACACCTTCTTCACTGATGAAAGCTACGCTAGAAAGAGGCACCAAGTTTCCGTCGGTACTTTTCACATACAAGCTAGTAAGCTCAGATGGATCTAATGTACTGCGATTATTAGTTTGCAGCATGATAGGGATAGATTGGTCGCCCACATTCAAATCTGCGATATCATCGCCGTTCACAGCGGCGCGCAGGGTACTTGCTATATCGGTAAGCGGCACGCCCAGTTCTTCAGCACGGCGTCTGTCAATATTTACTCTCATCTGAGGTTGGGTAGGGTCGTAGCTTATTCTCGGTCTACCTAGTTCAGGTAGTGCATCTTCAATCTGACGAGAGAACGCTTGTGAAGCTTCGAAAATGTTTTCATAAGTGTCGCCAGTTAAAGCTATTTCAAGCCCGCCGCTTTGACCGCGAAGGTTCAAACTATTGCCGCCGAAGGCACTACCTGGTGCACCAGGAATTTGCTGAAGCTTAGGGCGTATTTCATTTACTACTTCTTGCAGAGATTTGTCTCGGTCATCCCAATGCTTCAAAGGCGCTGTGATAAAGACGATGTTGGGATCCCACGAACCGACTACCGTGTAAATGGAATCTATGGTGCCGTTATCCACATAGGGAAGCAGCAGTTCTTCCATCTTTTCAGCTTGTCTGTCCATAAAGTTTAGGCCAGCACCGTCTGGACCTCGTGCAAAAATACGAATTGTGCCTCTGTCTTCGCTTGGCAGTAATTCATTATCGATATTTTGCGATAAAATATAAGCGCCACCGCCTGCTGCTAAGCTCAACACACCAACTACCCAGCCATATTTGAGCGCTTTTAATAATGACGCCTGATACAGGCGCAAACAAGCGTTGCCAAAACGGCCAAAGGTCTTGCTAAACAAATCGCTTTCTTTCGCTTCTTTCACCTTAAGTCGGGCGGTAAGTGCAGGAACCAAGGAAAGGGCAACGAAAGATGAGATTATAACAGCGCCAGCTAATACGCCTCCAAACTCCCTGAATAAAAGCCCTGCAGTAGAAGGAAGGAATGCGATGGGAATAAATACTGAGGCGAGTACTGCGGTTGTTGCTACTACTGCGAAGAATACTTCTCGTGTGCCCACCACGGCTGCCGCACGGGCACCTAGACCCATACTTCTGCGACGCTGTATATTTTCAGAAACCACAATAGCGTCGTCTACTATCATACCCGTGGCCAATACAAGAGCGAGGAGGGTAAGAATATTAATGGAAAAGCCCATGCCCCAAATAATAGCCAGTGCACCCGCTAGCGAAACGGGTATCGACAGGGCAGGGACGATGGTGGCACGCCATGAACCAATAAACACTAAGAGTGTGACCACGACTAACGCCACGGTCAAGCTGAGTGAGACGACCACTTCTTTAACCGAGTCGCGGATAAACTCTGCATCATCGGACGTTACTACGATATGCATATCAGTAAAACGCTTGTCGAGGTCTGCGACCATGGCCAGCACTTCATCTGAAATCTCGATCGTATTAGAGCTTGCTTGACGTATTACGCCAACGCCTATGACTGGCGTTCCATCCAAACGAACTACGCTGGTGGTGTCGGCAGGGCCGAAGTACACACTGGCAACATCATTAATGCGAATGTCACCGCTTACAACAATGTTACCCACATCTTCTGCCGATACCGAAGTTGCATCAGCTCGCACGATTAACGCTTGTTCGGCAGATTGAATACTGCCAGCGGGTACATCAAAAGGCGCAAGCGATAGTGCATTAGCAATGTCACTCATCGATAGGCCAAAACTGGTTAATCGTAGAGGATCCACAGAAACGCGCAGCACACGCTCTCTTTCTCCATCTAACATAACGTCGGCAACGCCAGGAATGCTTAAAAACAATGGTGCTACATCGGTGTCGACACGTTCGGTGAGCGTCTCCATGTCCAAGGTATTACTTGAAATAGCAAGGCTTACGACCGCCTGAGCGTCGCTGTCGGCCCGAATGATCGATACTTGTTCGACATCTTCCGGAAGCTGTCGCTGAATTCGACTGACCGACTCACGTACTTCGTTAGCCGCGTCTTCCAAGTTAACGCCGGGGCGAAACTCAACCCGAACACGGGCCGAGTTTTCTTCACTTTGCGCATAGATGTCTTTGACGCCACTCACACGCGCAACCGCACCTTCAAGGCGACCAGTTACTTCGGCATCTACTGTTTCAGGAGATGCGCCGGGAAATTCTGCTGTAACGGTTACCTGAGGTGTATCTACATCGGGCAGTTCGCGCACTTCAAGACCGCTCAATGCAGCAAACCCAGCGATAGCAATAAGTAGATTTAGTACAACAATAAGAACCGGGCGTCGAATAGATAGCGATGGTAAGTCGCTAACTGACGAAGATAGGTTTGGATCACTCACCTTGAGGCCCTCCGGCCAGTTCGGTAGTAATCTCTTGTCCGGTACGTAAGCGTTGTACACCTTCAGAAATTAGTGTGTCACCTTCTTCAATGTCGCCCGAAACAAGGATAGTTCCTCTAAGACGCTGATGAACACTCACGTCAACACGTTTAGCCTTACCGTCTTCGGCAAGCCATATGTAAGCGCCAGTAGCTCCCCACAAAAGTGCGGCTTCTGGAATGGCAGCAAAGCGATCGCCTTCAATGCTTAAATTAACCCGAAAGCTCATGCCAGGGCGAAATTGATCAGAAGAGTTGTCGAGTAATGCTCTAGCGCGAAGCGTTCTATCAGCCTCATTGATACGAGAATCAACCTGAGCTATCTCGGCTCTTACTAGTTTCTCTCTGTCACTCCATGGCTCAAGCGTTACGTTTGGCGCATTCAGTAAAACGGGCAATGCTGCTTCAGGCGCTCTGAAGTTAATAAAGAGTTTGCTTCTGTTATCCAGTGTAGTGATCACAGTCTGCTCGTTAATACGGTCGCCTACCTCAACATCAGTAATGCCTACAATGCCATCAAAAGGAGCAACAATGTGTCTGTCTTCTAAATCTGCTTGAGCCTCTTCTAAGGCAACTTCCGCAAGGTCGCGTTGGGTGCGAGCCAAATCTAACTCGCTCACAGGTACAGCGCCTTGTTTATAGCTTGATGCTAATCGTTCTACAGTACGCTGGGCATCTTCCAAGGTAAGCTTGGCGCGTTTTAATGCCGTTTGCTGACGTCTATCATCAAGGCGAACAAGCACCTTGCCTTTTTCCACTGACTGACCTGGGACAAAGTTAATTTCCATGACTTCATCAGAGACGGCAGGATAAAGCACAATAGAACGAACGGCTTCGGCACTGCCAACGGCTTCTACCTTTCGCGTTTCGCTCATAAAATTGATGGGCTTGGTTACGACGAGCTTTGCTTGTCTGTCTCCCATAAACTGCGCGTTAGCAGTTGACATCATCATTAAAAGAAGAGCGCAAAGACACGTCCATGTCTTCATTGCAACATAGAATGAATTTTTCATTATAAACCCGTAGCGTTATTGGAACCTGTGCAGAAAAAGCTGCTGGTCCTTTTATTTTTGTATTATCAAAACGTATGTTTTGCAGTCGATTAGTCGACTTCGTTATTTGTACCGTATAGCACCACAGGCGGTTCAGCTAAGCAATTGCAGTTCAGCGTATTCCCTGTACAGGGTGTCGCTTTTCATTAACGATGCATGGTCGCCGCTTCCTACGACTTGACCTTTATCCATGACCAAAATTCGGTCGGCGTGTTGAACCGTTGCAAGCCGGTGAGCAATCACAATGCTGGTTTTGCCCACCATTAACCTATCTATCGCTTGCTGAACCATACGCTCACTCATCGCATCAAGCGCACTCGTCGCTTCATCGAGAAGTAAGATTGGGCGGTCGGCCAAAATAGCGCGAGCAATGGCAATCCGCTGTTTCTGACCGCCTGAAAGCTTCACGCCTCGTTCGCCTAACTGTGTGTTATAGCGCTCATCAAGGTTATCGATAAATTCGTGAGCGAACGCCTGTTTCGCCGCATTTATTACATCGTCATCACTTGCGTTAGGGCTGCCGTAGCGAATGTTCTCCAACACGGTATCAGCAAAAACCACAGGCTCTTGAGTGACTATCGCAATATGTCTCCTCAAAACATCAACGGGCATTTTATTAATAGGCATCCCGTTAAACAGAATTTGCCCGCTACTTGGGTCGTAAAAACGCATTAGCAATTGAAAGAGGGTGGTTTTACCTGCACCACTTGCACCAACTAAAGCAAGACGTTCACCTGCTTGTATATCAATATTCAATTTATCAAACAAAGGTTTACTATCTGGATATGCAAAGCTGACCTTGTCCAACTGAATTCTAGGGACAGCCTTTGAAATTGAAACCTTATTTTCAGCCTCTTTAAGGTTAGATTCTTCTGCGTGCTCAGGCTCGGTAATTTTCTTCGCCTCATCTGATAAAGGTTTGATAGCTGACTCAGTGGTAAATAGTTCGTATAAACGTTCGCTTGCCCCCACACCGCGCTGTACTTCTCCAATGACTTCACTAATCGTGGCGACACTGCCGCCAGCCATTACGGCATAGAAAAGGAAAGCGGAGAGTTCACCTACGGTCATAGTGCCGTCTAATACTTGCCTTGCCCCTACCCAAGCAATAAAGATGATGGCCGTCATACTGATACACATGATGCAGCCAATAAGTAGTGAGCGATAGTGAATACGCTTTTTAGCTACGTCCATGGCAAGCTCTACCTTTTTAGAGAAATGCAGTCGTTCGGCATTTTCAGCGGTATAGGCCTGTACGGTCATAATTTCATGGAGACTTTCATCAATGCGTGCACCCAAGTCTGCCACTTTGTCCTGGCTTTCTTTGGCATAACGGCGCACTTGAGGCGCCAGTACTTTGATAGGAACCAGCACAGCGGGTACTGCAACAATTACACAGAAGGTAAGAAGGGGACTAGAAAACGTCATAAGTGCCAGTGCACCAACGAAAGTCACGACCGAGCGAAGGGTCATCGACAAACTCATTCCCACTACAGTCTGGATAATTGTAGTGTCGCTGGTAAATCGAGAAATGACCTCGCCAGTTCTAAGTTCTGCAAAAAATGAAGGCGGAAGAGACAGCAAGTGCGCATATACCTGGTTTCTGATATCAGCACTAACCCGCTCGCCAAGCCAAGTCATTAAGTAAAAGCGCGCATATGTTGCTAAACAGGCCACGATAGTAATGGCTAGCACTAATACTGTGGCTTTGTTTAACGTATCCGCTGCGTTTTCTATGAAGCCGCTGTCGATAGCGTACTTAATGCCTTGCCCAAGTAAAAGCCATGCAACTGCGGCCGTGAAAAGTGCTATAACTGCACCTACAACGCGCGCTTTGTAGCGAAGTAAATGTGAGCCAATCCACTGTAAGACTTGTTTGGTTGATACACTAGCGAGTGGTGTTGTCAAAATTACCTCTTCATGCGCATAACTAATTCATAGCGTTGATTTCGCTACGCTTATTAAAATTCATTATTTGGATTATACGGCAAAGCATGTACATTGGACGTAGGCAATGCGATTACAGCGGCAGTATTTACGCTGGGATGAAAGTTAACGTCGCAGAAGCAAAGCAAAATAGTTAAAACGGGAAAATAACGATGAGTGAAACACGTACTTTGTATTATGTTCATGATCCAATGTGCAGTTGGTGTTGGGCATTCGTTCCTACTTGGGAGCAAATACAGCGTGAGTTACCCAACGACATTGAGGTTGTCTACTTGCTTGGCGGGCTCGCACCGGATAGTGATTTACCTATGCCGGAACAAATGAAACTTACTATTGCAGGCTATTGGCAAACTATTCAAGATCGTGTGCCTGGAACACAATTCAACTATGATTTTTGGACAAAGTGTCAGCCTCGTCGTTCGACCTATCCTTCGTGTCGAGCAGTTCTTGCAGCAAAAGCGCAGGCTAGAGATAGCGATGAAGCAAAAGCATTAGAGAAGGCAATGATCAAGGCAATTCAAGAAGGGTATTACCTGAATGCGAAAAACCCGTCGGATTTTGATACCTTGATAGCATTTGCTGAAGAAATAGGGCTTGATGTCGAGCGCTTTGAAATAGCACTCAATAGTGAAAGTACAATTGAGAAATTAAACGAAGAAATGCAAATGGCGCGTAGTATAGGCGCCCAAGGCTTTCCCAGCTTAATACTCAAATCAAACAAATTTGCCGAGGCAGAAGAGACAAAATCACAAGCGCTTAAAAAGCCACAGTGGCAAAACGTTCCCTACGACTATAACGACGCAAGAGTAACCCTGCGTCATCTATAATCGTTATTGAAAGAAGCAAGTACTTTTAAACTGTACCTTCCTTGCATTGTTCAAGGCGTAAATCTCCCACCGATTTTGGGTATTCAACACGGGTTGTAACGATGTCTGAAACAGGGACGCCAGAATCCGTTTCTTGGAGCCATACTTTCATATCGTGATGGTCACGAGATTGGTTGAGCGAGTAACGCTTGCCGCCTTCTAAGTTTACATCTAGCCTAACTATCGCCTCGCGAGTGGTACCATCAGGCAGGTCAGTGTTTACGACACTGGCTTGAACAAATAGAACATGCTCTCCCGGCTCAACATCCCGAAGAACTAACGCACCGTTAGGGCGTTGGTTAAAACACATCAACTTTACGTACTCTCGCTTATTGTCAAAGGCTTCTCCGCGGTTAGCGAAAAAGTCTATACGAGCTTCATTGGGTTGGACTTCTGCTTGTTGTGTGACCATATCTGTAGCGGATGAACACGTGAAAAGTGGAGCAATTGATGTAGCGAGTATGAGTGATGATAATTTCATTCGAATAATCCTTCTTCGTGATCCATTTACTGAAGCCTTTGATTAACAAATGCGCCAGAGAAAAACTAAAATCCAGTTAACTGCCATCCTTTAAACTGCATATGGCTTAAGTTTTTTATCCACACTAAATTCTAGTGCTACGTTAACAATACACCACCAGATGTTATTTTAAAGAAACTTACGAAAGATCATGCATGTGTATTTGCGTTCTTAGGCCATCACCTACTTACGGGAGCGATATTGAACTAAACAAAGGATAAATCAGGTTTTTACTTGCATTGAGTGGTGATATCCGTATAATTCGGCGGCCTTCTAATTGGTGTCTAATTTTTAGACGTTGGTTGAAGGCTTAAGTTAACGGTAACGCTACAACGAGTTTGAGGCATTTATGGTTACTATTCGTTTACAGCGTGGTGGCGCGAAAAAGCGTCCATTTTATCAACTAGTGGTGGCTGATAGCCGTCGTGCAAGAAACGGTCGTTTCATTGAAAACATCGGTTTCTTCAACCCAACTGCACAAGGTCAAGCGGAACGTCTTCGCGTAGATCTAGAGCGTGTTGAATACTGGGTTGGTGTAGGCGCGAGCTTATCAGATCGCGTTTCTAGCTTGGTAAAAGAAGCGAAAAAATCTGCAGCGTAAGCTGTTATTAACTGGTGGTATAGATGAGTCTAGCGTCTGACAAAGTGATTGTTGGCAAAATTGGCGCACCGTACGGTGTTAAAGGTTGGGTCAAAATCAACAGCTATACAGAAACGCCAGAAGGTATTTTTGATTACGCGCCATGGTTTCTTGGCGATGAAAAAGAATACCAAATTGACCAGTGGCGACCGCACGGTAAAAGCCTCGTTGCAAAAATTGTGGGCGTTGATAGTCGAGATGATGCTGAGCGCATCAAAAACTTGGATATCAACATAAATGCTTCACAGCTGCCTGATTTAGGCGACGAAGGGGTTTATTGGCGTGAGCTCACCGGCATGAAAGTAGTAACAACGCAAGGTTACGACTTGGGTGTGGTGAAAGAAGTGTTTAATACAGGTGCTAACGACGTGATTCACGTTAAAGCGAATGTAGGCGATGCTTTTGGTCAAAAAGAAAGACTATTACCTTTTGTGTTCGACGAAGTCGTACAAGAGGTGGATAAGGAAGCGAAGGTCATTAAAGTTGACTGGGACCCGGAGTTTTAAGTGACACCGGAAAAGTGGTTCGGCGTTGTTAGCCTGTTTCCAGATATGTTTGCCCCTTTTACCCAACAGGGTGTTATAGGTCGAGCAGTTAAGTCTGGAACGTTATCGGTTGACACCTTCAACCCCCGTGACTTTACACATGATCGCCATCGTACAGTAGACGATCGCCCCTACGGAGGCGGACCCGGTATGCTGATGATGGTAAAACCGCTAACCGACGCAATACAAGCTGCCAAAAAAGTTGGTGGCGAAAAAAGTAAGGTGATCTACTTATCACCACAAGGGAAACCCCTTGACCAAGCAGGCGTACAGCGACTTGCAAACATTGACCGCACAATTTTAATTTGCGGTCGATATGAAGGCATCGACGAGCGAGTAATCGAAAGCCATGTAGATGAAGAAGTCTCTATTGGTGATTACGTGCTAAGCGGCGGTGAACTGCCAGCAATGGTTCTTATGGACGCGGTTGCTCGATTAGTTCCTGGCGTGTTGGGGCATAAAGCCTCAGCAGTTGAAGATTCTTTCACTGACGGTCTTTTGGATTGTCCGCACTATACGCGGCCCGAAATACTCGATGGTCAAAAGGTACCTGATGTGTTGTTAAGTGGGGACCATGAAAAAATTAGGCAGTGGCGATTGATGCAATCATTAGGTAGAACCTGGCAGCGTCGCCCTGAATTGTTAAATCACCTAGCTCTGACTGAGGAGCAGCAGCGTTTGCTTGAATTATTCCAAGCGCAACTGCAGCAAGATGACAGTTAACTAGGACGAGAGGATATGATGAGCAAAGTCAGTCAAGATATCATCAAAAAAATCGAAGAAGCACAGCTAAAGACTGATGTTCCTGCGTTTGGTCCAGGTGACACAGTAGTTGTTAAAGTTCGCGTTACCGAAGGTGACAAAGAGCGTCTTCAGGCTTATGAAGGTGTTGTTATCGCTAAACGTAACCGTGGTCTGCACTCGTCTTTTACCGTGCGTAAAATTTCTAGCGGCGAAGGCGTTGAGCGTGTGTTCCAAACACACAGCCCGGCAGTTTCTTCAATTGAAGTGAAACGTCGCGGTGCGGTTCGTCGTGCTAAGCTTTACTATCTACGTGAGCGTTCAGGTAAATCTGCACGTATCAAAGAGAAGCTTAACTAAGATTACTAATCCTTGCGTTATTGTTAACTTCGAAAAAGCCCGCTTTAAGCGGGCTTTTTTGTTTGCCCAGCGAAGCTGGCAAACCCGTCAGGTTGAAAGAAACCTGAATCACCCTGACTGAGGGGAAGATAATCCGAATGGCAAGGGCGTGGTTGGCCAACGGCAGGGTCCGAAGGAAGCCATAGGAAGTTAGAGGTACACAACGCAAGTGAACCTGATTCGGCAAGACAGGGGGGTAAGCGTGCAAAATAGCGTGAAGCCCGATACTCGGTCAGTCCTGTTTTGTGCTTGAGGGTGGGATTTCTAACAGGGCGTCAGTGCAGTAACTGGGGAAGCCTGGCACCTAAACTTACTTAGAGTAAGTGGTTAACGTTCAAGGGGGGACTCAAGATGTTAATCGGTGTGAGGTGGCAGATGAAGCCGTAGTAGTGAGTAAAGTTCGGCCTGTGAAAGCCAGTAATGGTGTGGAGGGTAAAACCGAGCTGACCATCAGCATTGTGTTTGATGGCGTCACTATTAGCCAAAAGCTGATAGGGATGGCGAAGGGCGGAAGTACATAGTCAGTCTGTGATGAGCAGATGTTTTTTTTTTTCAGTGGTACACGAATCGACTCGCAATCGACGTCTTCGTACTTGGTTTGTCGCGGAAGCGACGGACTGGCTACGAAACGGTACATGGGAGTAATGTGGGAACGTTGAGTAGATTGCCATTGGGCTAGCACGCTCTACCACCATGTGAAATAGACCAACGCGAAGAGAAAGTATCGGCCCCCACACAGCACACTATCTTCGAGAGGAAGTATGCGGGTTTATTATAGTTTGTACGGTCACCTGCTTAATAAAGCGAGGCTGTTCAAAGGGTTTAAAAAGGTATTCAAAGCGAAAGGTGCGGCCGGAATAGATGGGCAGAGCCTGAGCGCGTTTGCCTCAAATCTGGATAATGAACTATCGCAGCTTCTTCTTGAACTCAAAACCAAACGCTACCAACCGCAACCGGTAAGGCGGGTCATTATCCCGAAAGACGGGGGCGGTGAGCGTCTATTGGGTATCCCAACAGTCAGGGATAGAGTGGTTCAACAATGCTTGAATGACCTCCTTACCCCCATCTTCGAAGAGCAGTTCCATCCATCAAGCTTTGGTTATAGACCGAAGCGGAGCTGTCACGATGCCATCAATAAAGCCACGATGTTCATCCGTCGATACGGACGGCGACACGTGGTGGACATGGACCTGTCGAAGTGCTTCGATAAGCTGGACCATACGCTTATCATTAAGAGTATTAAAAGACGGGTTCGTGATGGTAGCGTGCTGAGTCTCATTGCTCAGTTCTTACAAAGTGGGGTGATGGTAGATGGACATTGGCAGCAGACAGAAACAGGCAGTCCGCAAGGCGGGGTAATAAGCCCGCTCATAGCGAACATCTATCTGGATGCGTTCGATGAGGAAATGAAACAACGTGGGCACCGCATAGTGCGCTATGCTGATGACATCCTTATCCTGTGTAGCAGTCGTGCAGCGGCAGAAAATGCCAAAGCGCAAGCCACACACATCTTAGAAGAAAAGCTAAAGCTAAGCGTAAACACGGAGAAAACACACATCACCCACAGTGATGTTGGTGTGAAGTTCCTCGGCGTTGAAATCGGGACGAAACATACCCGCATCCAGCCCAAGAAACTCACCGCGTTTAAGGCGAAGCTCAAGCAGATGACGAAACGCAATGGCGGAATGCCACTGCAATCAGTTATCAATGCACTAAACCCACTGCTAAGAGGGTTCAGTTATTACTTCAAGATAGCCAATGCGAGCAGGGTATTTAAGCAACTCGCGAGCTGGCTAAGACGGCGCTTGCGCAGCATCCAACTTAAGTTATGGAAGAAGGCGAGCCGCCTTCATCGCTGGCTACGACAGCATGGTTATAAAGGCAAGTTCGCTCACATCAACATGACGAGCTGGAGCAGTGCACGCAGTCCTTTAGCAAGCTACGCGATGCCAAACAGTTGGTTCGATGAACTTGGGCTAATGAACTTGGAGAATGTTGCAACGGGATATGTGTTTAGCAATTACGCTAAATAACTATGTACATGAGCCGTATACGAGGCCCGTATGTACGGTTCTGTGAGAGGGATGAGGCGGTGACGCCTCACCCTACTCGATGTGCCTGAAATTCGATCCATTCAACCTGTTTTTTAATACAAACATTAAGGTTTCTTAATAGAGAGATGGATGAGTACAGAATACTTTATCGTGTTAGGCGTTGTTGGCGTCGCATTTTTTGCTGTATCGGGCGCATTACTGGGGCATGACAAAAGTATCAATGGGTTTGGCATCGTCGTTGTCGGCGTGATGACAGCCCTTGGCGGAGGTACTTTAAGAGACCTCCTATTAGGAAAACCTATTTTCTGGGTAGAAACCTCAGAGTATCTACTAGCAACCTATTCAGCTATATTCGCGACAGTCTTATTCATTCGCTACATGCCTTCACCTTCCAATTTTTACTTTATACTTATCGACACCATAGGGCTTGCTATTTTTAATGTCATAGGCATCGAGAAAGCACTTATTAGTGGAACCGGAATGATTGTCGCCTTAACGATGGGCATGACAACCGGTATCTTTGGGGGCTTGATGCGCGATGTGGTTTGCAGAGAAGTACCTTACGTTATGCGCGGAGATGTTTATGCGAGTGCATGTTTTGCAGGTGGTCTCACTTACGCCGCCTTGTTTGCCCTAGATATCCCTTACATTTGGTGCATTTTAGGTTCTATCTCTGTAACAGTTTTACTAAGAATTGCATCGTTGCATTGGGGGGTTAAAGTCGATCTTTTTAGGAAGAGAACACCAAGGCCTAACTAACAGTGTAGAGTCCAACATCGATATGCCCGTGAAGAGTCTTATTAGCAGATGTCGGTGAAGCGTCTTAAGTGACGCTCCACCATAGCACCTATTATTGTTATGCCATGAGTGAAAGCGATTCTATTAACGGTTTATTCTCGTTATCGATAGTGTGGATGATATGTTTATGTAGACGCTTTTTGTGTTCGCCAAAAATACCACGCTTTTTATCAAAGGTCTTAGCGTAGTTCAGCGCACCTTCCATCAAGCTTTCTTGTGTATCGTACGCCTTCTCTACCACGTGATCTTGCTCTAATTCTTTACCAGACACTCGCCTTCCGGAAAGCTTCATTTCATTAAATCTGTAATACGGCATCGCTTTTTTAACAAACTCAATCATACCGGGCAGAAAGGGGATTGATAAATCTACTTCAGGGAAACAGAAGAAGCCTTTGTCTGCGCGCATAAATCTGAAGTCACAAGCGCACGCCAAAATTGCTCCGTTTCCGAAGGCGTGTCCGTTGATTGCAGCAATAACGGGAAGAGGGAACAGAAGCAGCGCTTTAAACACGTCATCCATACCGTACATAAATTGCTTTATTTCCTCAGTGCGAGCTGCTTTCATTGCTGGCATTAGCCAGTCTGTGTCTATACCTAGACTAAAGCATTTCTCATCATTTGATGTGATCACTAGTGCTTTACAGCTTTCATTACTTTTAATGGTATTTAACGCTGAAAGCATCTCCTTTGCGAAGAGAGGATTGTGGCGGTTCTCTCCATTTTGCATGGTTAGCATGGCGACGTCGCCAGTGTAGGTTAGGGCTAAATTTTGCATTGTATTCTCATTATTATTCCATTGTCGCAATGATACAAAATCCTGACAATAAATGAGAAATTTAGCTTATTTATGTTGGTCAATTACGTCATTAAATTCGTGGATCATTTGAAAACGTAAGGACGGGATGTCACTACAAAGCGTTTGACTAATGAGGTAATTCGGAACAAGCCTCACTGTCGGTTAAAAATTGTGCTATCTCTATGCACTATTGCCATTCAGTCATGCTCATTCGCTTCGAATCTACCCTAGATTAAAGTATTATTCGTTATTACTTGCGCGATTACGCTTGAGTTGCTAAAAAGTCAATGACGTTAAAGAAATATAGAAAAAGCTAGTTGTACAATAAAGTTTACACGCAGATTGCACACTCTTTTGGCGTTTAATGTTCCGTTTTTTATTTGTAGTTAAGAGAGTAAGAGAGCTCCCATGATCAAGGACACCGTAAATAATGTTCACGTAAGTACCGAAGATGTACTTATAACCCCTGAAGCGCTTAGTGCTGAATTGCCTGTGTCAGACAAAGCGTTAGCGGCTATCTCTGAGTCTAGAAAGATTGTTTCAGATATCATTCATCGTCGCGACCATAGATTGCTTGTAGTGTGTGGACCATGTTCTATACACGACGTTGAAGCCGCGAAAGAGTACGCACTTAAGCTTAAAGAGCTTCATGAATCATGCAAAGACACGCTATTTATCGTTATGCGTGTGTACTTCGAAAAGCCGCGTACCACAACAGGTTGGAAAGGTTTAATTAACGACCCGCATATCGACGGTACATTTGATATTGAAACCGGTCTTCGTAAGGCAAGAGAGTTGTTAATTTGGCTTGCAGAATTAGAGCTGCCTGTTGCAACAGAAGCACTAGATCCAATTAGTCCGCAATATCTTGCAGAGCTATTTAGCTGGGCTGCTATCGGTGCGCGTACCTCTGAATCGCAAACCCACCGTGAAATGGCCAGCGGCCTGTCTATGCCTGTAGGATTCAAAAATGGTACAGATGGAAGCCTAGATATTGCCATAAACGCCCTTAAATCGGCCGCATCGGGTCACCGCTTTATGGGAATCAATAAGCAAGGCCAGGTAAGTATTATCGGGACCAGCGGTAATCCAGATGGCCACATTATTTTGCGCGGTGGAAAGCAGCCTAACTACGACTCGGTTTGCGTATCAGAGTGCGAGATTGAGTTGCAGGATGCTGGTTTAACAGCGGGCTTAGTAGTAGATTGCAGCCATGCAAACTCTTCAAAAGATTATCGCCGTCAGCCATTGGTTGCACAGAACGTGGTCAATCAAATTCTAGAAGGCAATCAGTCTATCATTGGCGTTATGTTGGAAAGTCACTTGAAATCGGGTAATCAAAAAGCTGAAGGTAAAAAGCCAGAAGAACTTGAGTATGGTGTTTCAATTACAGACGGATGTATTGATTGGGAAACAACAGAGAACTTAATATCTCAAACCAGAGATAAATTAATAACTGTGTTACCCTTACGCCAAAATAAGCGCACGGTGGCATAAATCCAAGCAACGCCTAAAGTGGCAAGAAAAATTTGCCACTAAGCCCCGTGCCATTTGATTCAAGGATAAGACAGAATGGCCGATTTATCGCAGCACTTAAAAAAGTTAGATACGCTGCGTGAAGGTATCGACGAGCTGGATACCCAGCTTGTCGAATTACTCGCAAAACGCAATCAAATTACAACCCAGGTCGGTCAGATTAAGGCTGAAGCTGGTATGCCCGTTTATGTACCAGAGCGTGAAAAAGCGTTGATCGCCTCCCGCCGTGCTCAGGCAGAAGCACTTGGGGTTTCGCCCGATCTCACCGAAGACTTATTACGTCGAGTAATGCGAGAGTCTTATCACACGCAAAACAACAAATATCGCTGTGTGAAACCTGATGTCGACAACGTTGTTGTAATTGGTGGAGCAGGGGCACTTGGCCGTGTGTTTGTGAGCTTGTTCGAACGAAGTAATTACAACGTTTCAGTTGTGGAAAAAGACGACTGGGAAAGTGGTATAGCAACATCGTTATTAAGCTGTGCTTCACTGGTTGTTGTTGCAGTGCCTATTAATCTAACCGAAGCCGTGATTAGCAAGCTTACTATGCTGCCAGAGGATTGCGTGCTTGCAGATATAACCAGTATTAAAGCTAAGCCACTTGAGGCGATGCTTGCCGCACACAATGGTCCGGTTGTTGGACTGCACCCCATGTTTGGTCCTGACGCGCCTGGCATGATTAAACAGGTAGTGGTAGTGTGCGACGGACGTGGCAGTGAGAAATACAGTTGGCTCATTGAGCAAATGCGAATTTGGGGTGCTACCATTCACGACTCCAGCGCACAAGAACATGACCAAGCCATGGCTTACATTCAGGTAATGCGTCACTTCAACACGTTTGTGTACGGGCAGCACCTAAAAGGTGAAGATCCCAATCTTGAATCACTCACCATGTTTAGCTCACCTATTTATCGCTTAGAACTCGCGATGGTAGGTCGACTGTTCGCTCAGTCACCACAGCTATACGCAGATATTATCTTTAATAACCCCGACAATTTCGCGCTTCTACGCCGCTTTTATGAACGTTTTGGGATTGCATTGTCATTACTTGAGAATGGCGATAAAAAAGGGTTTGTCGAACAGTTTATGAAAGTCGGCGCGTGGTTCGGAGACTATGCGAAGAAGTGCTTGGTAGACAGCAAACAGATGCTGTTAAAAGCGGACGATGGTCAGCTTTTAAGAGATAAGTAGTTCTAACAGACTGTTAAGAGCCAAAGCTAATTTAAGGTAGCCAACGTGACTCGCTCTCTTCGTTTGCCAATTACCAATATTTTCGCTGATGGCGGCTATAGTGTGAGAGCACATGTAGGCGCGCATCAGCAAGCAGTTCATCTGATTCTAGATACGGGAAGCGCTACGCTTGCTTTGGGCCACGCGCACTATCATGTAGAAAAAGATAATTATGTTGAGTTTACCTACTACTCTCAATCCATAAAATATGCAGAAGGCAGTTGGCACGGCCCTGTGGTCAAAACGACAGTGCACCTTGGCATTTTTGGTCATAGTGTGACGCTACCTCAAACTTTCGTCGCGATTGCAAAAGAGCCAAATTCGCCCGAACAACCTTGCTTCAAGAAAGCTGACGGAATTATGGGGTTGGCGTATCAACCACTAAATCACGCTTATCGCTACTGTGATGAAACCAAAGAAAAACTAAGTGAGCATGACTTTTATAGTGCTTTACTCTCGGATTCTGTAGAAACTGAACAAGCTGAACTAAACGTAGATAAGCCGATTGCCACAACGTTGCCCAGCTATTTTTCATATCTTGAGCAACAACATATAACAGCGAATAAGTTTGCGTTCTGGTTGCATCGTTCAAGCATTTATAACGTCGACGGCAACTGCCTTACCGCTGCGCTAGCTCATCGAACAAATCATGGGCTATTTGTGGTTGGTGAACCCCTATTTCACAAAGACTTATATTCGCCTCCTTTGTTGAATGCGAAAGTGCTTCACGACAAGTTTTATAACGTCACGTTGAAAGCTATAGAGTGCGAGGGTGTGGCCACTAATGCGCCTGTGTTGAAAGCTTCCGATCAAGCTCGCTGGTGTTCAAATGCTATTGTCGATACAGGTGCTACTGTCATAGGCTTACCAGAGTCGCTGTATGATGATGTGATGGGTCAGATTCACGCGTGCGTTGGAAATGCCGATGTGTTGCTCGCGCCATTCACGGCTTTTTCGTTACAAGAGCAAGGTATTCCATTAACGGAATTAGATCTTACAAAATGGCCAACGCTAACGTTTATACTTGAGGGGGAAGACGGGGAAGACATAGCACTAAAGCTTCCTCCTGAAGCATATTGGCAGATACACGCACCGTCATATAACTTTGCGTCCTTTAAAATCTTTCCCTTAAAACACTGGCCAAATCAAACTATTCTGGGGCTTCCGCTGATTTCTCAATACTATACAATTTTTGACAGAGCAAGAGGTGAATATGGCGTGGTGTCCTTCGCACACAAAGTCACTGCTGGCCAAATAGTTGAAACACTAAAGCAGATTTTTAAAAATAATAACTGACATCAAATAAGAACAATAAGGGAATTTTAATGCAGCGGGGTAGTTTGGTTTGCGTGGGAACTGGCATGATGGTTGGCGCGCACATGTCGCCAATATGTCAAAGTCATATAGAACAGGCCGACGTCGTATTTGTATGCGTAGCCGAACACTATATGGAAGCGTGGATCACGTCTTTAAACAATAATACCGTCAATCTTCAATCATTCTATGAAGATGGAAAAGACCGTCACGAAACGTATGCTCAGATGACTAATGCGATGCTAAATAAGGTGGAACAAGGTCAAAAAGTTGTTGGGGCGTTTTACGGTCACCCCAGTGTATTTGCAAAAGCGCCGCTAGACGCAGTAAACAGAGCCAAACAAAAAGGCTTCGAAGCATACATGCTACCTGGTATTTCCGCGGAATCGTGCCTGTATGCTGATTTGGGCGTCGACCCTGGGGCAGTTGGTTGCCAGCATTATGAAGCCAACCAATTCCTTAAATTCAAACGGGAAATAGATACCGCTGCATACTTAATTTTATGGCAAGTGGGTGTTGTCGGCGACTTTTCAAGCGCTGTATATACTTCAACGCCGCTTCAGCGAAAAAAGCTCACAGATAAATTACTGTCAATTTATAACGCCGAGGACACTGCTATTTTGTACGAAGCAGCAACGTTACCTATTGAAGATTTCAGAGCAGAAAGTATTGCTATTGCCGACTTGCATGAACACGAAATTAATCAACATACAACGCTGGTTATTCCACCGGTAAAAACACTAAAGCTTGATGATACTGACTACTCCACAAATAGTAATTTATGCAATTCGTAACGCATCGTTTTACTTGCGAACTGCTTGATGATAAGTGGGCTGCAGAGGCGGCAGCGCTGTATCAAGATGAGAAAGTAATGCGGTTAATTGGCACGCCCCTGACTAAAGCCGAAAGTGAGCGAGTGACTAGTGGATTCATTGAAGCAAACCGTCAGCCTTGGCCAACGCAGAAAGTCTGGGTAATAACTTGCAATTACACAAAAGCATTTTGCGGTATTCAGATGTTACGTAAACATACTCACAAGAATAGCGCAGAGATTGGCATAATGTTAGCTCGAAAGATGAATGGCAAAGGGGCTGCTCGGGAAGCGATGGGAGCCTTGGTTGACTACGGTATTTCACATGTAAATCTCGACCGCATCGTTGCTCAGTTCCAAATACGCCATTTGGCAACACGGCGATTAGTTACTCAATTGGGCTTTGTTAAGAAAAACGACAGTTTATCAATGGGAAGCAAAAGCGAACTAACAACCTATACTTTTGAACGCCTTTGTAACTGAGTTATCGTCAACCGAACGATTAACCATAAGTTGCCCTTAAACGCGACGCGTGTGTCCACTCGCACTGGTATTATATGTCAAAAAGACTATACGTAATTGATTAACATCCCATCAATTTGTTGATAATCTAGTATTAACTAAAAATTATAAGCTGAATACACACTCATGAAGGCGCTAAAAGAATTACTAGCAATTGCACAAGATGCATCTAAACAACGCAACTCAGACATTATTGCTCAGTTCAAAGCTGATCACGCTGATGAACTTTCAAAAGACAAAGAAAAAATGTGGTGTCTTTTGATGCCAGAAGACGAAGAGCAAGAAGCGCCAGGAGATGCACCAGACAGTGGCGAAAAGAACCAAGCTTCAATCCACTAACCGTGATAGTTGAAAATGCTGGCTAGACTATTAATAGGGGCGTTACTTTGCCCCTTTTTCATATTTCCGCTTTCTGCTGACGAAATTGATCAGCAGTTAGTGCGCGCTGATGCACTTCGCAGTCAAGACGTGGAGGCGTTTCGTACGTCATTGTCTGCTCTCAGTAATAAATCAGCCTCCTTCTCACCGGCCCAAGTCCAATACTTTAACTATCTCAATGCTTATAGTTTATCGTATTCAGGAAAACTCATAGAGGCAGTTCCGCTTTATGAAAGTGTTTTTCAAAGTGCTTCAGATAAATCGTTACAACTACGAGCCAAAAATTCAATTCTCAACAACTACGCGTTAGTTCGGGATTTTCCCAAAGCACTTCAGCAAATTCCTGATATTGTTCCTCTACTTTCGTTAGCGAAAGATAAAGATAAGCACCTTTCAATTTTGACGATTGCGCTTTTTTATAATCAGTTGGAGGAGTTTGAGCAGAGTTTGCAGTACAGTGCTCGCGTAATTGGACAAGAGCTTTCTTCCCGCAATGCGTGTCTGGCTCACAATCTGCGTAGTGAGTCGCTGCATAATTTAGGACGACTTGACCGAGAAACGCTAAATACAACCATTGAGGTATGTAATGCGAGTAAAGAGCCAATCGCTCTGAATCTAGCAAAATTATGGCTTGCTCAACTGATGTTAGCATCGCCAGACAGTATCGCAGGGGCGTTAGACGCCTTACTTGCTATCCAAGCAGATGTTGAAAGTACTAACTATCCACGATTAACGTCAGAGTACTATACAGCGCTAGCACAAGCCTATTTTGCCAATAAGCTCTTTCATAACGCACAGGAGAGTGCGCTTAAAGGCGCGGAGCTTGCAAAAGGCATGGGATATTCAAAACCCAGAAAAACGGCATATTATATACTGTACCAGTCGGCAATAGAGAAAGGGGATAATGCACAAGCATTAGATGCATTCATTCAATACGCTGAGGCTGATAAAGCGTACCTTGATGAGTACAACGTTAAGCAAATGGCGATTCAACAGGCTAAGTTCGATAACCTCGAGAAGAATATCGAAATTCAGCTACTGGACAAAGAGAATAGCCTACTGAAAGCACAAGCAGCACTTTCCCGAGAAGAAAAGCAAAATCACAGGCTGTTGATAACATTGCTTGCTTCCACCACGATACTTGTCCTTATGTGGGCAATAATAAATCGTAAGTTACATGCAGCACTTAGGGAAAAGGCGCAAACTGACTCGTTAACAAAAGTGGCGAACCGTCACTATTTTACTGAGTTGGCATCGAAAGCGCTTGATCGAATGTCAGAGCAGCAGGACGTATTATCTTTTGTAATTTTCGACCTTGATCACTTTAAGTCAGTTAACGATAGCTACGGCCATCCAACAGGCGATTGGGTATTAAAAGCAGTAGTTAACGCGGTGAGGAAACACTGCAGAAAAGAAGATGTTTTCGGGCGCTTAGGTGGTGAGGAGTTCGGCCTACTATTACCAGGGTGTAATGAGAAAAAAGCAAAAGAAATAGCGGAAAGTATGCGCAATAGTATCCGTCAAATTGATACAGCTGAAAGCGGTTTTACCTTCGATATTTCAGCAAGCTTTGGTATCTCCAGCACTGCGTCATCAAAGTATCAATTCGAGGCGCTGTATGCCAATGCCGATGAAGCTTTGTATGGCAGTAAAAAGCATGGCCGCAACAGAGTTTCTGTCTTCCAGGTTAATGGTGAAAGTGACGTTGGTAATGTTGGGCAAGCCTTTCAGCCTGCCTAAACATTACAACGAAAGAAAGTAAACAATGGGGCGTGTGCTGGCTTAATCAGCCAGTGCACTCGCCGCGGCCACTTTGGTCGGGCTAATTTCTTCGCTTGGATAGCAGCCCAATACTTTGATGTAGCGGGTAATACCACGCAATGCATCAAGGGCATTTTGTACAGGGCCATCTTCTACGTTGCCTTCTACATCAATGTAGAACATCTCTTCCCATGGATTACCTGGAATAGGACGCGATTCAAGCTTCGTCATATTGATGCTGTTCTCTCGTAGCACCAACAAGGCCTCTACAAGTGCACCTGGCTTTTGGATGGTAGACATAACAAGTGTTGTTTTAGCAGGAACTTGAAGTGGAACCACTACTGGGTTGCGCGCAACAACGATAAAACGGCTATGGTTTTCTTTTTGGTTTGCTAAGTTACTCTTTATTGCCATTAGGCCGTACAAGTTACCACCCGCTTCGCTGCCTATTGCGGCTACGTCATCGCGTTTAAGCTCACTAACTGTCAACATGGCAGACGAGGTGCTGTCCATGGTTTTCACTTCTACGTTCCCTAGTTCTGCTAAGAAATGGCTACACTGAGTGAACACTTGAGGGTGAGCGTAAAGCGTTTTGATTTTATCGATACTGGTGTTGGCTCCCACTAACAATGTATGGCGGATAGGGTGGGTGAGTTCACCAATAATACTAAGTTGGGTATGCTGTAGTTGGTCATACACTTCATTGATACTGCCAGACGTCGTGTTCTCAATAGGCAATACCGCGTAATCGGCTTCTGTACTTTCAACTTTGTGAATAATTTCTGCAAAGCTCTGACAGCCAATTTCCAGCAATTCGCCTGGGCGACGAGAGAAGTACTTTTGAGTTGCTAGATAAGAGTAAGAGCCCTTGTCGCCCAAGAATGCCACTCGGTTTAAGGGCAATGTACTGCCAGGGTTAGCGCGTTCAGCAAGCATAGCCTGCTGGTTTAAAACAGAGTCTTCAATAATAACGTGGAAAATTTGTGTCACATAATGAGGGTCTAAGCCGATGTTTTGGCCTTCTTTTATTAGGCGCACCAATAGCTGTTCTTCTCGCTTTTGATCTCTCACAGGAATGTGATGCTTTATTTTCGTCTCAGCCACTTCGTTGGTTAACTTTCTGCGTTCTGAGAGTAAAGTAAGTAATTCACTGTCTAAAGCGGTAATCCGCTCTCTAACAGTATCTAATGCATTGTCTGACATATCATTCCCGTGCGTATCGTATAAGAAAATTCTGCTAAAAAAAAACCTCCCGGTTGGGAGGTTTTCATGCATGTAGCCGCGCCTCCCTAGTTAAAGGATGTAAACGCAAAAAAGAAAAGTGCTACGTGCATAGTATTCTGTTTCATAGGTTTGAATGTATGTTGAACGCCTATGTGTGTCAACCCATTTTTACAAATTGAATAGTTGTTTTTAATGTGGAGGGCTTGAAAAAGTGATTAAAATGCGCTTTTGGCTTTATAAAAAGCCAAACGGTTAGGGCATGAAGCGTTGGCAGGTGCCGAAAATAAGCACCGGCCGCTGGGTAATTTGAGAACGTCGTTTATATTTTAACGCTTAGTTACCTAATAGTGCTGAAAGCATTTGTCTTACTTCGTTGGGCTCAAAAGGCTTATCGCATAGCGCGTTCACACCTGTTTGCTGAATATTAGCCATATGTGCACTGTCAGCTGACTCTGACGTTACCATGATAATCGGTATATGTGTGGTTTCTGGATTAAAGCGGATAAATTCCGATAGTTCCCTGCCATCCATTTCGGGCATATTGTAGTCGGTAACCACGAGGTCAAAAGGTTCATCTTTTATATAAGTTAGCGCCATTGCGCCATTCTCAGCTTCTTTTATGCGTTGAAGTCCCATGCCTTCTAGTACGCGTCGAATATGATTACGCGCTAATTTACTGTCATCAACAAGTAGTACGCGAACGTCGTGTACGTCAAATAGTTCTAATTCTAGTTCATCGTGGTTAATTAGGTCTAAGCTTGCGTTTAACGCACGAGACAAGTGAAGTGGTTCAAATGGTTTAGGAAGAATTGCCGCAACACCCGCCTGCTTAAACTCTTCTAGTTTGCTTAAACGATTTTCACTGGAAACCAACATGAAGGGGATTGTTTTAAATGCGTCGTCTTCTTTGATGAATTTAAGTAGTTCTAGTGCGGTTCCATCTTCGTAGTACATCGCGCTTACGATTAGGTCAGCACCGTGCGCTTTTACCGCTGAACGAGCTTCGGAAAGGGTACTGACGGGGTCAATTTCCTTTACGTGCTCTTTTAACAACAAAGTGGTGATGATCTTTCTTTGTGTGTCAGAAGGCTCAACTAAAATAATGTGTAGATCAGAAATTGACAGCTTTTCCATTTCAGACTCTTTTTGTTATATGTTTATGAAAAAGTGAGAGCTCGCTAGCTGGCTAGCGTTACATTAGCCCCCAGCAAGCTTAACTTTATACCCTTTATCGGTCAGTAGTGTGCGGAGCTTTTCCCTGTCATCAGTTTGTACTTCAATGACACCGTCTTTCACTGCGCCGCCGCAACCACATTTTTTCTTTAGCTCAGAGCCTAGTTTTTTCAGCTCATCAGACGCGAGGTCTAATCCCTTAATCAGAGACACCCCTTTTCCTTTGCGACCTTTAGTTTCCCTGTGAATACGAACAACGCCGTCAGAAGACACCGAACGCGCTTGCTCTTTTGGCTCAGGCTTTATTTTGCCGCTTTCAGTACTATAGACCAAAAGGGCGTCTTGCCAGTCTTGCATACATACCTCAATAAATTGCGTCTTTCCATCTAAATGGCGATAAAAAAAGCATTACCATACGAAAGTTTAAGATGACTTTCGTGGCGATGTGTAAAAGTTCAACTAGTATAAGAATAGCAAAGTTAAAAGCATGTGATGAAGCATTTCTGCTTACATTTTTAAGGAGCGAATATGGAAATAACGTCGAGCTATCAAAATCAAGGGAAAGTACTAGTGGTAGATGTAGGCACTAAGTTTGACTTTAGTAAGGTAGAAGACTTCAGAAACGCCTATGGCGAACTGGGCGCCGATGTCTCTCACATCACCGTAGATTTATCGCGTACTGAATACATGGATAGCTCTGCCTTAGGTATGTTGTTAAACATGCAAAAGACACTCGCTGAAAGAGAATTAACCTACAGTATCGAAAATGCCCGTCCTCAGGTTGCTAAAATCCTGAAAATATCTCGATTCGATAAAAAGTTCGACATTAAGTAAGAAAAGCAAGTCGCTAAATTAACATTTTATCGAAGAGACATACGTGAAGATCCTCATTGTTGACGACGAGGCTATCAACCGTACATTGCTTACTAACATGCTTTATAACGCAGGCTATAAAGACTGTATCGAAGCGGTGGATGGTGTTGAAGCTATCAAAAAATTTACGCACGAAAAACCCGACTTGGTTTTGTTGGATGTTGTGATGCCTGGGCTCAGTGGTTTTGACGTTGCACCCAAAATACGCAAGCTTGCGAAAGGGCCGTATCTACCTATTCTTTTTATCACCGCTTTAGAAGATAAAGAAAGCTTAGTGAGGTGCCTGGAAGTTGGCGGGAACGACTTTGCCACAAAGCCCTTCGACCGACACATTCTAATTGCCAAAATTCGAGCCCACTTAAAAATACGTGCTTTGAGTGAACACATAGAACAGCAAAATAAAGCACTTCGTTTATTCAATCAAAGAGTGGCGAGAGAGCACGCCATCGTTGAACATATTTTTAGCCACGCTATTGTCAATCGGCCCGAGGTAATGGCGCATTTCGACTGCTTCCTAAAGCCAGCTGAAACCTTTAATGGCGATCTCTTTCTATGTGAATCAAGCCCTAGTGGTGGTATTTATTTTGTGGTGGGAGATTTTACAGGCCATGGTTTGGCGTCAGCAATTGGTGCGTTGCCTGTAACCCGAGCCTTTCAGGAACTCAGCCAGCAAGGGGTATCTATTTCTGAGATTATTTCAGAATTAAATCGAATTTTAATTAAGTTTCTACCAAGTGACATGTTTATGGCCGCAGTGGTGGGCGAAATTAACGCGGGGGGCAATAGAATAAACTTATGGCAAGGTGGAATGCCGGCTGTCATTGTTCCTGCGAAAACTGATTTAGCACTGCGCTGCATTCCCTCACGTCACATGGCATTAGGGATCCTAGATGAGCATGAACTCAACACCGATTGCGATACCATTCAATTAGGATGCAATGAACAGCTTGTAATTTGTAGCGACGGGCTAATTGAGAGTACTAATCAAGAGGGAGAAATGCTTCTTGAGGAAGGCTTAGTAAGAATAGTAAAAGAGCAAATGCAGACGCATGGGAAAATAGAATCCAATTCACTTTTTCTTAAGGCGAAAGAGCATTGCGCAGCCTCTTCATTTCACGATGATGTCACACTAGTCGTGTTTACTTCTCAACCCATTAAAACGCCCGTATCACCAAAGATGGATTTTGGATTGCCATCGGTGCATGAAGTTGCGCTTGACGCACAACATTTGAAACAGCCTGACATTCTTCAACGCGTGCTACAGCTTGCGGGGCAATGCGAGGGCATTCAAGCGGTGCGTTCGATAATTTATACTGTGTTGTCGGAACTGTTTAATAATGCGCTAGAGCATGGGATCTTGAAACTCGACTCAAAACTCAAAGCTGATAGTACAGGGTTTCATCAATATTACGAAAATCGCGAGGCTTCACTAAAGGCGCTTAGTCACGGGCGAATTAACATTCGGATAGAGTCTTTACCCCTTAAAGGTAAGGTGCTGATAGCGGTTGAAGATAGTGGTGAAGGCTTCGAGTGGAATAAGGCAAGTACGGTAGGCCGGCGTCATTCTGTTCATGACGAAAGCTTTGGGCGTGGGCTTCCTTTGCTTCACGCGCTGTGCGAACGAGTGTGGTTCGAAAATGGCGGGAGTAAAGTGATTTGCTTACTTGATACTAAAATTTAGGCGCCTTTAGAAAATATCTTTACGAGCAAAATGTTCATATTCGTGTTTCTCTGAGGGCTTTTAAACTCTCACTTTACAGCTTTAGTCGCTGAGTACAGTTTACATAGACTTGCTCACTTGGTCATCGCTGTAAATCTGTCCATCTAATCCAGCAATTAATCGAATTTAGCTTTTACCGAGTAAAAGTTTTATCGATACTCAAATTTCATTAACCGCGGGCGTTTCTGCGGTGACACAAGAAGTAGGGCCCCATGCTGAAATCATTTCTCAAATTTTTCGAAGACACGCATAAGCGTACAGAGCCAACGTATACCGTTGAATTGGCGACTGCTGCATTACTTAGTGAAATTGTTAATGCTGATAATGAGGTAACGGATAGCGAGAGAAGTGAATACGAGAAACAGCTCAGAAAGCATGTAAATATAGATGAGGAAGCGATGTCGTTGTTGCTTGAAAGGGGGCAAGAGACGGCTGACGATTCAATTGACTTAGTGCGTTTTACTCAAGTACTAAATAAACACTGCAGCGCTGATGAGAAAAGAGATGTGATAAAGAGCCTCTGGGCTATTGCATACGCGGATGAATCTTTAGCGCCTCTTGAAGAGAGTACTATTCGTCAAATAGCTGATTTATTGTACGTTCCCCATAGCCAATACATTAAAACTAAACTTGAAGTAGTTGAAAGAACATAGTGTTCATCATCACTCAGTTAGTCTTTTTTGTATTAGCTAAAAAAATGGATTCAAATTTAGCGACCTGTACCTTACTATTGTGAACAAATAATAATAAAAGCTTAGCGGTGACAGTGCTGTTTCAGAGCCTATGGCATCACTTGCTTACAACAGCTTGCAGTACTGAAGTAAGGGTAGTTGAGTGTTTAGAACGTTGAAAATCCCAATTGGGCTTGTCATTGCATTGACGATGTCGGTGCTGGCGCTCTCTGTGGTAATTGTTAATAAATTAGAACACAACGCTTCTGTGGTGGATGTGGTTAAAGGCAATACCGCGACGTTAAGTAACGCTTTGTCGCTGCAGTTATCGGTTGTCATGGAGCGAAGTCCCGGTGATAACGCATTATTTTCCTCTCTTTTTCAACCGATAAAAGAACACGATAATCTTATTTCCGCCACGCTATATGACAACGACTATCAAGTCATATCCACTATTCAACCTGATTCCTTAAACCAGCTTTCCAATCAATCTGTTCCTCTTGATCCTGCAGAAATTCCATTCGGTGTTACGCAATACGACAATGTTATCACTGCCCATCAAATTGTAGGCAGTAGCCTATACCCACTTGGACATGTTGTGCTTTATGTGGACATTGAAGACACCATGGCGGCAAGTTCAGCCCGCCAGATCATTAAGCAAGTGCCTATCGTTATCGCGGTTTTGCTGCTTTGCACTGGCACTTGTGTCTTTATTTTATACCGTTTGATTTCTCCTATTGGGTCGCTGAGGCAGTTTACTCAGGAAGTATTTGAGTCAAAAGACTATGCGCTGCGCAGTTCACTTAATACATCTAATGAAATTGGACAGTTATCGAATAACATTAATAGTTTATTGGATACCATTGAAGTTGAGTTACTTATCAACTTTGAGCAAAAGCAAACATTGGTTGATCAACAAGAAACCATGTCTCGTCTGGCAAACTTCGATAGTTTAACCGGTCTTCCCAATCGACAGTTTGTTCTCGATAACTTAAGACTTGAGCTAGCCAGAGCCAAAAGAAATGATGAAGACTTACTGCTCCTGTTTTTTGATTTAGATGGGTTTAAGGGCATCAATGATTCTTTAGGACATGAAACCGGAGATCTCATTCTCATTGAGGTTGCTGACAGAGTTCAGTGTTTGCTGCGCGACGGCGACTTATTCGCGCGATTGGGAGGTGATGAGTTCTTAGTACTGCCCGATAGAGATGTGACTACCGACCAAGCGCAAAGCTTGGCAACGCGACTTATTACCGCATTTGATGAGCCTTTTGAACTGCGTGGCTTATCACTAACGGTAGGTTTAAGCGTTGGAATCGCTACGGCTTCCGATGCGGGCTACGACCTAAGCGAGCTGATGAGCAATGCAGACCTTGCAATGTATCGTTCAAAAGCGCGAGGGCGGGGCAGCTACACACTGTTTACACCTGATATGGTTGAGTCACATAAGCGTAAACTCCACTTAGCTAACGGTATTGAGCAAGGAATCAGCAACGATGAATTTGTTGTTTATTACCAGGTTAAAGTTAACAACGAAGGGAATGTAATAGGCGTAGAAGCGCTTATTCGTTGGCAACATCCTGAATTTGGCTTGGTCATGCCGAACGAGTTTATCCCCATTGCTGAGCAGGGCGGTAAGATCACTGCAATTACCCGTTGGGTAATTAAGCGCGTTTGTATTGATATGCCAGATCTAAAACAATGGGCCACGTCTCCGTTTAGAGCCTCAATCAATTTATCTGGACATGATTTGCGAAGCTCGCAGCTGTTTGACTACATCTACAATACTTTCAAGCTCTATGACATCAACCCAGAAAACATTGAATTTGAAGTGACAGAAAGTGCGTATCTAGAAAACTTTACTCTTTCAAACAAGTTCTTCAGACGCATCGGAAACATGGGGTGCGCCATAGCTCTAGATGATTTTGGAACGGGTTACTCCTCGTTAAGTTACCTGACGCAAATCAATATCGACACGCTAAAAGTTGACCGACAGTTTGTAATGGAAATTCAAACTTCAGAACGAAGCCGTCTTGTGACTGGGGCAATTATTGATTTGGCAAAAAGACTGTCACTCTCGGTATGTGCTGAGGGCATAGAAAACCTTGAACAGTGGAATTACCTTAGAGAGCATGGATGTGACAATGTGCAAGGATTTATGTTTAGCAAGCCCATCCCCTTATCGGAGCTCACTTGTTCTCCCTCCCATTACAGCGATAGCAGTTTCTCTGTATAGCAAGGTATCGATAAAACCACTTTGTCATACAGTGTTTCAAAGTGGTGTTTCTTTTTTGCAACAATTAACCTGTATGCTGAGTGCTTAATAGTATATTGATTTATGTATATTTCTGTTTTTAATGTGTTTTTTCTTTTTGGTCTGAAAATCGCATAAGCAGTTTGAATGCAATTATGATAGTGGTTAATTGAAGACTAGTGGTAGTATCCATGAGCTTTAATAGCAGCATAACCTGATAACACAGGGCTGGTATCAAAGCGGATTGAGAAGGATTTTAAAAGCGTTTAGCGGAGGATTCATGATGAAACGTCTCGAAAAAGTTTTCTTAGCACTTTGTGCTGTTGCTGCAGTACAAGCCATTTCAGTAGCGGACGCGTACGCAAGTCCAGCGCGCTCGTTGATGCAGGAATTAGACACAGATAAAGACGGTCTGATATCACTTAAAGAAGCGGTTCGACACACAGGTCTACTGCGTAACTTTGGGCTGATTGATGACAACGAAGATGGCAAACTTTCCGAAGCCGAATTGGCAAAAAGCAAGTTGACGCCAGGCAATGAAAAGCTCACAGCAAGTGAGTAGATAAAATAATATATTTAAGAGGGTAAGGTTCTGATAAACAAGGTTTCGTTTGGTGAACGCTTGGTACAACTTGGTTCACTAAGGCAGTTGACGCTAGGTAGTTTTGTACTGGCCCTTATTCCTCTTATAGCCTTACTTTGGCAAAGTCAAAGCGACTTAGCCAAAGTGGGTCAAATGACAACACTTGAAACACGGTTTGTTGTCGATGTTGTTAGCGACATGCAAAGACTCGATAACGCGGTCGTTGATGTAGAGCGCAGCATTCGCCAATTTGCTGTGTTGAGAAATGATAGGGTGGCATCCCTTTCTGATAACGCCATCGATCAATTTGCAGTGGCCGCTGACAATCTATGTCAGGCTCTCTCGGTACCAACTACCTGCACACGACTTTCAGAACAGCTAAATCAATTAGCCGAATATCGAGCGATTGAAGACCAGCTTTTACTTAATGCTTACCTTGCATCGGTGGGCGATAGCGTCGACCAGCTTCGCGACGATGTAGAAGCCGCTATTACTGAACGTGTCAAAGTCCAGCAAGATGATTTAAATGCCATGCAAGCAAAACAAGCTTGGTCTACGGCCATGCTTGTAAGCGTTTCGTTATTGCTAATACTGATGGGGAGTCAACTTATTGTGAACCCCGTTAACAACTTAAAAAAGATTATAAGGATCATGGCCCACAGCGATGGTCAGCTTCCACCCCTTTCAAGACAAGCGCCAAAAGAACTGATTGATGTAGAGAAAGACTTACATTGGCTTTATGATCGACTACAGCAGTTGGAGCATATTAGAACCGCCTTGCTGCGACACGCTGCTCACGAGCTCAAAACTCCGCTTGCCAGTATTAAAGAAGGCTGCAGCTTGTTGTCTGAAAACGTGGTGGGCGAGTTGAATAACAGTCAACGCGAAGTACTTTCGCTACTTACTGCTAGTACGCAAAGACTCAACACGCTGGTGGAAAAGCTGCTCGACTACAACCTGCTGTTGCAACAAGCTCAGCCGAAAATGGTACAAAGTGACGTTAGCAAGTTAGTTTCTGCTTGTTTAGAAGATTACGCGCTCGCTATTCAGGATAGAGAAGTGGAAGTAAAGATAACCGCGTCCGAGGTGCGTATAGACGAGGAGCTGTTTAGAAGAATACTTGATAACTTGGTGTCCAATGCTGTCGCGCATGGCGCAGTGGGAAGACCGATAAATATTAGCCTTTATAACGAAAACGATAATCTTGTACTCGATGTTGCCAATCGCGGTAAGCGTATTGCTCCAGAGTCAGTACATACTTTATTTGAACCTTTTATCCGAGGAACCGAGCCGAGAAACGACAATGTCATTGGGACGGGTTTAGGGTTATCAATTGTTGCCGATTGCGCTCGACTGATGCATGGTGATGTGCGTGTTGTAGATGTAGACTATGCCGATGTTTGCTTTAGAGTGACCATTGGGCAACAGGAAAAATAAAATGAGAATAAGTGGTTTAATTGTCGCCTTACTGGTGCTGACAGGATGTCAGAGTTTAACCAGGAACAACGACAACGCAGGTGAGCCAGAAAAGGTGACGCCTGTAGCTAAAATAGAACGTGGCCTTTGTTTATTTGTTGAGCCTCCACAGGGGTTCGAGCACAATTGCGATGCAACCTATTGGCTTAACGCGTGGATTGACGCGGCTAACCAACCTTGGTTAGAGCGTAAGCAAGCATTAAAAGCGTTAGGTGATACAGCATCTGACACACTTCACGCCTACGTTTTAACACTACCAACAGATACACCTTATCAAGACAGATTGCGCGCGCAGCTTGCCTTAAATGATATTGCAGGAACATTTACACCCACTGCGCAAGAAGTGGTGACTGTTATTGCTGCGTCGCATAACAATCAGATTATGCAGCTTGAATCTGCCATGGTGGTGTTGGAGCAAGAAAATACTTCTCGTGGCGAGAAAGTAAAAGCACTTGAAATTGAAGCAGTTAACCTGCGCAAAAAACTAGAAGAATTGTTGCAGATTGAAGCAACACTGATGGATAAAAACAGGAGTACACAACAGTGAGCGAAAAGGCGAGTAGTAACCCTAACTTATTGTTGGTAGATGACGATAAGAGCTTATTGCGCTTATTAACCATTCGTCTGGAAGGCGAAGGCTATGAGGTGACCGCAGTGGAAGACGGTCAATCAGCGTTAAGAAAGCTTCAAAACGACAACTACGATGTAGTATTAAGTGACTTGCGTATGCCGGGCTTAGATGGTCTGAGTTTGTTTGAAGAAATTATGGGAATTAGAAAAGATATTCCTGTAATTCTGATGACGGCTCACGGCACCATCGCTGATGCGGTAGCAGCCACTCAGCGTGGTGTATTTGGGTTTTTGCCTAAACCTGTCGATCACGACGAATTACGCGCGCTGCTGCAAAAAGCACTTAGCCAGTCTCAAGCTGCACAGCCTGGGGATTGGGCAAAGGACATCATTACCCGTTCTCCAGAAATGCTAAATGTACTAGACCAGGCGTTCCGCATAGCTCAGCGTGAAGTATCTGTACTTATTAGCGGGGCAAGTGGAACCGGTAAAGAGTTACTTGCTAATGCCATTCATAAAGCCAGTAACCGCAGCGACAAACCATTTGTAGCTATTAACTGTGGAGCATTGCCTGAAAACTTACTTGAATCCGAGCTATTTGGTCATGCCAAAGGTGCGTTTACCGGTGCTGTAGCTGCTCACCCAGGTCTGTTTAGAGAAGCCGACGGCGGTACCTTGTTCTTGGATGAGATTGGCGATATGCCGATGACGCTGCAGGTAAAACTGCTGCGTGCATTACAAGAGCGCCAAATTCGTCCAGTAGGCAGCAGCAAGCACGTAGACATCGATGTGCGTATCATTTCTGCAACGCACAAAGACTTGCACAAAGAAATGGAAGAAGGCACCTTCCGCGAAGATTTATATTACCGTCTAAACGTGGTGAACCTGAAACTTCCTTCGCTGAAATCGCGAAGTGAAGATATTCCACTTCTGGCTCGCTCGCTGTTGCAGCAAAGCGCACAACGTCATGGCGTAAATGTGAGTCAGTTCTCAGATGACGCAATGCAGCAGTTAGTGACGTCGTCTTGGCCTGGCAACGTACGCCAGCTCGTGAACGTGGTTGAACAGTGCGTGGCACTAACGCAAACGCCGGTTATTCCGCTTCATTTGGTTGAGCAGGCTCTTTCAGCAACCAAGCAAAGCTGGCCAACGCTTACAGAAGCGCGCGATGCCTTTGAACAGCAGTACTTGCACAAACTTCTTAAAATGACCGACGGCAACGTGACACGAGCGGCAGAGCTTGCAGGAAGAAACCGTACAGACATGCACAAGCTTATGAAAAAGCATGAGTTAGATGCAGCCGATTTCAGATAGACATAGTCGAGCTGAGAGAGTTATTAAACGCATCACTTTTTAGTGATGCGTTTTTGTTTTGCGATACTAAAAGCGTAGGGCTGGGATTATACTGGCAGGTGTTCTGAAAAAATAATGGCTTCAACTGTGCGAGCGTAGTTTTTTAAACTTTCTATTTCAGGAACTGTAAAGCTACGTGGTTCATCAAACAGAAGGCATAAGGTTCCCAACTCGTATCCGTCCTTATTGCGCAAAATGACACCTGCATACGCTCTAATAAAAGGGTTTCCAGTGACTAACGGGTTATTAGCAAATAGCTTATCGGCTTTAGCGTCGGGAACAATTAAGTACTCTTCTTCGGCAATCGCGTAGGTGCAAAACGAGATATTACGCGGTGTTTCGGTAGCATCCATACACTGGCGTGACTTGAACCATTGACGATCCTCTGCAACCAGGCTTACCAAGCAGGTTTTAGCATTAAACTCTTCTTGTACAGCTTTGGTGAGCTCGTCAAGTTGTTCGCTTGGGGAAGTATCTAAAATATCTAACGATTCAAGCGCAGCAATACGCGCTTTCTCATATTCATGGTTCATTAAGGTTATTTCACGGTAAATAATGGTGTAGTACCAAAATAGATAAGAGCAGTAGTTTACCGCTGAATTAGAAAAACGCTATCTATTAAAAAATATTGATAGGCTCAATGTCAGTTGCTCGTCATCAAAACAGTGAATTCTGCTCTGGTTGAGTTTTAATAGACAGGTTATTTAGCACGAGTGATGGAGTAGTGTTGTTATACAAATCGATAAACTGCTGCGCTAACCAGGGAGCATCTTTGTTGTCGGGACGGTGACAAAAAAAGTACACGTCTTTTCCTTCACTTTGCCAAATCTTCACTTTTTTCACCCAAGGCAATAAACAGCGTTGGTTGTCATCATCTATATCGTTACCGACAAAGCGCACAATGGGAGTATGTCCTGTAGCGATAACGTTTACCGGTACACGGGGCTTTTTCTCTCGCACTTCCTTTAGCATCGCTCGTCTATTTGTTCCCCCTGCGTCTAAAGAGCCCGTGAAAAGCGCTCGGGTGTCCATAATGATTCTATTCGCACCGTGGCGAATTAATAGTTGGTTAAGCGCCTTTTCCTCATCACCCTTAGCGAAAAATGCTAGGTGGCGCACTTCAACCGCTACGTTTAATTCTTGGGGTAACGCCGCTAAAAAGGTATCCAAAATTGATAGCTTTTCTGGCCCAAAAGATGCGGGTAGTTGCAGCATCATGACTCCTAGCTTTTCTTTAAGCGGGCTTAATAAAGCAAGCTGTTGGGCAACCTCTTCATCACAATGCTGTAATTGGTGTACATGAGTAATGTTCTGGTGAAACTTGAAAGTAAACCTGAAGTGGTCGGGTGTTGAATTGCACCACCTTGCTACAGCGTCTTGGTGGGGAAGAGAATAAAATGTGGTATTCCCTTCAACCGTATTACACTCCTTGGCATACAGCGACAATCCATTATCAGACTTGGGATAATTAACAAACCACGTGCTTGGCCAATGGCTGTGTTGCCACATTGGCAATCCAATATAGAGATTTCCTTGTGATATGGCTGATTTGTGCATATTTGTCATTGGGCTTTATCAAGCATTTGTTTATACTATGCGGCCTTTAAATCATTACATTATGCATGTTGTGGGCGGGCCAGCTAATTGGCCAGCAAGTTTACGCGATTTTTGGCAAAGTCTTAAGCCTAAAAGTAAGCGGTTTTGAACGCCAATTTACTGCATGCGAAGCAAGAAAAAACATCAGGGGTCAAGGACCATGCGCACAGATTACTGTGGGAATATCGATTCATCATACATTGGACAAGAAGTTACCCTTTGCGGGTGGGTTAATAAGCGTCGCGATTTAGGCGGTGTAATTTTCATCGACTTACGCGACCGCGAAGGTATCGTACAAGTGGTGTTCGACCCAGATTTACCAGACGTGCTATCGGTAGCTAACACGTTGCGTAGCGAATTCTGTGTAAAGCTAACGGGTAAAGTGCGTGCGCGCCCTGAAGGTCAAGTTAACAAAGACATGCGCACAGGTGAGATTGAGATCCTAGGCACAGGCCTTGAAGTGATCAACAAGTCTGACGTGCTTCCACTGGACTGGAACCAAGAAAACTCAGAAGAACAGCGCCTTCGCTATCGTTATCTAGATCTTCGCCGTCCTGTTATGAGCCAGCGCTTACAATTTCGTGCAAAAGTAACCGGTGCTGTACGTCGCTTCCTAGAAGAAGAAGGTTTCCTTGATATTGAAACGCCTATTCTCACTAAGGCAACGCCAGAAGGTGCACGTGACTACCTAGTGCCAAGCCGCACACACAAAGGTGAGTTCTTTGCACTTCCGCAATCGCCACAGCTTTTCAAACAGCTTCTGATGATGTCGGGCATGGACCGTTACTATCAAATTGTTAAGTGCTTCCGCGACGAAGACTTACGTGCCGATCGTCAGCCAGAATTTACCCAAATCGATATTGAGACCACGTTCTTAGATGCCGATGGCGTAATGTCTATTACCGAGCGCATGATTCGTGACTTGTTCAACAAAATGCTAAACGTTGACCTTGGCGACTTCCCGCGCATGACGTACGCCGATGCCATGACGCGCTTTGGTAGCGATAAGCCAGACCTACGTAACCCGTTAGAGTTAACAGACGTTGCCGACTTGCTTGCTAACGTTGACTTTAAAGTATTCAGCGGCCCGGCAAACGACCCTAAAGGTCGCGTTGCGGCAATTCGCGTACCAGGCGGTGCTTCACTTTCGCGCAAGCAAATTGACGAATACACCAAATTTGTAGGTATTTACGGCGCGAAAGGCCTTGCTTGGATTAAAGTTAACGATGCTGGTGCAGGTCTTGAAGGTCTGCAGTCGCCAATCCTTAAATTCCTAACGGAAGATATCACTAACGCCATGCTAGAGCGCACTGGCGCACAAAGTGGCGATATTCTATTGTTCGGTGCAGACAACTACACTGTGGTTACCGAAGCGATGGGCGCACTTCGTCTTAAGCTTGGTGAAGACTTTGAGCTTCTTGAAGGCGAGTGGAAACCACTTTGGGTTGTTGATTTCCCAATGTTCGAAGAGTTTGACGGTCAGCTTCACGCTATTCACCACCCGTTTACCGCGCCACGAGGTTTAACGCCAGAAGAACTTAAAGCTAACCCAGCAGAAGCCTTATCTGACGCTTACGATATGGTATTGAACGGTGTTGAATTAGGCGGTGGTTCTGTACGTATTCACAATGAAGACATGCAGTCTACGGTATTCAACATTCTTGGCATTGACGATGAAGAAGCGAAGAACAAGTTTGGCTTCTTGCTTGACGCGCTGCGCTTTGGTGCGCCGCCGCATGCAGGTCTTGCGTTTGGTCTAGACCGTTTGGTAATGCTTATGACTGGCGCGACGTCTATTCGTGACGTGATGGCATTCCCTAAAACGACCACAGCGGCATGTCCGTTAACATCGGCGCCTAGCCCTGCGAACCCACAGCAGCTTGAAGAGCTAGCTATTGCAACGGTGAAAAAGCAATCGTAATTTATGGCGTATAAGAAGCCTGAATCTGCACTGGTAGTGTTGTATGACCAACACTACCGAGTGCTGCTTTTGCAACGACAAGACGACCCCACCTTTTGGCAGTCGGTAACCGGCGCGTTAGAAGAGGGGGAGTTACCCTTAGAAACGGCATATCGTGAAGTGTGTGAAGAAATTGGCATCGATGCCAAAGCACACGGCTTTGTGGTTAACGACCACGATAAGCAAAACCAATATGAAATTCGTAGCCGCTGGCTACATCGTTATCCTCCTGGTACTGTGCACAACACAGAACACGTATTTTCCCTTCAAATAAACAGCGATTTACCCCTTGTCTTAACAGAGCACTTGCAGTACGAATGGGTGTCGAAAGACGAAGCACTGGCGCGTTTATGGTCTCCCTCTAATAAAGAAGCGGTATCTTTGTTTGTACCGAGTGTGCCTTAATGGTTATACTGGGTATAGATCCAGGTTCTCGGATCACAGGCTACGGTTTAATTGCACGCAAGCAAGGTAAACTGGTGTATGTAGCAAGCGGATGCATTCGCGTTGGAACGGCAGATTTACCCTCTCGTCTTGCTAATATTTTTACCGGTGTTGGCGATATTATTCGTCAATATAAACCCGACCAGTTTGCTATCGAGCAAGTATTTATGGCGAAAAACCCTGATTCAGCGTTAAAGCTTGGTCAGGCCAGAGGAGCCGCCATTGTGGCAGCCACCCAAGCGCAACTTCCTGTTGCTGAATACAGCGCAAGGCAAATTAAGCAGTCGGTAGTTGGAAAAGGTGGCGCAGATAAAACGCAAGTTCAGCACATGGTAAAACACCTGCTGAATTTAAGCGGCACGCCACAGGCCGATGCTGCCGATGCATTAGCCGTTGCCTTGTGTCATGCACACACTGAACAGAGCCTGATAAACATGGCAGGGCAAGCCCGAAAAACCGTTCGTGGTCGTTTGCGCTAATACTGCTCGAAGCTCACGCTTTTACAGAGATAATTCATGATTGGACGAATTCGCGGTACGTTGGCTGAGAAACAGCCTCCAGAAATTCTTGTAGATGTAGCCGGTGTTGGCTACGAAATTCACATGCCTATGACCAGTTTCTACCAGCTTCCCGCGGTGGGTGAAGAAGTGGTGGTGTACACACACTTTGTGGTTCGTGAAGACGCCCAATTGCTGTTTGGTTTTGCTGATAAAATGGAAAGAGGGCTTTTCCGAGAATTGATCAAAGCCAATGGTGTAGGCCCGAAGTTAGGCCTTGCTATTTTATCTGGTATGTCAGCAAGCCAGTTCTTAGCAAGCGTACAAAACGAAGATGTTTCTGCTCTCGTCAGCTTACCGGGTATAGGTAAGAAAACCGCAGAGCGTTTAGTGGTAGAGCTTAAAGACCGCCTAGCAAAATTTGGCAAGGCGCAGAGTATTGCTGTACCGCCCCCAAGTGGCGACTTGTTATCCACCAACACTATTGTTGCTGTAAACGACGCTCGGGAAGAAGCGCAAAGCGCGCTTATTGCACTAGGCTATAAACCTGCTCAAGCGAGCAAGTTAGTCGACAGCGTATATAAAGAGGGCATGGAAAGCGAAGCCCTTATTCGCGAATCATTAAAAGCGGCCATATAATGGCGCTCAACGAAGACAGCGGTTCTTAGTCTGACTGTCTTCACGTCACCGTTTAAAGTAGAACTATCATGATTGAAGCCGACAGACTGATTACGCCTGAAGCAAGCACCGAAGACGAGGTCATCGACCGCGCCATTCGCCCTAAAATGCTGGAAGACTATACGGGGCAGCCTCACGTATGTGAGCAAATGGAAATTTTTATTCAAGCTGCGCGTAATCGCGACGATGCGCTAGACCATCTACTTATTTTTGGTCCGCCAGGACTGGGTAAAACCACGCTTGCGAATATTGTCGCAAATGAAATGGGCGTGAACATTAAAACCACGTCAGGCCCTGTGCTTGAGAAAGCTGGCGACTTGGCTGCACTGCTTACCAACCTTGAGCGCAATGATGTATTGTTCATAGACGAAATACATCGCTTAAGTCCAGTGGTAGAAGAAATTCTTTATCCTGCCATGGAAGACTACCAGCTTGATATTATGATAGGCGAGGGGCCTGCCGCCCGTTCAATTAAGCTAGACCTTCCTCCTTTTACGCTGGTAGGCGCTACAACCCGAGCAGGCTCATTAACGTCGCCATTACGGGACCGTTTCGGTATTGTACAACGCCTTGAATTTTACAACGTAAAAGACCTCACTAGCATTGTTGCAAGAAGCGCAAGCTATCTTAATTTAGAAATGAATGAGGAAGGTGCACAGGAAGTCGCTCGTCGCTCTAGAGGTACACCTCGTATCGCAAATCGCTTACTTCGCCGTGTTCGAGACTATGCCGAAATAAAATCTGACGGCACTGTGGGCGCTGATGTCGCTGCTAAAGCCCTAGACATGCTTGATGTAGACAAAGAAGGCTTTGATTACATGGACCGCAAATTGCTTACTGCTATTATTGAAAAGTTCGATGGTGGTCCAGTAGGTTTAGATAACTTGGCAGCAGCCATTGGTGAAGAAAAAGAAACCATAGAAGATGTGATTGAACCCTTTCTTATTCAGCAGGGCTTCTTACAGCGCACCCCGCGTGGTCGTATTGTGTCACAGCGCGCTTATCTGCACTTTGGCTTTACTCCGTCAGAATAATCTATCGCTTTGTTTAACAGGATATAGGTTTGTACTAGAGGCCTAGCTGGATAGCTGGGCTTTTTTAGGCTTAGTAAATAGCGTAAGCGAAAGTTACGCTGGATTAGAAACTAAGTCGACTCTTGGTAGAGCGCGAGGGTAAAGCGTACGGCTAGTGTGGATGCCGTTTATCTTGCTAGATACAAGTGACAAACTACAGGCAAAAAAAAGCCCGCTCAGTGAGCGGGCTAAAACAACAAGTGTTGAAGGAAATAAATCCAGGGAACTCATGTCTAACAGGAGAATAACTCTTGCATGACCGTGCTAAGCACCATCACGCTCTGTACGACTGATGCTGTGCATTATAGGGAGCACAGAAAAAAGCACAATTGAGTAAAATTGTTGTTTTGAATTAGAAAAACTAATGTGTTAACTGCGTGTTTAATATTGGTTTACTTTTGATTAAATGTTAGCTTTGGTGGGGCTTGTGGAGTATTTTTGTTCTGCATTTTGTCGCGCTAATTAGTTATTTTAACTCCGATTTGGATTATTAAATTTTTGGGTGAAGGAATAGTTATGCATTTACATCAGGTAAGAGTGTATTACGAAGATACCGATGCAGGCGGTATCGTCTATTATGCGAATTACCTAAAGTTTATGGAGCGAGCCCGTACAGAGTGGCTTCGCGAGCTAGGTTTTGAACAAGACACGCTGATGGAACAATCCATCGCTTTCGTCGTCAAACACGTTGAAATGCATAACTATGCGCCTGCACGGTTCAATCAACTGTTGAGTATTGAAACTCGCGTTGTAGAATTGAAAGGCGCTAGTATGACGTTTCAACAAATTATTAAAAATGAACAAGGCGTTACATTGGTATCGGGAGATATCAAGGTTGCCTGCGTCGATTTGGCCGTTATGAAGCCAAAAAGATTACCACGTACTTTGTTAGGGGAAATTTCGCGTGTCATCTGATCTCACTTTTATTGGCTTGTTTTTACAAGCGAGTTTTATTGTTCAACTAGTTATGCTTTTGTTACTAAGCGTGTCGATAGCGTCGTGGACGTTTATCTTCCAACGCAGTAAAGCGTTGTCGGCGGCACGCAACGAAATGCGTCAGTTTGAAGATAAGTTCTGGTCAGGCGCTGACCTGAATCGTCTTTATCAAGAGCTTTCCGCCAGAACTAACCTAACAGGCATGGGCAGCATCTTTTGCTCAGGCTTTAAAGAGTTTGTTCGCCTGCGCAAATCTAACACCGCCACCAACGGCATAGTTGACGGTACATACCGTGCCATGCGCGTTTCTATGTCTCGCCAAGTCGAAGAATTAGAAAGTCGTCTACCCTTTTTAGCCACGGCGGGCTCAATTAGTCCTTACATCGGTCTATTTGGAACTGTGTGGGGGATCATGAATGCCTTCATCGCATTAGGTGAAGTGCAGCAGGCTACCCTTGCTATGGTAGCGCCGGGTATTGCAGAAGCACTTATTGCAACTGCTATCGGCCTGTTTGCTGCTATCCCTGCGGTTATTGCCTACAACCGTTTCAGCCATCAGGTTGAGAAGCTTGAAAATAGCTACGGCAACTTCATGGAAGAGTTCTCTGCAATCCTTCATCGCCAAGCCGTTGCTGCGCAAGCACAACAACAAGCCTAAGCGTTTACATTCCAAACGGAGGACTTGTTATGTACGTAAGAAAACGCCGCAGGCCGGTATCAGAGATAAACGTAGTGCCCTACATCGACGTGATGTTGGTGTTGCTTATTATCTTTATGGTAACGGCGCCGCTTATTTCTCAAGGGGTAAAGGTAGATTTGCCTAAAGCAAGTGCCAACCCGATAGAGCAAGAAGATACACCACCTATTATTGCGTCAGTGGATGTTAAAGGTCGCTACTTCCTTAATGTAGGCGAAGACCAGGAATCGCCAATTAGCGAAGAAGAACTTGGCGCTATTGTAAAAGCACAGTTGACCAAAGAGCCCAATACGCCCGTAGTGGTAAAAGGCGATGGACAAGTAGCGTATAACGAAGTGATACAGCTAATGGTGTTATTACAGCAGGCGGGTGTGCCTTCAGTAGGGTTAATGACGGATCCGGTTGAGTAATATAGATATGTCGAAACCTGAAGTGTCGAAAAGCACGTCAACCGCTAGCCACTCAAACAACGCGAGTAACGGTGTAAGTGGTGATAAAAAGAACGGCAAAAGTGCCAAGCAAGCCAACAGTATAAGCCCAGAACAAGTAGGCTTGTACAAGTCCATTGGTTTGCATCTTTTTATTGCTGCGCTGTTGCTAATTAGCGTCAGTTTCTCTCCCGACCCGTTGCCAAGTATGCCGTCGAATGCGCCTGTGATAGAAGCGACGTTTATTGATGCGCAAGCGATTGCGGATCAAAAAAGGGAGCAGGCACAAGCTGAAGCTCAAGCAAGAGCCGAAGAGCAAGAAAGGCAAAGAAAAGCAGAAGCCGCGGCAGAGAAAAAACGCCAGCAGCAGCTAGCAGCCAAGCGTGCGAAAGAGAAGCGTGAAGCAGAAGCGGCTGAAGCGAAACGTCAGAAAGACTTGGAGCGCTTAGCGGCGCAGAAGGAACAAGAGCGTAAGGAGCGCGAAGCAAAAGCGAAAGCTGAGGCTGAGCGAAAGAAAAAAGAAGCAGCTGAACGCGCTGAAATGGAAAGGATCATGCAAGAGCAGCTTGCAAAAGAACAAGCAGCTCAGCAAGAACGTAGGCGAAAACAGGTACTTACTGAAGTAGAGCGTTATACCGCGCTTATTCAGCAAACCATAAAGCGTAATTTGTATTCGGACGACAGCTATCAAGGTAAAACCTGTCGATTGAATATTCGATTAGCAACGACAGGGTTTGTTACGAGTATTCGTGTACTCGGCGGCAATGATGCGCTGTGTAGAGCGGCTGAAAGCGCGGTTCGCAGGGCTGAAAAGTTACCGGTATCTGATGCGCCAGACGTTTACGAGCAGTTAAAAGACATTACTTTAAAAGTGGAATTATAGTGGTATGAAAAAACTAGGTTTATGGATAGCGCTTATTACGATGGCATTCAGTGCCAAAGTGTTTGCATCCTTAGAAATTGTGATAACCGAGGGCGTAGATAGTGCACGTCCAATCGGGGTTGTGCCATTTAAATGGAAAGGTCAGGGCAGTATGCCTGGCGATATTTCTAAAGTGGTGATGGCCGACTTAATGCGTAGTGGTAAGTTTAACCCGGTATCTGTCGACAAAATGCCACAGTACCCGGAGACAGCGGAGCAAGTGTCTTTCACTGCATGGGCAACCTTAGGTGTGGACACGGTTTTAGTAGGAAGTATTGAGCCACAAGGAGGCGACCGTTACCTTGTATCCTATGAGTTGATTGATGTACTTAAAGGGCAAGTTGACAATGGGCAAGCTAAAGTACTCAAAGACGGCAATTTGGTATCGAGTAATGATCACGTACTAGCTGCCCGTCAGGCAGTGATCAACGGCCGAGATTTTCGCCAGTATGCGCATCGAATTAGCGACATTGTGTATGAAAAATTGACCGGTGTTCGCGGTGCATTTTTAACGAAAATTGCTTACGTCATTGTTCGCGACCGTGACACGGTAGAAAAACCTTACCAATTAGTCATTGCAGACTACGATGGTGAGAACGAAACGCGCTTATTGTCTTCGCCAGAGCCGCTTATGTCGCCAGTGTGGTCGCCTGATGGCGAGAAGCTTGCCTACGTTAGTTTTGAAAATCGTAGACCGCAAATATTCATTCAGAATATCTACACCAGCGAGCGTACGCGCATTACTGATTTCCCTGGAATAAATAGTAGCCCGGTGTTTTCACCAGATGGCAAGCAACTTGCAATGGTTTTATCGAAAGATGGAAACCCTGAACTCTATGTGATGGACTTAGCGACAAAAAATCTTCGCCGAGTAACACGAAATAGAGCGATTGATACGGAGCCCGCGTGGCTACCAGACGGCAGTGGGTTAATATTTAGCTCGGAACGGGGTGGTAAACCCCAGATATATAGCGTAAATTTAAATTCTGGGAAAGTAAGGCGAGTTACCTTTGTAGGTGAACAGAACCTTGGCGGTACGATTTCCCCAGACGGCAAGCAAATGATTATGGTTAACCAAACCAATGGGAACTATCACATTGCGAAGCAGTCTTTGGATGGTGGATCACCTCAAGTACTGACACGGACGTACTTAGATGAATCACCAAGCGTAGCGCCGAATGGAAGCATGATTATATACAGCACCCTTCACGAGGGAACCCAAGTGTTGTCACTGGTTTCTTTAGATGGGCGTTTTAAAGCTAGGTTACCAGCAGCCAATGGGCAAGTTAAATCGCCAAGTTGGTCACCATTTTTGTTCTAACAATTTAACGACTAAACAATAAAATTTAAGGATTAGTAGGATGCAAATGAATAAAGTGATGAAGAGCTTCATTATCGCATTGCCAGTAGTGACAATGATGGCATGTTCTTCAGGCCCTAGCGAAGAAGAATTGGCAGCAGAGCGTAACCGCCTTGCACAAGAACAAGCGGCTGCGGAAGCGGAAGCACGTGAAGCAGAAGCACAGCGCGTTAAAGCAGAAGCTGCACAGCGTATGAAGCGTCAGGAAGAAATGGTTCAGCAAGAAATGGAAGCGCTGAAAAACGAACAAACCGTTTACTTTGACTTTGACCGCTCAAGCATCAAGCCAGAGTTCCAGCGTATTCTAGACAAGCACGCGGCGTTCTTGGTGAAAAACCCAAGCACTAAAGTGACTATTGAAGGTCACACAGACAGTCGTGGTACGCCAGAGTACAACATTGCGCTAGGCGAACGTCGTGCACAGTCTGTTGAAACTTACCTACTTAATGCTGGCGTAAGCAGCAGCCAAGTAACAGTAGTTTCATACGGCGAAGAAAAACCAGCAGTGATGGGTTCTACTGAGTATGCATTTGCTCAAAACCGTCGCGGAGTGGTTGTTTACCGCTAATGACTATTCTAACGAATAAGACATTAAAAATGGGCGTCACTTTATGTGCCGCCCTTGCTGTTTCTACCGCATTTGCGCAAGCGCCTGTGGTAGACGCCAATGGCGGCAGTGAATTAGAACAGCGTATTGTTGTGCTAGAGCGTATTGTTAAGAGCCGAACCGAAATGCAACACAGGCTTCAAACGCAACTAGACAATATGCAAATGGAAGTCGACCAGCTGCGTGGTGCGGTTGAAGTCAATACCAATGAACTTCAAAAAGTACTTGAGCGTCAGCGTGAGCTTTACCTTGAAATAGATAAACGCGTGGAAGCACTTAAGCAAAGCGGCGCGCTACAAGGTAGTGCCATGCCTAGTGCAGGTGTTGATTCGGGCTCTGTGAGCTCTCCAACAGCATCTACGCCAACGCAAGCTCCGCAAGCAGGTGAAGATGAAGCCTACGAAAATGCGGTGAATTTGATCCTTAAGTCTCGTGAGTACGATAAAGCCATTCCTGCGTTTCAATCGTTCATTTCACGCTTTCCCAACAGTGGTTACGCACCAAACGCGCACTATTGGTTAGGGCAACTGCTGTTTAATAAGCAGCAGTGGAGCGAAGCAAGTGAGCAATTTAATATTGTAGCTAATCGCTTTACCGATTCTTCCAAGCGTCCTGATGCCTTATTAAAACTAGGTGTCATTGCTGAGCGAACGGGAGACAGTTCAACAGCACGTCAGCTTTTCCAACAAGTTGTAAATGATTACCCTGATTCATCGGCAAAACGCCTCGCTGAATCTCGGTTAAATAACTTGTAATGAACAAAGCCTCTTTTAAAGAGGCTTTTTTATGAGTTAGAGAAAAGTTTTTTTCAAAATATTCCATTTAGAGTGCATAAAACTTCTGCACCAAATTTCACTGTATTTCGTAGAAACCTGACTAAACTCAATTAGTACTGGTATAAATACTCAGCGATTTGTTTTCATTTTGACCGTTTAGTCGTAATTTGACAGAAAAATGAAAATAAAAGGACGTTATGGGTTGCGTCGAATAAAAATCTGAGTATTATATGCCGCCGTTGCCAAGACACAGGCAACAACAGGAAAGAAAGGGTCGTTAGCTCAGTTGGTAGAGCAGTTGACTTTTAATCAATTGGTCGCTGGTTCGAATCCAGCACGACCCACCACTTTCTCTCCTAGCATCAAATGATGGGTCGTTAGCTCAGTTGGTAGAGCAGTTGACTTTTAATCAATTGGTCGCTGGTTCGAATCCAGCACGACCCACCATCATTTAAATTGCTAAACTTATCTGTGTGTCACTTGATGGGTCGTTAGCTCAGTTGGTAGAGCAGTTGACTTTTAATCAATTGGTCGCTGGTTCGAATCCAGCACGACCCACCATCAAGTGTCAAACTCAACTATTCCCTTTTTAAATAATCTCCTCAGTACAAAACGCCAATGCTTATTGTGTTTTGAAACGCTACTCGTCTCATTTGCACTTTGATCTGGTTTACCTAACCCCATGTAGTAGAACAAGTAAGCATAACTACGACTATTTAATTACCCTTATGTTGATTAGGTAGTGTGTAATTTTTATGACAGTTGGGTATAATCCGCACCCTTGTCGCAACAGAGATGTAGGTTAATGTCAGTAGCATTTCGAGTGGATCAGGTAGAGTACCCGTTCCCAGCAAAACCACAGCCATTGTCAGAAGCACGTAAAGCTGAATTAAAGGCTGAGATCAAAGCTTTACTTAAAGCCCGTAACGCTGTGCTTGTCGCACACTATTACACCGACCATGAAATTCAGGCACTCGCTGAAGAGACTGGTGGCTGCGTGGCAGACTCATTGGAAATGGCGCGCTTCGGAAGAGATGCACAAGAACAAACCTTAATTGTTGCTGGCGTTCGCTTCATGGGTGAAACGGCAAAAATTCTTAGCCCTGAAAAAACCGTACTAATGCCAACACTTGAAGCAACGTGTTCGCTTGATATTGGTTGCCCGGTAAAAGAGTTTAGCGAATTCTGTGATCAGCACCCTGACCACACTGTAGTGGTTTACGCGAATACATCAGCGGCAGTAAAAGCGCGCGCTGACTGGGTAGTAACGTCAAGCATCGCGCTTGAAATCGTTGAGCACTTAGACAGCCAGGGCAAGAAAATCATTTGGGGCCCTGACAGGCACTTAGGCTCGTACATTGCCAAGCAAACGGGTGCCGACATGCTAATGTGGCAGGGCGAGTGTATCGTTCACGACGAGTTCTCTGCACAGAAACTAGCAGACATGAAAGCACTGTATCCAAATGCCGCGATACTGGTTCACCCTGAATCACCCGCAAGTGTGGTAGAGATGGCAGATGCAGTTGGCTCAACCAGTCAGCTAATAAAAGCCTCGCAAACCATGGATAACGACACCTTTATTGTTGCTACCGATAAAGGCATCTTTTACAAGATGCAACAACTTACTCCTGAGAAGACGTTTATAGAGGCTCCAACGGGCGGTAACGGCGCTACGTGTAAAAGCTGTGCTCACTGTCCTTGGATGGCAATGAACGGCTTAGAAGCGATTAAGGCGTCTTTAACGGGCGAAACTGATGGGCATGAAATCTTTGTTGATGATGAATTGCGTAAAGGCGCACTTATTCCACTTGATCGCATGCTTAACTTCTCAGCCGAGTTAAAAGCGAAAGGCGGGCTATAAGCGCACGTTTTATAAGCACTTGCTGAATATTTTCCAGCAAGTTCTTGATTAAGCGCGCGGCTTTACCTACTATACGCGCGCTCAAGGGTTTTCGTAGTTGAAATCTTCTTGATACAAAATTTGGAGAGATGGCTGAGTGGCTGAAGGCGCACGCCTGGAAAGTGTGTATACGTTTATAGCGTATCGAGGGTTCGAATCCCTCTCTCTCCGCCAAATACCTACAGGCCCCTAAAACCCTAGGGGCTTTGTTGTATCTGGGCTACAGAGAAACAGCATAACCACCTACTTGTACAAAAAGGTGGTACAAATGGGCATCATGGCTTCTCCTTATATTCCTTCATATTCCAAGTATTACTACATCAGAATTGTAGTCCCTCAAGACCTTCGTTCTATCGTTGGCAAGCGAGAGTTTAAGTCCTCACTGAAGACCACAGATAAGAGTGAAGCTCAACTACGAGCTATACCGTGGCTGAAGGAAGCCTACGAACAATTGGCACTGGCTAGACGTAAACTGTCTGGTGAGTCTGATGTAGAGTTGTCCCTTAGGGAATGCGTTATCATTGCTGAGCGTTGGTATGCTCGTATGCGCGATGAGGTGGAGTCTCAGGGGAATATGCTCTCTCATGTTTCTCGTGATGAGTATGAGCTCATTAATGTTAGTAAGGGTCATCAAACCTTTGGTCTGTCTGACACCCTGAGTCTTCAAGGGAGTGAGATTGAAAGAGCCAATGAACAGCAACTCGATATACTGGGAGATGAGTTGGAGTCTAACATAGCAAGCCAGTTGGACATTGAGGGAATTACCGTACCCAAGCGCAGTAAGTCCTATCGTCAGTTGACTACCCAGTTCTATCACTATCTGTATAAGTTTGAAAGCCTTTGCCTTGCCAGAGCTCAGAACGATTGGGAGAGTGAGCCTAGCCCCATGAAAATGGTTGAATCACCTCTCAAACCAAAGCATCTAAGGAGGACGTCAGGAGCCTCTGAGAACGCTCTGTCTGAGGTTTATAAGAAGTTCAAAGTGTCGCGCGAAGTCAATTCAGAGGGCGGTGAGAAGGTCTCAAAGACCCTAAATGAGACTTACAACAATATTCAGCGATTTATCTCGCTACATGGTGATAAGGACTTAGCGGAGGTGACTTCTGCTGACTTCGTAGTGTTCAGAGATACACTGCTACAGCTACCTAAAAAGAAGAGTCAGGATGTGCGTTCGCTGCCAGTTGCTAAGCAAGTCGAGAAGGCCAAAAAGGAACGCTTGCCAACTTTGTCTAGAGCAGTCGCTAAGAAAAACTTCAACCTCGTTTCCAGTGTGTTTACCTTTGCAGTGGAGTTGGGGTTAATAGATGAAAATCCAGCCTTGAAGGTGAAGCCTCCTAAGATTGCTAAACGCATAGAGGCTGACGAAGACAGGGGGTATACGTCTGAAGAGGTCACTAAGCTATTTAGTTTGCCATTGTTCACTGACCCCAATGCTCCAAAGAAATACGGTATGGCGTGTTACTGGGTGCCTCTCCTTTGTCGCTACACTGGAGCTCGAAGCGGAGAAATTCTTCAGTTAAGGCGGTCTGATATTGATGCTGACCATGATGGTATCCACTACATCAACGTAAGACGCGGAGAAGGGCAGTCAGTGAAGAACAATGCTTCTCTCCGTCATATCCCATTACATGACCACTTGATTGAGCTTGGCTTCTTAGAGTTCGTTAAGGGCTCCAATGATTGGCTATTCCCTGATGTGCCAGCTGACAAGTATGGAGCTAAATCCACTAAGTTTGCTACGTGGTGGGGACAGGTCGTTAGAGAGCAGGGCATTGATATTCACCAACCTACTCATGCCTTCAGGCATACATTCAAGACCATGCTACGCACGCTAGGAGCGAGTGACAGGGTTAATGATGCCATCACGGGGCATACGTCAGGCTCAGTAGGTGATAAGTACGGCACTGTCTACCTGAAGACTAAGAAGGATGTTATCGAGCAGATAGAAACGCTGAATATTCCACATCTCACAAAAGCTGGAGCTAAATAGCAACGAAATCTATTTTATCTGGGCTTCGTTAGATAGGGGGTTGCTTTTACTTCAACTGGAAATTTAAGTTGGAAGTTAAAGCCTTCTCCTCGCTGGCATATTCGTATCTCTCTTTGCAGCCGCGAATCGTATATCATAGGTAGTATAGGCGGCCCCTGATTATCACCGTATTGAGGTACCACACATGGAGGTTTAGAATGAGTAAATGTATTCTCTGCGTCCTCGCGTTTGAGAGCAAAACTTCTGCACATGGAACGAATATCAACTCTTGTATCGATGATCTCAAGTTCAAAGAGCACTGATGCCACAAAGTCGATACCACAATTTAACAATGCCTCAAGGTTAGATGGTTTGTTTTTGTCATCAGTCACCATCACGCTCTTGTGAAATGAATAGTAAGGCTCTTTAGCATGTGGATGCATCACGATGAATATGCATTCTTCGACTTGCGCAAAGTCTGAAACCAGTCGATCTTTACGGTCAAGTCGACCATGCTTTGATAAATCACCTATGTTATGTATTAGCCTTAAAATATGTCCGTGAAGCAACTCACCGTTGAATGTGAAGTTTTGGTTGAATATCGCATTGAGTATCTGGTTTTTTGGGCTTTGAGCATTTTTACTTTTGTCAATTTGGACTCCAAGAAAACTACTAAACTGCTCTTCCTTCTCTGCAATTAATAGCTCCAAATTATGATTGAAAGTCATTGCGACGACCCCACTTTGCGCTTTAAAGGTCTCCATTCCTAATGGTTCGTCACTTACCAAGAGCTCTTGAAATTGCTGAAAGTTTCTTAGTGTTTGGGAAGTGAAATATTTAAGTGTTTTCATATGCATCCGTCCTTTGCTAGTCTTCCAATCTTAACTGACTTTACAAGCATAGTCTCGCTGTACGTACCCATTAGGTATACCCACACGGGCATAGTCAAAATTGCTCCTCGATGTATCCGTATGGCTTGATTTTTATTTATGGGTACTTTACCCTCCGCCACCTCTTAGAATCAAACAGGTACAGGAAGTGGCTGATTTAGCTTATATTAGGGTCTCTACTGCGGACCAAAACACAGACCGTCAGTTGTCAGACTCTGGGCTCTCTTTCAAGAAGCAATTCGTTGACCGCTGTAGTGGTGGTACTACTAACCGTCCAGCACTAGAAGGGCTTAAGGAATATGCTAGAGAGGGAGACACCATACATGTACACAGCATTGATAGGCTCGCTAGAAACCTCGTAGACCTCAAGACATTAGTAACCCAGTGGAACTCAGAAGGCATCCACGTAAAGTTCCATAGAGAGGCACTGTGCTTCAATGCTGGTGGGTCTGATGCTATGTCTGACTTGATGCTGAGCATGTTGGGAGCTGTAGCCCAGTTTGAGCTGTCAATGATTCAAGAGAGACGTCAGGAAGGCATAGAGAAAGCCAAGCAAGCTGGTAAATACCGTGGGCGTCCAGCTAATCAATCTAACCACCAGCGCATTCACACACTGCGCTCAGAAGGTGTATCGCTTCGTAAGATAGCGATTATCGTAGGTGTGTCATTATCCACTGTACAACGGGCTCTAGCAGCCTCAGAGAAGCCTTAAGTAACCATCAATGAGAAAAGTAGTAACACCAAGAAAGTGTAGCGAGTGCGGTAAGCGTCGAATTCCAGCTAAGCGGTCGAATGGGCGATTGAGTACCAAGTGTAAAGAGTGTTTTGGGGGACAATTCTGGCTCTCTGAATTTGGTCGCTGGTTTGCTGAGGCTGCCAAAAGACAGTCGCCAGTAAGTATGCCCATTGATGAGAGTGATATTAAAGGCATTCATGCTCTCTGGACAGAGCGTAAGGAAGCCACAGGTTATACTAGAGTTAACGGTCAACTAAAGCCAGTCTATGATTACCACATTAGTCACAGAGACCCAGCGAAGGGAGAAGGCTTTCAAGGTCGTTTTACCACTGCGAACCTAATCATAGCTACCGCTCAAGCCAATAAGATGGCCTATAACAATGAGTCAATAGATCATGGGTTTAGGGTCTATACTGATAAGAGGCCTTTTGGTACAGCTGCAAAGGTAAGAGAGTGGTGTGGAGGTCAATATGACTTAACAGGGCTTGTAAGGGAATTAGAGCTCAAGAAGTACGCACCTAAGAAAAGCAGCAGTGGTGATATAAACCCTGACTTCTTACCACAAGGAGTGCCACCACAGACAATGCTGGAACATCAACTAAGAAGATTTAAAGGAGGCAGCACTGACCCGTGGAGACATACAATCAGCAACGCTAACGACTCGTACACATCTGCTCTTGTCTATGGAATTGGTCTTGGTAGTGGTGAGCTCGATGAGTTCTATGATGGAACTAAAGAGTGTCAAGAAGAAGACTTTTAGGTTACTTCAGAGGGTCACACCGTTGCCACGATAAACACGCTGATGATACCTGTGGATCCCTTGATTTTAAAGGGTGATAGGGGGTTCTTCGAGCCCCTTGTGCGCACGACCTGACGATACAATAGCCCTTCTCCAAAGTCACAAAAATAGAGTGTGTTGAATCGTACACTGAATACCATCGACTCGAATTGACCCTTCACGGTTTTCAGTGCTTGTTAATAGAATGTACTGAAAAAATGAGCAAACGATAATAACGTTTTTTTGTAGAGTCATGGTACGACGCAATCGTTACTAAGGGTCATTACCTAGCACCTCCCCCCCTTTACCTAACAGAAGATCCTTAGAAGATCTGTGAGAAGACTTTGATAGTTACTAGGGGACCTGTGTAGAGGTCTAGTATGATGCACTCACGAGCGATATGAAAGCTTCTCAATGTAATGTGAGTTTCTAAGTAATTGAATCAGTGCAATAATCTACAGACTCTATTCAAAGGGTTGTCTCTATGGCTGCTCAATAAACTACTAAAAGGATGATCAGAATGGCAAAGGACGTAGAGCAACTAGACGCAGTGCTGTTGCATAGCTCTCTCTCTGAGATAGCTCAAGAGTTAAATGATATAGCATCAAAAGATTGGTGGTGGGATTTTGGAGCACCCGTTATCACAGCCGCTATAGTGGCCCTAATCGCGTCAGGCATAACTTTTTGGTACACCTATCATCTACACAATAAAGCAGAAAAGGCTGCTGAGTGGCGCTACAACAAATCACTGATAGATCAAAGGAGAAGGTACTTTGAAGAGCAAGCAGAGCAAGACCGACGTCATAAGGAGGACCAATTAGTAATAAGAGAGAACTTGAATCGAGAGGCTATCAATGAATTAATTCTCTTGATTAATACTTGCTATACCACTCTGGCAGCCGTTAGAGAAAACTACAGTGACCTTCTATCAAACGACATAAATGAGCGGATGTTCCAAGTTCCAATACTCAAGGGTGTAGTCCTAGAGCCTGTAGACAAGCAGGTGTTAACGAGACTCTTTTTCCTTGTTCCGCCGCAAGGGGAAGAGGGGGAGAAGTGGTCTCAACTTGGTGATATTGAAATGGTACTAGCAAACTATAACACACTGGCTAGGTTGTGGATGGAACGTAACGTCCTTAGAGAAGATATTCAGCGTATGCTAACAGCACGTAATGTTCCCCTTGGCTATCCTGAGACACAGTTGTATTCATTTCTAGACCCAATAACTAAACAAACGCTTATGTCGCTAACAGAAAGAGTTGTCAGTTTGTCGAGAGAGCTTTATGTAGACTTTGGGGATTTCTTAGCAGAGTTTCACCATGCTTATAAACCTAGGCTCAATCCAGCACTACCAAAAGATTTACTTACTCCAATTATACAATTTGAAGATTGGGACTTAGAGAGAAGGCATGCTTTCTTTGAAAATGAAGCATTACCAGATTTGGAAGTCTTGAGGCCCAACTTTGATGGGAATGACGAATTGTTTGAGCGTCATACAAGAGCGTTTAAGTCACGTCATGACAAGTGAGACATCCTGTAATATATGTACAAAAACGTTGTACAAAACAAATCTTGCTGATATTCTCAACTTACTGTTATATATAAATATTTTAATCTTGTGGTTATTGTCGAGGGTTCGAATCCCTCTCTCTCCGCCAAATACTGAGAACCGGCTTTAGGCCGGTTTTTTTGTGCCTGCCGATCAGCGCTGGATGATGCGCGGATACTTTTCGCTTACGTAAAAAGAAACCCGCTATGAAGCGGGTTTCTTTTTAAACGCGATTGTTGCGACGCTGGTATGCTAAAGCTAATGGCTTTTCATCTGTGATGTCGCGCCGCTGCTAATTACTTCGCAACCTGCTGGTGAAGCTTGATTAGGTCAGGAAGCTTTTTCGCGTAAATCGCTTTCTTTGTACCTGGGTGAAGTAATTGGCTCACGAACGTGCGTAGGAAGCCAAGTACAAACGTTTGAACGCGATCAGCGTCTGCATCACTTGGGTTAGCAATAAGCTTTTCTGTCTCCGCTTGTACTTTGTGTACAATCGGGTCCATGGTGTCTTTTCCAGAAACTAGGTCATTACCAGTCACAACGCCTTTGCCAAGCAAGTCTCTAACTGCTGAGTATAAATCAGCAGAAACAGCGTTAGACTGTCCCCAGTTCGCAATGTTGAATTCTTCAGCAATCTTATCTAGATCAGCAGTTGGGTCGTTCGACTTCAATAGGCTGTCGATAAGTTTATGGGCTTCAGTTTGTTTTACGGGTGTTGATAATTCTGACATGGTTACATTTAAAGATTATGTGGGTGAGCGCGTTATAAATATTCTGCCAGACAATGTCAACCCGTTTGCCGCCAATAGAGGCAAGAACGGGAGAGGAGCTTACTAAGTCATGATGTAAACATGGCGAACAAAGCACCGAAATAGCACCGAAATAACACAGAAATATTACTGAAAGAGTAGCAAAATAGAGAAAAGGCACCTGCTGCCAAGCACCCTTTATCAAATGAGTAAACGGGCTACGCGGAGATCCTATTCTCTTTGTCTACTTTATCTATTTTGCCTGTTCGACGTGCTGGGAAAGGCAACTTAATTGGACGTTTACCATTTAATGCAGCATGTTCTGATTTCACACTATAATTAGCGCTGTCTTTACTATGCATGCCCTTGGGTGTATCAGTTACATCGAAAAGCGGAGCAACAGGCTGTCTGTTTTCCTCTAGCTGGTAAGCAATGACTTTGTTTTCGGTTTCTAAAAAGGCACTTCCAGCTTGCTTACCAAGCTTATAATCATGACGAAGTTGTGCGTCTGTACTACCTAACAATTTACTTTGAAGCTTATCTGACGCAAAAATTTGAATAACCTCTACGCCTTCTGGCGGGTTTTCAATAAATGCCAGTTCTTTTTGATACGCTTGTTCGTGCTGCAGCAGATAGTCGATGGTCTTTGGGCACGTGCCCGTTGCGCACATTACCGCGCTTAACCTTTGTAGCCAAGGCGACTGTACTTGAAAGCCTCTATCTACGGTGCGAATAACTACGATTTTCGTCGCGCCGCGCTTGTACGCTTCGGTAACAGGCAACGGTGCAGCCAAACCACCGTCTAGAAAGAAATCGGTATTGGCTGCCTTTTTTGTCTCGACATCAATGTGCAGCGGTACGCCCTGTTTGTAAAGTAAGGGGAGGGCGCTCGAAGCCTTGATAAGATCGACCCAGTTGTGAGTACTTTTCATTGGATCAAGAAAATACGCCTGTCTGTCTCTGGAATTTGTGGCGGTAAATAAAATTTCTCTGTCCGCAACATTAGCCTTCGCAGTATCAAGATCAAGTAAACGGTTCGCTTCTTGGGTTTTGTCAAAATACCAATCTAAATCGACAATATGCTTTCCCATTAAACCTCTTCCCATTTGGAAAAAGCGTTTGTGTCGAGTTAAGCCGCGAATAAGACGTTTTGCATAGCCTTTTTGACGCGCGACAAAGCTCGTTAAGTTCTGTGAACCTGCTGATGTGCCGATAAGAATATCGAAAGGGTCGTGTCCGGCGTCTAACCATGTATCGAGTACGCCTGCCGTGAAAATTCCTCGCTGTCCACCACCTTCCGCAACCAAGGCAACTTTGCCATTGTTCGACATTTCAGCATTGTGTGCTTTTGAATAAGCGAGACAAGGAGCAGATTGTTGACCCGACATGATAACCCTCTATTTGACCATGACTATAAATTGACTACTTGGTCTAATTGTAGGGAGATCACGACGCCGGGGAAAATTGAAAGAATAAATCGGACTGATAGGAAATAACTGATACTGAAACACTTTTTGTTATTTTATTGTGATTTTTGTGTTTACATTTCGATCGTTTAATCGCAGTCTAACAAAGTATTGAAAGCTAAACTTTCATTGGGAGTCAATAATGAAAATTGCCGTGTTAGGTGCGGGAAGTATTGGATGTTATGTAGCGGGCTGCCTGTTAGCCTCTGACCCCACATTGAGCGCCGCTAATGCACTTACGCTCATTGGCCGTCAGCGTTTATATGATGATATTACTGCCAATGGTCTTAAAGTAACGGATTGGCAAGGGCGTGAGCAGCTAACAAAGCCTGAGCATATCGCATTTTCAATTGAGAACGATAGTTTAGTTGATGCTGACGTCATTTTGCTTTGCGTTAAAAGCCAAGATACCGAGCAGGCTGCTGAGATAATCAATCAGCATGCAAAGCAATCAGCAGTCGTAGTCAGTCTTCAAAACGGAGTGGGTAATGCACACCTGCTTCGCCAGCACATAAAACAATGCGTAATTGCAGGTATGGTGCCTTTCAATGTTTTTTATAAAGGTAACGGCCATTTTCACCGTGGTACTGAGGGTAATATTGCCCTTGAAGATCCCAATAACCAATGTAGTGACGTCATAAAAGCGCTTAGTAACGCGTCGTTGGCCGTTACGGTTTATAACGATATGAAAGCTGTACAGTATGGCAAACTCATTATGAACTTGAATAACGCGGTCAATGCACTGTCGGGTATACCGCTGAAATCACAGCTAGGAGATAGGCAATATAGGTTAGTTATGGCAAAGGTGTTGTCCGAGGCGTTAGCAGTACTAAAAGCGGAAGGAATTGCACCAGCAAGAACCGGTAAGGTCATTCCCAAACTGATGCCAAAAATTATGAAGCTACCTGATTTTTTATTCAATGTGGTGGCTTCATCTACGCTTAAAATAGATCCCGAAGCACGTTCATCAATGTATGAAGATTTGGCGCTGGGGCGACGAACGGAGATTGATTATTTGAACGGCGAGATAGTCAGGCTCGGTGAAAAAAATCACATAGCTACGCCAGTGAATAAGCATATTGTTAACCTGATCAAACAACACGAAGTTGCTCAGAAAGGAAGTCCTCACTTACCAGCAAATGCTTTACTGTTAAAGTGACAGGTCTATCTAACGGTGTATTTCAACGTTAAATATTACAGTTTTGTGTCATTTTTATGTCAGAGCACTTGATTCTTATACTAAAGTATATATCCTGCGCGCAAACTTCCGTTATATTTAGTGTGCTTTGCTTTTTCAAAATCGTTTTTCTTCTTGTCTTCTGTTGAGTGCTTTATGGGCGTCGCTTTTCCATACGGCGGTTGTAGCGTCTGAGGTTGATGCCGAGCGCGAATCTAGCGCAACGTTCTCTCAATACAATGGCAACGGCCTTTCATTTCAAAGCGACAGCAATACCTTCTCACTACGCGTGCGCGGTAGACTTCAGTTTCGCTATGCCAATCCCGGTATAAGCCAGCCTACCGAGCGTGCTGACTTTGAGCATAACGCCGGTAATCAATTTGGCGTTAACAGGGCGCGGGTCAAATTAGACGGTCACATTGGTTTGCCTTGGATTAAATATGGTGTGGAATATGATGCTGTCGATCAGCGCACCCTGACCGCTACACTATCCTTTGAAAAGTATGACGCGCTTCGGTTTAAGGTTGGTCAGTGGAAAGTCGAGTATTCCAGAGAGCGCAGTGTTAGCAGTGGCGGCCAGCAAATGATGGATCGTTCAATCATCAACAGAATATTTACGCTAGATAGGCAAATGGGGGCATCCCTGTACGGTAATTTTGATGGCCCAGGCGCGGCCAATTTCAATTACTGGGTAGGAGTATTCAATGGCTCAGGCCGTGGTGATTATAGCAATCACGATGGCGAGAATATGTATACAGGGCGATTACAGTGGAATTTCTTAGGTGAGTCTGTCGGGTTTAAAAACAGTGACATTAAACGAACAGCTACGCCCAAAGCCGCTCTAGCAATAGCAGGTGCGAAGTTCAAAAGCCAGTTTACGCGTTTTTCATCGTCTGGCGCTGGTAATTTAGCCAACTTTAGTGCGGGCGAGATCGAAGGTCAGTACGACATTCAGCAGTTTGTGATTGATGGTGCCTATTTTTATAAAGGGTTTAATGCTCAAGCGGAATATCATGAAAAAGATATTGTGGATTTAGCGGACAACGATAGAGAAACTACGCTGCGCGGCTATTATGTGCAGGCGGGTTATTTTTTGAGTGAATCAATCAGCTGGTGGCCAGAGCCCCTTGAAATGGCTGCACGCTTCGGGACCTATTCGCCCCGAGACAGTGAACAAGACGAACGCTTTTTTGAAAAGACAGTAGCATTCAACTATTTTTTTAATGGCCACGAAAACAAACTAACCGCAGAGGTAAGCAGGGTTTCACTGGATCAGTTCGATGCTGAAGTAGGGGACGAGACCATCTACTCTCTGCAGTGGGACGTCAGTTTTTAACTACTCACGCCGGGCGAGCAAGAAACTCGCCTAGTGTGTTAACAAGGCGAGCCTTGTCTACGGGCTTGCCCACATGGGCATCCATTCCTGCCGCGTGACAGTTGTCGATATCTTGCTGCATGGCGTTAGCCGTCAGGGCAATAATGGGGGTTTTTAACTTAAGCACATTTCTTATATGCCGTGTGGCGCTAAGCCCATCAACTTCAGGCATTTGAATATCCATTAGTACCAAATCATAAGTGCACGCTTTCAATGCATCAATGGCCTTTTGTCCGTTTGATACGTGTGTTAAATCTAAATGGAATTCATCAAGAAGCGCTTTTATTACTTCAACATTAATGTCGTTGTCTTCTGCAAGGAGGACACGAGCGCCTTCTAGCGTAACGTGTTGCTGAGTTGTCTCAGACAGCGAAACATCAATATCTGCTGCAACAGCAAACGTGACATCAAAAGAAAAAGTAGAGCCTCGTTCTAATTCGCTTTCAAGCGTTAGTGAAGAGCCCATTAGCTTAAGCAGATTATTACTGATGTTAAGCCCTAGGCCTGTGCCGCCATACTTTCTCGCTATGGAGCTTTCAGCTTGCGTAAAAGGCGTAAACAGCTTTACTTGGTTTTCTTTCGAAATACCAATCCCGTTGTCTTTTACCCAGCAGTGCAGGGCACAATGACTATCGTTCGACTCTGATACGGATAATCCAATTTCTATAATTCCTTTATCAGAAAACTTGATGGCATTGCTTATTAGGTTTGCCAATATTTGCTTAAATCTAAGTTCGTCAAACATCAAATCGTTATTAAGGTTTTTGTCGATATGAAGCTGGAGCACTAATCCTTTGCGTTCCGCTTGGTCTGAAAATATGTCGACTAATGTACACAGGCTTTCATTGATGTCGTGAGGCCTGATAGCCAACGTTAGCTTGCCCGCTTCAATCTTTGAAAAGTCGAGTAGGTCGTTAATAAGTTGAAGCAGCATTTCAGATGCATTGACGATTTTCTTGGTAAGATCCTTTGCTTGCACGTCTGCTGCGCGGCTCGCTAATGATTGTCCAAAACCAATAATGGCATTTAAAGGCGTGCGAATCTCGTGACTAATATTAGAAATAAACTCAGACTTTAACCGATTGTTTAATTCTGCTTTTTCTTTCGCCGTTAAGTAAAGCGCATTAGCCTGTCTTGATTTACTCAATAAAATCAGAATGATAACAATTGTTACTAGTGTGAGTGTGATAAGTATGACGAGCAACGTGGAAAAAAGTGATTGGGTGCGCTGAGCCTCTGTTTTCAACAAAAGCGCTTCCTCGAATGCTTTATTCTCATTCTCAAGTTGATTTGCTCTGTCTTTCTCTTGGGTTATCTGATCAATTAAGTTGGCGCTTTTTATTAGCTCTAAGTCTTCATATTTCTTTGCATTCAAATAGGCTTCATGGAAAACCTCAAATTGTTTGAATGCCAGCGCGTGATCACCTTTCGCAGCAGTAATGTAGGCTTCTGTTTTGTCCAGCTGTGCGCGCCAAGTCGTTTGCTCGGCTTCGCGGTTTTCATCGTAGAGTACACGTGCTTTATTGAGCGCGTTTGTCGCCTTATCCAGTTCTCCTAAACTAAGGTGAGCTTCCGCTTTTAAACGGTAAATTTCGCTGTTGTAAAAAGAAGATGAGAGAGGATGAGCAAGAACGATATCAGACAGTGTCAGTGCTTTCTGGAGGTTACCTGAACGATAATAGGTGGTGGCGATACCGTAAGTGGCAAGGAACTCAGAATAGTTGATATCAATTTGTGAATCGAATTCTATGGCGCGCTCAAAGTAGTCGATGGCCTTGCTATAGTCTCCTAGATTTCTATACAGAATACCAATGGCGTATAGGTTGTCACTGACCAAAATTCGCTGGTTTTCAACTTTGGCGCCCTCAAGCGATTTCTTATAGTAAGACAGCGCAATGTCATAAGCGCTGACTGATTGATAGTAGTCTGCCACAATTGCATAGTACAACGGTCGAAGCTTGGTAAGCGTATGTTTGGTTAGTATATCGTTTACCGTGTTGATAAGCTCAGCGTTAGGCGCAAAAACCTGCCCCTCGCTGTAAGTTAATACCTGGTAAATAAGCGCGTAGGCTTTTACGCTTGGTGGAATATCAGGCGTTGCAACAACGCGGTTAAAGTGCTCGTAGGCTTTGTCGTAGTCTGCTGAAATACCATACATTCTCGCTACGCCAGTAGCGATTGTGAGACCTTCACTCGAGTTGTCTTGCAACGCAATCAGAGAATTTAAGATTTTCTCGGAAGGGCGTTGGTGTATCGAAAGTTGGTACTGAACATAAAGCGCGCCCACTTTTCTTTTTTCATCTTGCGTTAATGTGTCAGATAACAACCAAGCTTCAAGCTTTTTTATTGCTGCCCCTATAGGCATAGGCACTAAGGTTTCAACGTCCACTTTAATTTCGCTGACCTTGTCTGAGATAGATGCATGAGCACTAACCGTTCCCATACTCCAAGTTAGGGCAAGCAATAAAGCCAAACTAATAAAATGCTGCAAACTAAGTGACCCGAATAAATGCTATTTGTCTTATGTTAAACGATTAAGCACGTTTAGAATTTAATCAATAAGTCTAAAGTTGGTGATAGTATGAGCTCATCATTTTTTAAAAAGAGGAGAGTGACATGCAAGAAAGCACCAAACTCAACTATGTCGAATTTGCATCTCTAGATATTCGCCGCTCAAAAGCGTTTTTTGAAAGTGCGTTTGGCTGGTGTTTTACCGATTATGGCAGTGAATACAGTGCGTTTAGCAATGCTGGCATGGACGGAGGGATTTTTTCTGCACAACGTGTGATGAAGGCAGAAAGTGGTGCGCCTTTATTGGTGCTGTATTCCATTAACATTTCTGAAGCGCAAGAATGTGTAGAAAAAGCAGGTGGAGCAATTACTAAACCGCTGTTTGACTTCCCGGGGGGCTGTCGCTTTCATTTTGTCGAGCCAGGTGGTAATGAGCTTGCTGTTTGGTCTGAGTCGGCAAAGTAGCGCTATCGTATCTTCGATGTCTAGTGATTCTGGCTTTTATAGTCTGATAAAAAACGCCTTGCGTGTAACGACACAGCAAGGCGCTCTAAATTCAGATTAATTAGCTATTGGCTTGTCGTTACTTTTGCTCAAGCACAATGCGCAGCATTCTGCGAAGTGGCTCTGCGGCACCCCACAATAGCTGATCGCCGACAGTAAATGCCGAGATATATTCAGGACCCATGTTAAGCTTGCGAATACGGCCTACGGGAATAGACAGTGTACCGGTCACTTTCGCCGGCGTAAGTTCTTGCATCGTCGCGTCGCGATCGTTAGGAATCACTTTTACCCAGTCGTTGTGGTTAGCCAAAATTGTTTCAATTTCGGCTAGAGGCAAGTCTTTCTTTAGCTTAAGTGTGATAGCCTGGCTATGACAGCGCATGGCGCCAACACGTACACAAATACCGTCAATCGGCACTTCACTGCCTTTAATACCTAAAATCTTGTTGGCTTCCGCTTGGGCTTTCCATTCTTCGCGGCTTTGACCTGAAGGTAGTTGCGAATCGATGTACGGAATTAAGCTACCCGCAAGCGGAACACCGAACTGTTCACTAGGGTAGTCTGCGCTTCGAATAAACTCAGACACTTGCTGGTCAATTTCTAAAATCGCGGTAGCAGGATCTTCAACTTTAGCTTTCACATTACTGTGAATTGCACCCATTTGATTAATTAGCTCACGCATGTGCTGTGCACCTGAACCTGAAGCGGCTTGATAGGTCATTGGCGAAGCCCATTCAACCAAGTCTTTCTCAAACAGGCCACCGAGTGCCAGAAGCATAAGGGAAACCGTGCAGTTTCCACCTACGTAGGTACGAATGCCTTTTTCAATGCCACTATCAATTTCTTTACGGTTTACTGGATCTAGAATAATTACGGCATCGTCTTTCATACGAAGCGCTGACGCAGCATCAATCCAATAACCGTTCCAGCCAGTGGCTCTTAAATCGTTGTACACGGCTTTTGTGTAGTCGCCGCCCTGACAGGTAATAATGATATCCTGTTTAGATAGCGCTTCGATATCGTGCGCATCTTCTAGAACACCAGCATCCTTTCCAGCAAAATCTGGTGCTGCACTACCTTTTTGCGAGGTAGTGAAAAAGGTGGGCTCAATGTGCGCGAAATCTTGCTCTTCTTGCATGCGCTGCATTAATACTGAGCCAACCATACCGCGCCAGCCCACTAAACCTACTTTTTGTTGTGACATTAAATTGAGAACCCTTGTTACTAAAATGAAAAGTACTTCACCACCTACGCCTTTTGCTCAACGCTAACACATGTACTTTTGAATTAACGTGTCTATCAATTGAACGTAGAATGATGTCGAACGCCGCTGCTTTATTGTGCTGGCGCAATACCTGTCGTTTTTATTTTTGTCTTTGCAGTCTAAGTGTTATTTATCCCGCTGGCTAGATGGTTTTTATAAATAATCTATCGCTGATATAAGCATTTTAGAAACGGCTAGTTCATGGCAAAAAATTTAAATAAAACACTTGAAGGAGCAATCAAATCGCAGGGTAGAGAGTGAACCTGTATTAACCCCTCATTGTGTCTATGCACTGCTTACGGTCTAAAAATTGCTTTATAAATAGAATTAATCCCTCACAATGTGTGAGGAGATATACAATATTGAGATACGCTTTAAGGAAAACGTAGTTCTTAATATGAAAATAAAAGTGAGGAACGCATGCAGTACGATAGTCATAACAAATTTGCTACCACTACGGTATTTTTGCACTGGTTGGTTGGATTAACCATTATTGGCTTGCTTGCCACTGGGATTTACATGTCGGAAAACGGTGTGTATGCACTATACCCCTGGCACAAAGCGATTGGTTTTCTTGTACTCTTTGTCGCACTAGCACGTGTGGTATGGCGCATGAAAAATGGTTGGCCTAGCGCTGCTGCTAACTATAAGCCAATAGAGCATAAATTAGCGTCAGTTGTGCACTGGGTGTTAATTATCGCCACGCTCTTAATGCCAATTTCAGGCTTGATGGCGTCGGTATTGGGTGGGCACGGGCTGTCAGTTTTTGGTCTGGAGGTTTTCGCGCCAAATTATAGTGTTGAAGATCCTGAGAAAACGCTACCGATAAATTATGAGCTTTCCAAAGCAGGTGGCGCTATACACTTCTATCTTGGTTATACCGTTATTGTCGCACTCTTGCTACACATTGCTGGCGCTCTTAAGCATCATTTCGTTGATAAAGATGGCACATTGAAGCGCATGCTAGGCAAAACCATTGGGGAGTAGTGCTTAATATCCTAGTTTTTGTGTATACCTTCGTCATCGTAAAAGTATTTTGACTGAAGTTTGCACCTTGGGAGAACAGGTAGATAACTTTCACGTAGAAGCCGAGCTATTTTTGCTCGGCTTTTTTTCTTCAACATTTATTGGCTGCCATTACGTGATGCTGAGTCAGCAAAGAAGAGATAGTCATTGGGCGCTGAGACCTTGTTTTGTTTCGCTTTGTACATGGCAATGTCAGCCAGTTTTATTAACGTATTCATGTCATCGCTCATGGCAGGGAAAAAGGAAACGCCGACACTCATTGAAATAAAGGTTGGCTCTGGGTCGCCGTTAAAGTAGAAAGGTTGCTTCACCCCGTCATTCACTTTTTCTATGGCGCGTTTTACGGAAACTTCGTCTTCAGCTTGAAGTAATAATACAAACTCATCGCCGCCCCAACGTATCGCTACATCGTTTTTGCGAATTTTTTCCTGTAACTGTTCAGCCACAAAGATGAGTACTTCGTCGCCCGCATCATGACCGAAAATATCGTTCACCGCTTTGAAGCCGTTCAGGTCAATTAACGCGAGAGCGAAGTGGTGGTCTTTTCTCATTAACTTCGCAATCAGCTTTTCACCGCCATTGCGATTATAAATACCTGTGAGTGCATCGAAGTCTGCCTGTAAGGCCAGTTTCTGGAGTTCGTGTTTTCGACTAGAAATATCATTCAGCGTCAGCTGATAGTAGCGTTCGCCATCATCAGTGACTAAAGGGCTTGCGATTAGTTGAACCCATGTGGCGTCGTCAGTTTTCTCTGATTTTAGTTTATATTCACCTGTTGCAAACTCATTGCGTGCAAATGCCTCCGAAAGCGAAGTTTTCATTGCAGTAGGCGCTTCAAATAGCTCCTCAAGTAGCTCGCCATAACCTTGCTTTATCTCTAGGCCAATCTTTTCTACCAAGTCGTTGAAGGCCTTATTTCTAAGCTCGATAATTCCATTTTCCGCCATTAACACAGTGGCAGACTTTGCGTTTTCAAAAAGCATTCTGAAACGCTTTTCCAGAAATTCGATTTCTTCCCTAAGTTGACGCTCTTGAGTGAATTGCTCTTCGACTTTGTTTAACAGTTGATTGGTGTCCTGCACCAGCTCGCCTATTTCACTTCGGGAGTGATACTCCGGCATTTCAATTCTTTCTTTTGTGCCTGGAGTAATCTTATGCAGTGAACGACCCACGCGAAGCATAGGAGAGATTATGATGTAGTAGGTAATTATCAACGCAACAATGCCGACAACCACTGCTTCAACATACAATGAATAATTATTGTCAGTACTTATTTTTTTCGCCTGTTCAATAATGTGGGCAAAGTTAGGGTAAACATTGACCTCAGCCAAGGTGTCTTCAGGAATGAATGGGTGCCTCACCAAAAATACCCGAGGCTTGACGTCTTTGCTGATGGCATCGTTCACGTTGAATTGATAATACATTGCATCGCTTTTTATAGACGCAGCGAGTATTTTTTCACTTTTAACCAAGCCGTTGATCGCCTCTTTTGCCAGATCTTCATCTTCTAAAAAAGCAGCGATAGACGCCGTTGCGGCAACGGTTTGGTAAAGTTCTTGAATATCGTTGTTCGCTTCACTAATTTCGTGTTCATACGTAGCGCGATAAAAAAATTCGGCGGTCGTAAGTACTACCAGCATAGCAGCAGCTACTAATATGAGTGAAAAACGAAACCCTAAGCCGTGGATGTTAATCAAAGCGGTACACTACCTTCATTTTGTCGGTGACGTACGACTCATATACATAGGCTAAGGCTGACTCATCGTCTTCTAGCCGTTGTTTAACATCTTCCATAGTTTGTTCTATCGCAGGTGGTTTAACACGTCCAGAAAACTTCAGTCTAGACCAATACGCATTAACGCGAGCAAGGGGAAGGCCCACCAGCGATTTATAAAATTGACCTTTTAGCTCGTCATTAAGCTCTATATCGATGGGCGTTGCCTGCCTACCGTTAGGGAAAGCCGAGTACTTGCCCATGAAGAGATCTATAATCCCTTTCTTATCTAAAACCTGCACATCATTGTTTAAGTTAGTAACAACAACGATTTTCTCTTGTGATTGCGCTACAGAGGAAAAGCTATACAAGGCAAGCACGACAGCCAGTAGGGGTGAGAAGTGTTTATAAAAAGTCATCTCCTCCCCCTAAAAGCTGAAACTTAACGCAACAAAGAGAGTGTGAACAACCCCATCTTCATCATCTACAACAAGACCATCTCTGGCGCGTAGGCCAGTTCCTCTAGCTTCAACATCAGTTCGCTCAAACTGCACTTTAAAGGCTAGGTTTTCTTGCAAATCCCAACGCCATCCGAGAGAAAGTGTTTGTTGATGATGTGCCAAGCTACTCGCTACTTCTTCTACAAAAACGGCTAGTTGAGCAGTGCTCTCGTTTATTGGGAAGCCAGGTTGCTCTTGGCTAAGAAAGTATGTGTCTGTTTTTGCAAATGAGTATAAACCGTAGAATGTATGCGCACCATAAAGATAGCTGAGGTTGAGGAAGCCATTAAAAGAGGGTCTCAACGCAATTGAATTTGAATCGATATATGATAGCTCGCCAGAAAGCTCCCACGCATCAAAATAACGGTTGAAGTAAACGGACGTATAGTGAATGGTTGTATCTTTAAGGCTTACTTCTTTAGCAAAGTCTATGGCGCCGCTCCAAAATGGCTGTAGCTGCGCAACGGAAGCAGCTACAACTGCTAAATCTTCGTCGTCATTGTCCGCTTCGGTTTGGGTGTGTTTAAGAGCAAGGCTCCAGTCGAATGAGACAAATTCAACACCAATTGAACGTAAGTTATTAAACCTAATCGGGTTGTAATCGTCACTAGAAAAGTCACTCTCTCCGCTTCCCCAAAAGCCTTTAATCAATAAATTAAAGTTGTCGTAAGGCTTAGTGTAGCTAATGTCTCCTCCATCAAAGCTTCTTGCGGGAACAATACCGTAAACCTCGGTGGGGACTTTCACCCAAGGATAGGCTATCGACACGTCTCTGGTATCACTGAAGTGAAAAATATCGGCCGCAAGTCTTCCTGCTCTTACTTGCCACGATGGGGTTATATCGTATCTTAGAAAAGCCATCTGGGTTATCGAATCCAGGTTTTGCTCATCTTGCTCTCGATAAACGAATTGACCCACAAAGTCTAGGTTATCAGAAACGCTGTAATCAAGCTGTACGCCAACTAAACTCAAAGGCTTGAATGCAAGGCCGCCTTTTTTCGCCGATTCAGCTTGAGACCGGTCTGAACGAAACTGATACCTGTCAGAATCGGAAGTTGCTGTTGCAACGGTGCCAAAACCACTAACCTTTACGTTCTCTTTTTCAGCAAACGCACTATTAACAATGAGGAAGCTCATCACCATAGCGATAACTGAGAAGGGCTTTTTAATCATCAATGCGTATCCAAATTCAAGCTTGTCTTTGCTAACACCTAAAAATCATACTTTCGAGCTGCTGGTTACAGTAAGAATAGTAAAGAAACAGGAAAACGTATGAAAAGTCAGCTTTTTTTATTTTTTTAACCGAGCGCTTGATAAATGCGAGTGGTATCTTCGAGCGTTGTTTGACCAGCATATCATTTAGCTTGTCGTTACTGTAGGGGGGATTCCTAATATGACTTATTGTTACTGCTGTTTTTTTATTTTCAACAGAAATGTTTGTAAGCGGCTTTCACTGTCTACGGCTCCAATTTGCTTTATAATTCCTGACGTAAAGGAGAAAAAACGTGAATGAATATGCTCGGTATTTTAACGGCTACCCTTCAACTATTGTGGAGCAAGCCTTACAGCTCATTTCCAGCAATCGGCTACAGCGTTATTTACTAAAAAAATACCCAGAGGCCCATGATATAACCACCGACAAATTGCTGTATCAGTACGCGACGGAATTAAAAAAGCGATACTTAAAAAATGCGCCACCGTTTGGGCGCGCCGCGTTTAAAAAGCAAGGTGATATGATAACTAACGCGCTAGGTACGCATACTTACCGTATGCAGGGTAAAACGCGCAAACACGACTTGGCCATTAATAACGATTTACTCTATGCCCCAGAGGCCTTGTTAAAAGCCCTTGTAGTGCATGAACTGGCGCACTTTAAAGAAAAAGACCACAATAAAGCCTTCTATAAACTTTGCTGCTATATGGAGCCAGATTATCATCAACTAGAGCTGGATTTACGCTTGTTCTGTGTGGCCGTATCAATGGGAGAAAATCCGTACACGTAACATGTGAACGCCTCATCAGGTGTCGCTATGTTTAAACCCATGTTGAGTACAATTGTCGTGTGCTTGCTATAACTAAATTAAAGCCCAAGCGCTGGAATTAACGAGGAGTATTAATGAGCATTGCTAAAATTATGTCTACGCGGGTGGTTAGCGTGCACATGGATGACAGTTTACAGTCATTGCGCGAGCTCTTTGCTGCTACGGGGTTTCATCATTTGGTCGTGGTGCATGACAATAAGCTGCAGGGGATTATATCTGACAGAGACTTGATGAAATCGATTAGTCCTTTTGTAGATACCCTAAGCGAACGAAAGCTTGATCGCGCTACATTGGATAAAAAAGCGCACCAAATCATGACTCGTGAAGTCATTACACTTAACCCAAGTGACTCTGTTTATTCGGCTATTGAGCTTTTTAATACCCATAAAATTTCCTGCATTCCTATTATCGACACGAAAAGGCATCCAGTAGGAATGGTGTCGTGGCGCGATGTGATGAAGTTTATGCAAAGTAGGGTAGAGGCAAAGCGTTAGGTCGGTACTCGTATGTTATTAATAGTGAACACCGCTTTAAAGGGGAGTGGTCTCTCTACCTGCGTTTATAAATTGCGGTAAAGAGACCGTTAGTTTTAAAGCGTTAGCTTTTGCGGTAGCTGACTTTAAACAGCAAACTGTAGAGTACGGGCACAGCGATAAGTGTAAGTACCGTCGCAAAGGCCAGGCCACCCATAATGGTCACTGCCATATCGGCAAAGAAGGCGTCGAACAGCAGCGGCGCCATACCTAAAATGGTCGTTACCGCCGCCAGTGAAACAGGGCGTACACGGCTGATCGTAGCGTCAACAATCGCTTGGCGAATGGCTAAGCCTTCTTCTATCTGAAGGTCAATTTCTTCAATAAGTACAATAGCGTTCTTAATAAGCATGCCAAACAAGCTTAAGAAGCCGAGTAGCGACATAAAGCCAAACGGCATATCGGTACCTAATAGACCAGAGACTACACCAACAATAGCCATAGGTACTACAAGCCAGATAATCAGCGGCTGACGAGCATGACCGAATAGCAACACTGAGATAATAAACATGACTAGGAAGCCAGCAGGCAAGCCAGCGCCCAGCGCTTTTTGTGCATCGCTAGAGCTTTCAAATTCGCCGCCCCATTCTAATGAATATCCAGCTGGAAGTTCTATGTCTTCAATAAGTGGGCGGATTCTCGCTAACGCTTTGGCAGCAGTTTCATCGTCACCCGGCTCAGCTTCTACCGTAATGGTGCGAACGCGGTCGCGACGGTGAATACGCATTTCTTCGGTCATTAACTCCAAGCCCTGAGATACCTGCGTGAAAGGCACATATTGGCGCTGTTGCGTAGACCATACTTGTGATTCACGTATTGATTGAAGCTCGGTATCTTCTGCCTTACCCATCTTTGCAATAATGTTGTAAGCATAATCACCGTCTTGCACCGTACCTAGCTGAACGCCGCTACTTGCATACTGTATAGTCTGGCTAAAGTCACTATGCGAAACGCCAGCAATCCCTGCGTTGTAGTTGTCAAATTGCGTATTAATAGCAAAGCCTTTTTCACGCCAGTTATGTCGAACGTCTTTCACTTGTCCGTCAGCAAAAAGCAGTGCTTTGGCTTCATCCGCCAGTTCGCGAAGTATTTCAGTATCTGGGCCTGAAAAACGGGCCTCAAGTTTTGCACCAGAGCCGGGGCCAAACTGCATGCGCTCCATATAAAAGCTAGCGTCGAAGTCTAGGTCGGTAAGCTTACTCGCAAGCGCGCTTTGAATAGCCGGAATATTATCAAGTTCATTCGCACGAACCATGAAAAAGGCATAGTTTTCGTTAGCACTTTTAGGTGCATAAGTGAGGGTGAAACGATCGGCGCCTTGCCCTATAAAGGTGGTTACAGCCGTGACGTTTTCCATTCCCAAAATACGAGCTTCAGCTTCTTTTGCAATGACTTCAGTGGCACGTATATCTCTATCTTGCGGGCCCCAATAATGCACAAAGAACAGCGGCGCGTTTGACGGAGGGAAGAAGCCTTGTTTTACCATGCCAAAACTTCCATAAGCCACGATAGTAATAACAAACAGTGCACCAATGGTTACCCAACGAAGCTTAAGTGCGCCTAAAAGTGCACGCTTAAACCAGCGTTGCGATGCAGAGAGTTCGTTACCTGTGGTTTGCCCAATACCTTTGCGGTAAAAATACGCGCCAAGCACGGGCACCAAGGTTACCGCTAATACCCAACTTATCATGAGGGAAACCAACACTACGGCAAACAATGAATAAAGAAACTCGCCTGTAGCATCGTTTGAAAGGCCTATGCCTGAAAAAGCCGCAATACCGATAACGGTTGCGCCAAGTAAAGGCCACTGTGTACGCTTAACAATAAAGCTGGCTGATTCTTTGGCTGTAGAGCCGGTGGCCATGCGCAGCATCATCCCCTCAGCAACTACGATAGCGTTATCTACCAGCATACCCATGGCGATAACCATGGCACCAAGTGATATCCTTTGAAGCTGAATATCCATAAGCCACATGATTAGAATAGTACCTAGTACGGTGACAAGTAGCACAGAGCCAACTACCACGCCTGAGCGCCATCCCATGAACAAACATAGCGTTAAGGTAACAACCGCCACCGACATAACGAGGTTATTTATAAAGCCAGTAACCGATTCGTCGACGACTGAGGCCTGATCGTAAATAGGCGTAAGCGTAATACCGACAGGCAGTTCTTGAAGCAGCTTTTCTACTTTTGCGTTAACACGCTCGCCCACATCAACAATGTTAACGTCGGTCAACGCTGATACTGAAAGCGTAAGTGCTTCTTCGCCGTTGTAGCGTACATGAACGGGCTGTATGTCGGCAGGCTCTAACTTTAGCGTGGCAATATCAGCAACCCGAAGGGAACGGTTTGTGCCAGGCACTACCACTGACAGATTAGATATTTCTTCTAGTCTGTCTGGCGCGCGCTCTACAATTAGGCGCACATTTTTTTCGTCAACTTTAATACGGCCGCCGTTGAACGGGCGCAGGTTGTCTTCAAAAAGAGAGGCGAGATCAGGAAATGAAATGCCTAAGCCCGCGAGTTGATAAGGGTTGATATAGGCCACTATCTGTTCTTTTTGAACGCCAGTGACATTTACTTTGGCAACGCCTTCTGTAGTAAGCAGGTCACGTCGAATAATTCGGGCGAATTCTCGAAGCTCCCGGGTATCGAAATCAGGTGCACTTAACGCGTAATAAAGCCCGTAAACGTCACCGAAATCATCAAATACCACTGGGTTTTGTGCACCCGTTGGCAACGAGCTTGCGGTGTCGCGAAGTCGCTTTCTCAACTCATCCCATATCTGTGGTAAGAGGTTACTGTCGTAAGTACTCTTAACTTCAACGGTAATTTCGGAAAGGCCCGGCGATGAAACTGACGTCACTTCCTTTAACTGCGGCATTTGCTGAATGGCAATTTCCAAGCGTTCAGTGACTTCACGTTCTACCTTTTCAGCACTGGCTCCAGGATAGTTGGTGTATACCTTTACCTGTTTGATGGTAAACGCAGGGTCTTCTAAGCGACCAATTTTGCTCATAGCCAAAATGCCGCCTAAAAGCAGGATGACTACCATTAGCCAAATGTTGACGGGCTTATCAATTGAATAGCGTGCGATATCCATAAATTACTTCTCTCCTTGGTAAGGAAGTACTTTCATGTCTGCACGCATTTGTGTTGCTCCAGCAGCAACCACTTGCTGGCCAAGAGTGATTTCACCTTGGCTTTTACCTTCGATAATTGCTAGTTCATTTTCAATATGCTTAACATTTACAGCTCGCTTTGTTACTGCATTCGTTTCTTCGTTGTATACCCATACGGCAAAGCCAGAGTCCTTGTTACCCACAAGTGATCTTACAGGCACAACAAAGCCCTCTGGATACAGACTACCTTGTAGGCTGACTTTTACCACTGCGCGGGCGCCTGGCGTTAACGGTAGTTCTTCGCGAGGCTCCATGGCAAACACCACTTCATAAGTTTGCGACACAGGGTCGGGTTGAGTAGAGTGCTCTACATAGTTCACCGGGTACCACTGGCTGCGATTGGTGGCTAATGTGGCGCTGGCTTGTTTTATCCCACGGCCAATATTGGCAGTAAGTAAGCGCTCAGGAACATTTATGTTGAAGTATATTTTAGACACATCTTGCAGGCGAGCAATCGGCGTACCTGCGGCAACAAAACTGTTATTTTCAACAAGTCGTTGAGATACCTTTGCATCAAAAGGAGCATAAAGCTGTGTGTAGCTCAAATCTTGCTCTGCATTTTTTAAGTCGATAACCGCTAGTTCGTAAGATGTTTTTGCAGTATCCAGAGAGCTCTGTGCAACTAGCTTTTGAGCGAACATTTTCTCAATTCTATCAAGCTCTCGTTTAGCCTGATCAAGTCGTGTCGTAGACTCGTCCACGCGTCTTTCGAATGGTTTACGATCAATAGTGGCCAGTAACTTGCCTTTATTGATATCACTGCCTGTCACCAAGTCGGTCTGGATAAGGCGGCCTGAAACTTCAAAGCTTAAATCGACGGTTTTCACTGCCGATACAACGGCAGGGAAGGTGAATTCGTCAAAATCTGGAATGTTGCTAACCGTAGCGAGTTTGACATAACGAGGTGCAACGTTTGCTTGTTGCTCGGCAGGCTCTTCGGAAGAACATGCACTTAAAGTGGAAACCGATAAAACGCTTAAAAATAAAATGTGAGAGAATCGCATCATGGACATAGGTGTATGTAATCCATAGTCAGGGTAATTAAAGTATAGATGTGTAAACCAAGGTAGTGATGATATGCACAACGGCAGCAAAGATAGTCATTACCTAAAGTAAACTGGTGAGTGCATTTTAGTGCGGTCACATTGAAAAGTAAACTGTTCGGTGTAAAATGATCGGGTTAATGTAGCGGATAACTAATTTTGAGAATTTCCATATGGTAGGCAACACACGTACGCGTAGCGACATCAAACGCGAAGCCATTATTCAGGCGGCAACACAGGCATTCCAAGAGTTTGGCGTTAACGGCACAAGCATGGATAAGCTGGCTGAACTGGCAAATGTGTCAAAGCGCACTGTGTACAATCACTTTTCTACAAAAGAAGAGCTGGTGATGCATTTGGTTACGCAGCAGTGGCAAACGGCTATTTTAAATATTAATAAAAAGTACGATGCTACGCTTCCGCTAGACGAGCAGCTAGAAGACCTTATTTTGCAAGACATTGAGTTTATGGTGAGTGAATCACACCTCGATTTAGCTCGGGTTGCGATTGGCCACTTCTTCTACGAGCCGGAAAAGCTAAAAGATGAAGTTGCGCAATTAAAAGCCCAAGAGACGGCTATGCACCGCTGGTTAAAGGATGCCAAAGCCGACAATAAACTCGCGTTTGACGACTTGGATCGGGTTGTCGATGAAATTGATAGCTTAGTAAAAGGGCAGTGCTTTTGGCCTCAGCTGTTCAAAATTGAAGATTCCCTCAGCGATAACGATAAGAAGAGCTTAGCAAAACACACAGTGGCTTTGATTTTAAGCCGCTATGCTGTTGTGTAGTTGGCAGGCTATATCAATGAGTTTGTTCAAGGCTCTTTCAGTATTGAAGGGCCATTGAACTTTTACTTCCCAAACATTTTTTCCGCTTATCCGTCTTCGCGCTAACTTCACAGATCCCTCTTGATTCAAACGGACTACACTTCAGATGATGTAGCCAGTAAATACCTTTTCACTTAGCTGTTTGTTCTCCCTGTCGCTCGTCCTCCGACACCTGCAATATGCTCCTCTACAATCGTACGAAATATATTCACCTGCTTATTCTTTAGTCTATTTTGGTGCAATTTGAGTCTTATTCATCTAATAAATTAAGAAAATTTATAAAGAGTTTTTAAATTTTGTCGCTTTTGCTCTCGTCATTTGTTCTAAATTTTTATAATATCCCGACCAAAAATAACAACTATTATTATTTGCAATTGCAAAGTTCGGCAGAAAGCCGGGTCGTGATAATAGGGTTTTACAGATTTTTAAAAGTAAACACACAACACTTACAGAACACTTGGAGAGCAATTTTGAAATTCAAACTTACGAGTATTGCTGCTGCGATAATTCTAAGCCCAGCAACTTTTGCTGCTGATATGGAAGATATTGAGAGACTAACGGTGAAAGGGAAGTACCTTTCGGTTAACCAGTCCAACTCAATTAAAAGCCCTACACCTATTATCGACGTGCCACAGAGCTTGTCGATTATTACGGCTGAAGAAATAACGGCTCGCGGTATTACTAGCATTGGACAAATTATTGACTACGCACCAGGTGTTAATACATCGCAAGGTGAAGGTCACCGCGACTCGGTAGTATTCCGTGGTGTGCGCTCTACTGCAGATTTCTACTTAGATGGTAACCGTGATGACGTTCAATACTACCGTGCACTTTACAATGTTGAACAGGTAGAAATTCTTCGTGGTCCAAATGCATTGCTATTCGGTCGCGGTGGTACGGGCGGTATCTTAAATCGTGTATCTAAGAAAGCGAAAACGAGCGATAAGTTTGTAAACTACAACGTATCTGCTAATACGTTTGGTGCATACAACTTACAGTTAGACACCAATGTTGACACGGGCGATAAGTCGGCCCTGCGCATTAACGCCATGTACGAAAGCTTAGATAATCATCGCGACTTCTTTTACGGAGATCGTTACGGCTTCAACCCAACGGCACGCTTTGAGTTAAGCGATGACACAATTGTTGATGTGTCGTATGAATATATCGACCACGAGCGCTTTATTGACCGCGGTGTGCCAACAGCCAACGGCGAGCCAGTTGAAGCGTTTGAAGAAATCGTGTTTGGCGATCCAGATAACAATTACCAAACATTGGGCGCTGACGTGTTCCGTGCAAACGTTGAGCACACTTTCTCAGATAACCTGAAAGGTAACTTCAACGCTTTTTACGGTGACTATGACAAAGTTTACTCGACCTTTTATGCGGCAGGTTATAACGCTGAGACTGAGCAAGTAACGCTAGACGGATACGTTGATACTACGCAGCGTGAAAACATGATCTTGTCTTCTAACCTAGTTGGCGAATTTGAAACGGGAAGCATTGGGCACACGGTTATCTTCGGTGGTGAGGTTATTAATACCAAGTCAAACCAAGATCGTTACAACCCTGTGTTTGATTCCACTGACGGTGATAGAGAAACGTTTAATATTTCACGTCCGTTAAGCTTCCGTGGTTTAACTGGTACAAATGCTGAAGGCGTAACAGTTACAGCAGACTTCTCTGACTTGAACGACGATACGCATGTAGACTTGGATGTATACTCTTTCTATGTTCAAGATGAAATTGCACTATCAGACAACTTCGACCTTGTACTAGGTGCACGTTTTGACAGCTTCGATATTGAAGTATTCAACGCGGACCCTGAAGTTTTAGAGACACGCAGCAGAAAAGACGAAGAAGTGTCACCGCGTGCAGGCCTAGTGTATAAGCCACAGAAAAATATCTCTATATACGCTAGCTACAGTGAGTCATTCTTGCCACGCAGCGGCGAGCAATATGCGAATATTAATGGCGACGCAAACGCGCTAGATCCAGACACGTTCACGAACCAAGAAATTGGTGTTAAGTGGGACTTCAACGACAGCATGAGCTTTACAGCAGCTATCTTTGAGAACGAGCAGACGTCATTGGATAACGACCCGAATGACCCTGAAAGCTTTGTTGAAGTTGACTCAGATGTATCTGGTTTTGAGCTACAGCTGCAAGGTTATATCACAGACAAGTGGTATATTACTGCAAACTACAGCAACCTTGACGGCGAAAACGCAAGTGGCGTAGAGCTTCGTGAGCTGCCTGAAAATACGATGTCTGTGTGGACAACCTACGAAGTGAATGAAGTATTTGGCTTCGGCATTGGTGCTACATATCAGGACGAAAGTAAGGTATCGACAAGTGCTTCATCGCCTGTACTACCTAGCTATACGCGTGTTGATGCGTCTGCTTACTACACGCTTAGCGACAAAATGCGCCTTCAGTTAAACGTTGAAAACTTGACTGATACGCTTTACTTCCCGAATGCACACTCTACGCATCAGGTAACAGTAGGTGCGCCAATTAATGCGCGTCTATCACTGATTGGTTCTTTCTAAATTAACCGTCAGTTTTAAAATATTGTTTAAAAGCCATTCGCGAAAGCGAGTGGCTTTTTTTATCTTTGCACTTTGTATTTAGAGGCTTTGTGCTCTATTCGCCTTGCTTTGCAAAGTCGATAAGTGTCTGTCCATCCATACGATAGCCTAACCATTCACTCTTTGGTTTAGCGCCAAGTGACTCGTAAAAATCGATAGCTGGTTTGTTCCAATCTAAAACGCTCCATTCGAAACGCCCGCAGTCGTTTTCTACCGCTGTTTTAGCTAAGTGTTGCAATAACGCTTTCCCTGCACCCAGGCCACGTGATTTTGGTGAAACATACAAATCTTCAAGGTAGAGACCATTGCGTCCTTGCCACGTTGAGTAATTAAAGAAATACACAGCGAAACCAATAGGTGCGTCATCGCTTTCACACATTACACAATGCGCGGTTGCGCCTTCTCCGAATAATGTTTTTAATAGCGCTTCTTCATCTGCTTCTACTTCATGCTCTGCTTTTTCATAAATAGCAAGTTCCAGAATGAACTGGCGAATTTGTGAAATATCCTCAGGCGTGGCGGGTCTTATTGAAATGGCGTTGCTCATGGTGACTCCCATCATAAATAATCAAAAAAAATGAGCCAATAAAGGCTCATTTTAAAACAGTTAGGTGTTTGTAGCTTTTCTCAGCGATAAAAGCTAGTCCATCGATGCACTTGGCTGAGGTACATGTGTGTGTGAAGTACTATTGCCGTCGTTATCCTTAGTAGGCTTTTTGCGTACAATCTTGCGCTTAATAAACGTAAACGGACCACGTAAATCAAGCAATATTAAGTACAAGCACGGCACCAATATAAGCGTTACAAGCGTAGCGTAAAGTACTGCAAAGCCGAGTGCTGCAGCCATTGGTACAACAAACGCTGCCTGTAGGCTTGTTTCAAACATAATGGGCAGTACGCCCACAAACGTAGTGATTGAGGTTAACGTAATCGCTCGGAAGCGCGCGGTACCAGCTTCGGTCACCGCTTCTTTAATGCTGTAGCCTTGTGCACGGCGCTGGTTCACAAAGTCAGTCATGACTAGTGAGTCATTGATAACAACCCCCGCAGCAGCGATTAGGCCAAAGTTAGACATCATAGATAAGTCTAAGCCCAGCACAAAGTGGCCGAAGACTGCGCCTGTAAAACTAAACGGGATAACCGACATGATAATAAGTGGTTGCCCATAGCTTTTAAGTGGTACAGCAAGAAGGATATACACCATGATCATGGCAGCTAAGAAAAACAATATCTGCTCATTCTGTTGCGCTTGCTGCTCCTCAATGTCACCACCAAGTTCAGTCATAACCGACGGGAACGACTCTTTTAATTGAGGAAGTAGCTTCTCTCTAATTTCAGTGACCACTTCGTTTGGCTCAATCTTTTCTTCATCGATATTGCCCCAAATGTAAACGCTACGGTATCCACCTTCACGGCGAATGTAGCTTATACCTGGTTTCTCCTCTAAGGCCACAACGTCACCCAGCATAACTTCCTGACCATTAGGCGTGGTGATCAAAGAGTACTTCAAGTCGGCGAAGCGTTCGCGGGTAAGTTCTGGGTAGCGCACCATTACTTTCACTTCTTCACCGTTTCGAATAACACGTTGTGCCTCGCCGCCGTAGAAGCCTGCACCTACTTGAGAAGCGATATTAGATAAAGTAAGACCCAAGTCGTACGCAACTGGAAGCAATGTCATTTGTACTTCTTTGCTTGGAGGGTCGATAGTTGAGCTAACGTCAAACAAGCCCTCTTGCTGCTGCAGCATTTCAATAAACTTAAGACCTGCTGCGTTTAGGGTGTCGATATCAGGGCCAAAGAGTAAATAACCAAATTCGCCGTCATCACCATCACCGTTTACGTCATCAACTACGGTAAATGATTTCATGCCGGTAATTTCAGGAATGGCTTCGCGCCAGCGACGAGCAAGCTCAAACGTGTCAATAGGGCGGTCTTCTTCATTAACTAACGGCGTTAAAATACGGCCTTCAGTTCTGTCATCGTTAAACGCCAGGCGGTCTCTTATCATGCCTTGACCAAACTCATCGATGATTTGTTCTTCAACGTCTAAGATTGTTTGCTCAACAATTTTTAACGCGTTAATGGTTGCTAAATCTGAGACGTTTTCATTCATCTCTATTTTAACGCTTGGGAAGTCATGAGGTACTTTCGGATTGGGGACCATTCTTACGTAATTAGCACCAATAAGCCCCATACTTAGCATTAGCATTGCGACGAACATCATGAGTACAGCCCAGCGCCATTCAATCGCTTTCGCTAGAGAACGCTTGTAAGGACCGTTAACAAAAGCAAAGAATCGCTTGTTAAAACGCGACCGCCAGCTATTTTGTTTAACTGGGGAAAATTTAGTGTGGGCTAAGTGGGCCGGCAGAATGAGCTTAGATTCAACTAGACTGAATGCTAAACACAAGATTACGACAACAGCGATATTATAGAAGAACGCGCCTTCAGGCCCGCTGCTTAGCGTAAACGGAGCAAACACGGCGATAGTGGTTAAAACACCGAATGTGGCGGGCGTAGCTACGCGCTTGGCACCGCGGATTACATTGTCAACACCGCCACCTTTGCTTTCAATTTCGGTGTAAGCACTCTCGCCAATAACGATCGCATCATCAACCACAATACCCAGTACCATGATAAATGCGAACAGCGAAAGGATGTTTATGCTTACACCAAACAAAGGCATTAGCATCATGGCACCAAGGAAACATACCGGTAAACCAACCATAACCCACACGGCAAGCCTAAAGCGCAAGAACAGGGTTAACATTAGCGCCACTAGAATTGAGCCTTGAACCAGGTTCGACAACATCATGTCTAAACGAGCGTTAAGGTAATAGGTCATATCAACCAGAATTTCTAGGCTTACTCCTTGAGGAAGGCTTTCGTTTTTCTGATCAATATAGGCTTTTACGGTTTCGGCTACAGGAATGGTGTTTTGGGTTTTAGTGGCTTTAACGGCAATGTAGATAGCGTTCATGCCGTTGTATTTAAAGTAGCGTTCACCTTCAACAAATCCATCGTTGATATAAGCGACATCGCCCAAGGTTACCTTAGCGCCGCCTGTGCCAATTTTAATAGGGATTTGCTTAAACTCATCGCCGCTGTAGTACTGGTTTTCAACACGTACCGATACGATACCTGAGTTAGTTCTAAGCTGACCTGCGGAAATGTTGGCAGAGTAACTATTAATTGCCTGTGTGACATCGGCAATAGTTAAGCCGTACTTCCTAAGCGTATCAGGTTTAATTTCAATGGCAATTTCATCGTCCGGCGTATTGGCTTCAACCAAAGAGATAGAGCCAAGTTGTAGAAGCTCATCTTCCACCTCTTTTGCCAGCACTTTGAGTTCTGATAAAGGCAAGTCACCGACAATAGGCATTTCAATAACTTGCTGCTGGAACTCTACTTGGGAAACATTAACCGGCTCCATGCCAGCGGGGAAGGTGGCAATACTGTCAACGCGAAGCTTCACCTTATCAAGTACATCTGTTAATTCAGCTTTAGTGTCAATTTCCAGTGTAACTGCACCGCCACCGCGAAATGCACGTGAAACCGTACGCTTAATCTCAGTAATGTCTTTTACTGCTTCCTCAACTTTAATGAAAATACTCTCTTCAATCTCTTGAGGTGAAGCACCAGGGTAGTTGGCTTCAACGGTGATGTAGTTTATTTCGATGTTTGGAAACATCTGACGCTGAATAGTGAAATAGCTCGCTATCCCCATGATGATGATAAAAATCATCAGTAGGTTGGCGGCCACGGAGTTTCTGGCGAACCAAGAAATAATGCCGGTTTGTGTATCGTTGTGGTTTTCCATGACAGCTCCTTAGTTCGCTTTTGCTGTCACAATTTCGGTCGTGGTCTCAATGACCTTAACAGGCATACCGTTTTGAGGATATTCGGGCAAACTCATCACGACTTTTTTGGCATTGAAATCGCCTTGAATAAGGAAGTCGCCATTTTCTTCGCGAACAACTTTAACCTTTTGCGATTTTAATCTGTCTTCGTCATCTAACGTCCACAACAATCGATTGGTTACCAACTCTTGAGGTACGCGGTATACGTCGCTAAGGGTTTTTCCTTCAAATGCGATTGTGCTATACGAACCAAACTTTACGATAGGCTTCGACGAATTGATGGCGTAAGGATCTTCAATACGGGCAACGAAATAGCTCATACGCGTGGTGTTATCTACCACACCCGTATCACGGTGAATGGTACCTTTTACAGTAGCGCCCTGCACATCATCTACTTCGATGGCGATTTCACTACCAATGGTGTTGTCTGCTAGAAAAACACGGTCAAAGCCGGCTACAGGGAAGGTTACTTCAGCGTATTCGATGTTGTTAATGACAGCGACTGGCGTGCCTTGAGTTACATAGTCACCAGTGCTGATATCTCTAGATACTATAAGTGCATCGTATGGTGCTTTTACCTTACAGTTGTCTAAGTCACGCTTTGCGATTTTAAGCTGCGCTTCAGCTGATTTTACGCCAGCTTGCGCACTCATCACTTGAGGTTTGCGAAGGTAAAGGTCAGTAACCCGTGCGTTAGGCATCGTTTTCGCTTCTTTGGCAGCGACATCAGCTTGGGCTTGCTCTTGGATAAGCTGTGCTTGCGCGCTAGCGAGGTTAGCTTCAGCCAGCAACAATGCCGCTTCATATGCGTCAGCTTCTATTTCAAATAAGGTTTCGCCACGTCGAACCAGACCGCCGCTCACAAACTTAGGGTTCCAGCGCTCAACTTCTCCCGATACCTGAGCTGCAAGGTTTGTGGTTTCAAGGGGCGTTATTTCGCCATACGAGGTAAGTTGAACGCGCACGTCTTCTGGCGATAAAGCTTCAATAGTCACCGTTGGGCGGGTATCAACTTCTTCTGTAATAGTATTATCAGAGGCAGAGGCTTCGATTCCTTTCATACCTAAGTAGCCTACTAATAAAACACCAATAGGCAGTGCAACTTTCATCCATTTCATGGCTAAATCTACTTTTATAGCGAATACTTTACATAGTGTAGCGCTAAAGTGTTTCAGGAATACAGCGCAAATGTAACTAAACATGAGTCAATTTTGTGTAAAGTCAGTTATCCGTACTGATTTAAACAGGGAAATTGGTTTAGTTTTCCGAAAAAGAGGGGGAGCTCAACGACGAAAATTCACACACGAAATCTCGACCATTATCTTTGGCATAGTAAAGTGCTTGGTCTGCTCGACGAACGGCGCAGGAAATATCTATATCGGGATTTACTTCGCTCACCCCGAAACTACTCGTTACATGGATCTCGCTACCGTTAATATTAAGCGGTGCGTTGTTCAAAATATCTCGAATATTTTCCAAGGCATTTACAGCACCCGCTTCATCAGTATCGGTAAAGATGAACATGAATTCTTCGCCACCCCACCGTGCGAGAATATCTTGTCCTCGCAGACGAGAACTAAACACTTTTGAAATCTGACGAAGGACCTCGTCACCTTGTTCATGGCCTAAGGTGTCATTAATACTTTTAAAGCGGTCAATATCTGCAATGGCGACTGAAAATTTACGTTTGCTTCTCAGCATTCTTGCGTACTCGCGCTCTAGACACTGCTGCGCACCTCGCCGGTTTAATAACTGAGTTAAGTGGTCATGCTTGGCCTGGCGCTCAAACTGCTCACTTAAATAAAGTGCTGTGTCGTAACTCTTTTGTCTACTGTACTCATAAAACGCCGACAGAAATGAAACGGTTAAAAAAGAATACAGTAAACGAGTTTTAAACGCGTAGGTGTAGTTTGCTACAAATGAAGCGTCATTGAAGGCGAACAGCACGATGGCGCTAACTAGCGTATAGGCAATAAGTGCGATGAGGCCTCTGACAAAGCCTGCAAAAAACATAGTGACTGGCGGCACCAAGTAAATCCAAAGGGGACCGGTATTGTCTTTTCCACCGGTAATCAGCAGCAGGAGAGTCAGTACCATTAAACAGATAATGAGAAGTGTTATAGACCATGTACGAGCTTTGGCTGACGCAAACCGAACTTGTAAGCGCTGTGAAATAGCAAATACTACACTGGCAGTATAGAGCGTAGTTGAAAGAGAATATTCACCGTCAATAAAAGCCCTAGAGCCAAGCAAGAACGTGATAGACATACCCACTGCCGCAAAAAGGTTCACCACCATAATGCGTCTGTTGGTTTCATCCTTGTAGTGACGGCTTACGCCACTAAATACGTATTGCTTGAGAGCGCCGAACATGATTAAACAGATTTTGTCACAGTTTTTCTAATATCTTCTGCGAGTTGTTGGATAGTATTTCTCATTGCTTTGATACTTGGAGAAAATCCATCATCTTCAAGGGGCGTTTTGAATAAAAATGGATAGCTTTGCGTTTGGCCTTCCACGTGAGTAATCACATATTGGCCAGATAGAATAACTTCCCCTTCATAGGTGCTGACAAAATCATTGAGGTGCAACGCCATATGAATGGCTTCTTCACTTGCGTAGTGATCGGGGCGAAGCAATGACACTTGCTTTGATGCTAACGCGCTGGTTAGCGCCTTAGTAAGCCCTTCGTCTACAGGTTCGGCCCATAAGTGACTGGTTGAGATATGCAAGTTGGTGTCACTGGTTTGGTACACAAGCCCACGGTGTTTGAGATATTCCGGTAGGGTTATCTTATCTATTACAACAGCCGTTGATGCTTTGTTTACGGTATATGCACTGTCACCCGTGGTGTGAAGTAAGTAGTATGTCAGCGAACGAGGCGCGCTACTACACGCCGATAATACGCAGGTGAAAAGCGCAAATACACCGATAAACAGTGCTTTACCTGTAGGTTGAGATGGGAAAACCTTAAACTGCTGTATCATTCTATTTATTCCTTCCATCCTTGTTTTTGGATGTTTCGCTATGGCAATACTGTCAATTGACATTCACTGTAGCGTATTACTTTCTTAATATCGGCTAATTATCAAGGATAAAGAGCATTCATTTTTTACGCCATTGTTGCTCGAAAATTAACCGCGTATTTGTTTGACTCTACTGCGCTAATTCTTCGCTTTAGGTTGAATGTCCGCTTCATCATCCTTTGAAAATATTAAACTATTCGGAGACTGGTTTAGCTTTAACAATAAAGGCTGAATGTTGCGCATGGTTTCTTGCAGCGCATCAACGGTCTCTTTTATCTCAGACTGGTTAAAACCACCCTCGCTGTAATTTTTAAGCAGGCCATCAAGGCTAACAAGAACCTGATTAAGATTACTATTTAATGCTTTCGCATCAATATCAGCGATAAGTACATCAAAGTCGCTGCTCGCCGTTTCCACAGACTCAGCAGCTAAACGCATGTCTTCAACGGCTAACTGCACATTTTCCACCATTTCCTTAAGCGGAAGCTGATTGATTTTGTCTAAAATTGCGTCGGCCTTTTGCGTCAATTGCGTGAACTCGTTACTAACAGTAGGAATTACTTCGTAGCCGTTAATCACTTCAATGCCGCCGTTACTGTCGGCATCAGGTACATGCTGTAAATCTACATACAAACCACTTGTTAATACATTACCCATGCGTAGCGATGCGCGAAGATCTCTTTCTAGCCAGTTTCGAATGGTTTGCTTTATTGCACTAAGGCCTTCTTTGGTATCTGGCTGCCTTGCTTTACCGGGGTAAATATTAATAAGCACGGGGATGGGATAATCTCGCTCCAAAATGTTGCCATCTAAAGCAGGGAAGGAGTTGATAGCAGTTACGTTGCCAATTTCAATACCACGGTATTCAACCGGTGCGCCAACGGTTAGACCTCGCACACTTTCATCGATAAGTAGCAAGTATTCAGCGGCGACTTTATAACGTGCATCTGAGGCGGATGTGCTATCCCCATAAATTGTGAAAAAGGCGTTATCTAGCACTTGTTCACCTTTTGGCACGCCGTCAGGGATCCCAAAGGTAATACCGTTTGCTAATAAGGTTTCCAAGCTGCCTGTTTCAATGCTTACACCGTTCGATTCAAGCAACAATTTAACACCGCTGACATCCCAGAAACGTGTCGTGTTGGTTATGAGTTTATGGTAAGGCGCTTCAATAAATGCGTCGTAATACACCACACGTTCTTCAATATTAAAGGTAGCGTCTTCAAACTCGCCAACTTTAAACCCTTTATAAATAACGGGATCGCCAGGTTTGTAGGCAAATTCGTCGTCACTTTTTAACATAACATGAAGCCCTGGAGTGCCAGGAGGCGTAACCGGTGGGCGCTCAAGTGCCGTAAAATGGAGTTGCTCTTTGCCTTTATCACGGGCTGACATGGCAATATAGCTGCCAGACAAGAGGGTGTTAAGCCCTGAAACCTCTGAAAAACTTATACGGGGGGCGACAACCCAAAACTTTGCATTTTCATTGAGTAGATGGGCCGCGCTAGCATCAATTCTGGCCGTGACAAGTACGCCGTTTAAGTCAGGCTTTAGCGTTATCTTTTTTACCTGTCCAATATCTAGGTCCCGCACTTTTATTGGTGTTTTGTTTACCTCAATACCTGTTGCCGAATGCAGCTCTATCGTAATGAGAGGGCCCTGATTCTTCCATTGGTAGTACACCATCCAGCCACCAATAACGATAACAAGAATTGGGATAATCCAAATGCGAGAAATGGACGAGGTCGGTTTGACCTTAGCTTCATTAATGTTCGGATCGTTTGTGGTCATGGTAATTGCTTCCACTGCTGCCAAATTAGCCTCGAATCAAACGTCATCGCGGCTATCATCGTTACAAATACAACGGCACAAAAGGCGAGTGCCGCTTGGCCCGGATAAATAGACATGGTGTTCCCCATCTGAATAAGGGATACCAGCACTGCTACAACAAAAACGTCTATCATCGACCAGCGGCCTATCGCCTCAGTGATGCGGTAGTAACGTATACGTAATTGTTTTGAAGTGGTTTTCTCTCGCTGTACGGAAAAATTGAGCCAAGCAAGAATGATAATTTTTGCCACTGGCACTACCACGCTGGCAACTAAAATAATTATCGCCACTGGGTATGAGCCCGATTCCCACAACGATATGACACCACCAATAATGGTATTGGGCGTCTCTTGGCCAAAAAATTCAGTATACATAATTGGCAATACATTAGCAGGAATATATAAGATACAAGCAGTGATCAACAACGCCCACGTACGCTGAATACTCTCTCGCGCTTGCGCTTCACACAATGGTTTAGGTTGTGGTGGTTGGCCTTGAGACATCCACATGGCATAGCGTGTGGGATCAAATTGGGATATACAAAGAGCCGTGAACGCTGAAAAGCCAACGAATGCGTAAAATGACAGGCCTATGGAAACGTCGGCCAACTCGGTAATTTTGATAAGGCTAACCAAGGTACCAACCAGAAAAATTTCTGCCATGCTCCACGGTAAGAGGGCTTTCACAAGTTTGTAAAGCCGCGGCAAGTAAAAGGGGCGTCGGTTTTGTATTTGAGCTAACGATAACAATAGCAGGCCGCCTAGTACCATTCCGGGCAGCAATAATGTTGCTAAGCTGGTTACTATCGCTAGTGATAAATAATCGTTTTCGATGAGTACGGTAATACCGGTGGGCAAGTCAATACTGTGCTTTTGACCGCTTGCTTTAAATGTCAGAAAGTTAAAAGGTAACGAAAGTAATAAAAATATCAGGGCACTGAAGGTATAAGCGAGCAACTTTTCGCTTGCGCCATCGCGATGAGATATTAGTGTGTGGTTACATACTGGACACACGGCCCGTTGCCTGTGTGCTAGCGCGGGAATGTGTACCTGAGTATGGCATTGCTCACAAACTATAGATAACGTATTTGATTCAGCCATATGCTTTTGCACGCCACTTTTTGTATGCTCGTTGTATGATAGATAGCAGCCTAGAGGTATAACTAGTTGATTTTTAGTATCAACAGCATAGCTTATTGCAGGCATGTCGGGAAGTATAGCCAGTCGTATTTAACAGTAACCGTCATTCCGCACCTAATTAACTGATTTATTTTTCTTGACACCGATCCCCCATTTTGATCTATTACTCATCTTTGG
>NZ_JAYMEU010000015.1:0-118456 GCF_037029575.1 Alteromonas sp. CH_MED4-4 | reverse complement strand
TCATGTTCATCTGCCTATCCTTAACTCTCTATAGAGTAAATTGAGATAGGCAGTTACACAAAATTAGTTACAGTCTCGTACTAGCTCATCGCTTTACTTTTCTAGCGACATTACGTCGTTATGCCCACCTGTCAGAATCTCTTATAGAAAGGCTATATTCCAGTAATAGCAAAGTCTATTGCATCTATTAGCAATTCGCGGGATTGCGCTAAAGAACCGGTGCAGTCCTGTAGCACATCTTCGGGTATGGAACTCAGTTGTTGAGTCAGGAATAGGTATGTCTCGCCTTCGAATTCTATCTCCGGCGTAAGATTTTTCATATAAAGATTATTTCTAGTCGTATTCTTTGTCAGCGGTACAACTAACCTTGTTGCTAATTGGTCAATTACAGAGTTTTGAACATCTACAAGAAAGGGGTAAGCTTTATTAGTTTTTGAGCTTGGGTTTCTGTAAACATCAAACTGTGCCATTAGAAGTTCCTGTACTCATCACCTATACTGCCGTTCTCAGCAACAAACTCGTTGTACGCAGCTATGGCAGCTTTGTTTTCTTTTTTCCACCTTTCATCTTCAACACTTTTCAACTTGTCTTTAAGTGCCTGTTCTAAGGTTGCAGACAGGTTAACTTTTAAGTCTCTAGCTTTTTGCAATAAATCGCTGTTTAAGCTTAAATTAGTCGCTTTTTTTGGGGCATGGATGTCATATAAATCTTGCATGCTATCACTCCAAATTGTTCTACATATTAAGTATACGCATAGGGATGCGCATTGCAAAAAATAGGTTCTTAACAAGCCCGGAATTGTTATGTAGAGATGTATACATATAGTGCCGGTCTTACTCTCAATTAAACTGCAAAATTAACCGAGTAATCGCATCGCACTGTGTCGGCACTGAACCCGTTGCTGATGTTGATTCTGCGCGTATTGCTCTAGGTGAATTACTTTGCCGGCGGCGTGCTTAAAGCAGGTTTCAAATTGCGTGGTTAATGTTATCCAATGTTCGTGTTCAATATTGAGACGCTCTAAAATAGGGGGTAGGTTATGTTGAACCTTGCCACGCTTGTTTGGGTGAATATATCGGCTGGTTATATCTACAAGCTGTAAGTAGTCTGGAAGAGTAAAAGGTAAACCGTGTGGCATCTCTTGTCTTGGATTGCCTACAAAAGGCATAAGTCTTTTAGGTGTTTTGCCCAGCCTGGCTGCGTTAATACGGTATTTAATACTGGTATGGTCTGATGTTTCAGGAGTTTTGGCCATCTTTGCTCGTATTGGGTTTAAATCAACATAAGCCATACAGGCGGCAAGGGCTGACTCATCTAATAGCGCTTGTGACTTAAACCGTCCTTCCCAAAAATGACCAGTACAGTCGTCCTCTTTATTTGCGGCCCTGGCAATGTATTCATTCAGTGCACGCATAAACCAACTGATATCGAATAGCCTTTTACGCCATACTTCAGCCGTTAACTCAACCGTTTTAATTTGGGTTTCATGTAATTCTTTACGTAAATCTGGTGATAAGTAGCGCTGTGAGATTAATGTGCCTTTGTACAGTTTATGCCAACGTTGAATCACGTCTTCTGTACTCAGTGCGTCTGCTTTCTCTTTGTTTACGTGTAATACCAGATGCGTATGATTACTCATTACCGCATAAGCGCATACATCGATGGCAAAAACCTCACTTAAAATATGAATACGGTCTTCTACCCATTGGCGACGATGCTCAAAGCTTCTACCGTTTTCCTCGCCACATAGGAAAGCACGACGAACGCAGCGGGAAACACAGTGGTAATAGGGCGTATCCGATAAACTAATTTGAGACTTTCGGGCTTTAGGCATTGCGACTGTCCGACTCTGATTAACTCGATTAGCAGTTTGGATGGATATTTAGATTAAAGAAAGTGTACGAAGGGACAGTTTGGGTGTTTTCGAATTATGTCTGTCTTGCTTACGTTGTTGTACTCACTCTCTTGCGCCAAAAAAATTCAATAAAGTCTTTTTAAGCTGCCATAATTATTACTGATCTGTCAGAACACCAATAAAAGGATATTACTATGACACTTTGCAAGACTAACGCTTTTTTTATGGCTTGTTTAATTATGTTAGCAGGCTGCTCGAAAAGTCAGCAGGAATTATTAAAAGGCCATTGGGAATGTAATGGACAAGACGATGGCGTCAAGTTCACGGGGAGTGTGGAGTATGTAAGTAATGGCAGCTCAAACGTGATGCTTGAAATGAGTATGAAAGAGTCGGGTACAGAGGTTGAATTCGATGTTATAGCTCAAGGCACTTGGGAGCTCAATAAAAACGAATTACTTGAGTCATTTACTAAGCTTACTATTACCCGTTTTATTGTAGATGGACGCAATTTACCACCTGAACAATTTCCTCAACAATTGAAAGAAGCCTTTATTGGAACCGCCACGGGTTCAGAAATCATACAGTTGGATGAAAGGGTTTTATTAACTAAAAATGGGGGCTCTAAAACTACTTGTTCTCGTCAATAATCTGAAAGTCTTTGAATTCTAGAAACTAAACGCTGGCTCTGTTGTGCCAGCGAGGACTAAGCAAGACACAGGACAAAATGAGACAGGCATCTTTGTCTAAAAGGGTCTACATTATGGGTCTGTCTAACTCGTTATTTTTACGTCGGTATCCGCTATATATGGAAGCCCACTGTAGTGGATAAAACCAAGTTGGAATCAAGGAATGATGAAGAGATTACTGATAGTTATAACTGCTCTTGTTGTTATAGGCTGTAATGAAAATCAGCCGAAAAACCACTCCCCAGAAATTGCATTAGCGAAGATAATCGGCAATGGAAATCAAACCGTTGTAAATGACGTTAAACTTTACCTTTCTGATAAGAATGCATACAAACTAAAACACAAAGACGGACTAGAAGAAAGCGGATTTGATGGAGCCTTTGAAAATTCATTTGACCTTACATTTGTAATTATAGAAGGTCTAAAAAGCATCAACCGTGTAGTGATTGTAGATTGGAGAGAGGATGCGCAACATGTCTTCGATTTATTAAACGATTTATCTAAAAATGCACTTTCTACTTGCAGCATATCGAGCCAGCTGGCGGACGATATGATGCAAACTCAGTTCAATATATCTTACTACTTAGAATCTAGTGAATCTGGCTTTTTATTCTCAACCTGTGCAAAAAGCATGGGGTTAGAAATTATTGGCATTGACGATGGATCAGACACGTTCGTCTTGTCTTTAATACCAAGTGGCAACGCGGCAAAACTCAAAACATATTCGCAGCAACTAAAATTGAATATAAAGACATACGATAACCGTGTGACTAGTTAGTTGGAGCGAAGAAGAACGTGCTGCGATAGCTTTTTTGTACTGCTTAAACTTTTCTATTTTTTTTCGAGGCAAAAATGACCAAAAATGAGATACCTATTATTGCTAAACAAGCGCTTTCTGAATATCTAGAGGAACCAGGAAGCGTTCTCTATAGTAGTAATGAAGCATAAAGGCCTACCTCATTTAAGTCGCTACTCTCCTGTAGGTAAAACTGAAGTTATCAAGTGGCTGTTAAGTAAGATACAACAAGTCAATTAACATCGCAGCTTTGATGCAGCCGCAAAAGGCTGTATCAAAGCTGTTACCTGTTATTCACTTAAAGGAATGCAAAGCATGCTCTACAAAATAGAAGAACAAGCAGAAGTATTTGAAAAGTTGGAACCCGTAGAGTTCAAAGACTTTTCTAGCTTTGGAAAATTAGAGAAAGATCTAGAAAACTTAATTGCGAACAGTATTTTAGACGTCTTATTTGAAGACGCTAGATTGATGCCGGTGTTTCAAGAACGACAATAGCAGGCAGAAGCTGACATATATGCACTGAATGAAAGTGGCGAATTAGTTATATTCGAGCTAAAGCGTGCATCTGCCGGGAAAGATGCTGTTCATCAAGCGCTGAGATATGCGCAAGATGCTGGTCAATGGAGCTATCAAAAATTAGAAAATAAGTTCAAAGAATATAGCAAAGGCGACATGTCGCTAGTTGAAGCACACAGAGAGGCTTTTAGTCTTAAGCACCAATTAGAGCCTAAAGAAATTAATAATAAACAGCACTTATTAGTTATCGGCAGTGCAGCGGATGACTCATTAATATCTTCCGTCGACTACTGGAAGAAAAGTGGTATATCCATCGATTTCTTGCCCTATAGAATTTATGAACTTGCTGGCGAAAAGTACTTTGAGTTCTTTGCGCTTCCCTATGATAAGCACAAAAACCCAAGTGATGTAAAAGGTGTATTATTTGATACAAATCGCAGTTGGAATGAGGACTCTATTTGGTCGATGATGGATAATAGTCGTCTGGAGACGCCAAAAGGTTTGTTCACCATGTTCATATAGGCGACATTGTTTTATTTTCCCACAAATGGTGTGGCTTGATAGCTGCTGCAAAAGTGAAAGGTGAGGTTAAAGCGCCAGACAGTGAAACATTGTATCGAGACGTAGAGTTTTTAACTCCCATCCCAAACCGAAACGATAACACGTTATTGGCTATGCCTTTTTCAGAAGTGAGTTTTAAAACAGGTAAAAGTTTCTTTTGGGCCAGAACGATAAAAGTACCTTACTTAACGAAAAGCGAAGCACTCGAGTTAGTCGATGAGCTTAATAATTATTTACATCGCACTTAACAAGTTAACGCGGTTGGGGTTCTTCACAGTTAAAACTTTAAGCGCTAGTGCACTTTTAATGGCCTTTTGGTAGTTTCTGGCTACGTTTCGGTGGACTGTTACAGGTCCTTTAAAACGCATTGTTAGTTCAGCATTTTATTAGTTGATTTAAGGAGGGTGGTTTTGGCAAAAATTCTAATATTTGGAAACTCTGGTTCTGGAAAATCTACGCTGGCACAGCATTTATGCAAAACACAAGGTTTGGCTCATTTAGATCTAGATACATTAGCGTGGAAACCTACTAGCACTCCTGAGCGAAAGCCTATTGATGAGTCTGAAGAAGAGATAAAGGCTTTTATTTCTTCTAACGACAAATGGGTAATTGAAGGCTGCTATACAGACTTACTAAAAACTGTAGAACAGCAGTCTACTGAAATTATATTTATGAACTTATCCATTGAAACCTGCATTTCAAACGCAAAGGCGAGACCTTGGGAGCCCCATAAATACAAAACAAAGCAAGCCCAAGATGACAACTTAGCAATGCTTATTTACTGGATTGGGCAATATTCAGAAAGAAACGATACATTTTCTTATGCGGCACATAAGCAGTTTTATGATAGCTACCATGGTCATAAAAAGATGATTACGCAAAATGTCCCAACCGAGACAAGTTAGGCAAATTCGTTAATATATGAAATAGGTGAAACGGAGTTTCTAGTGAAAAAAATCTACTTCTTGCATTATCACTTCTAGTGTCAGCTACGGTATCGGCTGAAGATATTAAATTAGATCTTAAGCAGCTTGCCCAACAGTACTTCGACACAATGGTTGCTACTCAGGCCCCTGGCGCGACAAAAGTTGAGCTTGAAAATCACTTAAATTTGCTCGCGGATGATGTTGGTCATTCACATTTGCCATGGGTGATAGACGATACGCGATTACCTGACGGTAAGGAGCAAATGAGAGAGGGCATGACGTTCTATTTAGGCGCACATACAGAATACAGTGCTGAGCTGTTAGATGTTTTTACATTTAATCATTCTGCTATTGCTATCAGGTATAAGAATTATGCCAAGGGCGTGCATCCGCAAAACAACCAGCCTATTGAATACAGTCAAGTAATGATGGAAGTACTAGAAATAGAGAACGGTAAGATTGCTGTAATTCGAAAGTACCATGAGTAAGTTTCATTTTCGATAGCCGTTTAGGTAACAATTGTATTTTCGGTTGCAATAAGTTGGCGTACACCTAATGATAGTGTTACAAGATGATCTTTAAGGGCAGGGTAAAATGACGAAGAACCGAAGAACAGCCATTATCAGGCTTCTTCTGCTAGTCAGTACTATTGTTTCCTTGTTTTTCGTTCCGTGGATATTGGTTAAAGCCTGGATCCTACCTTTGCCACACACAGTACAAGAACAAGTTGATGAGGCAATTAGCCATGGCTTTGACGGCATGATTGTTTACGTGGATCAGGCGGGAAAACCTCCAGCTTTTTACACAGCAGGCTGGAAAGATAGAGATAACAAAATACCCGCTGCCCCCGACTCTTTATTTAAAATTGCCAGTATCAGTAAGTTGTACATTGCTGTGGCTATCACCAAAATGGCGCGAGAACAGCGACTATCCCTAGACGATTTACTCGTTGATCATTTACCCGAACTCAAAGACAGAATTGAGCATTCAGAAAAAATAACGCTTAAAATGATGGTGCAGCATAAGTCAGGAATCCCTAACTTTACTGATAATGCTGCCTACTGGGAAAACGAACCGGAAAACAGCAAGCGAGCGCTCGACTTTGCGCTAGATCTTCCGGCGAGTTTTGAGCCAGGTGATGGGTATGAGTACTCCAACACGAACTATCTGTTGCTTCGCAAGATTATGGATAAGGTTTTGGGGTACAGTCACCACGAGTACCTTAAGCAAAACGTTTTGCTTCCGCCTGAATTGAGCAACACCTATTTTTCATTGAGCGAAGTTAATATGGACGACGTGATGAGCGGCTATTACGTTGGTTACAAGGAAGATGTTAAGGCGCGCGACTACGGTATGCTAGCGACAGCAGAAGATGTGGGTAAGTTCTTACGAGCGCTAAACAACGGCGCTATTTTCAATGAAGGCGAAGCGGAACTTTACCCTTATGTGTTCGGACATGGAGGCTTGGTTATCGGTTACCAGAGCCTTGCAGAATATGACAAAGACCTCGATACCGTGGTCGTCCAATTTATCAATACCACTGACTTTGACGGTTACGAATGGAACTTGTCTGAAATCACAATTAGCCGAATTTTTAAAATACTAAGAAAAGCAGAAAACGAATAGATAGTGAGCTTGGTGAGGCGTCTCTATAAATTGGGGCGTGTTTAATTTTGGAAACATGAGCAAAGTAAATAACCGCCTAACTAAGGAATTATAAATGATTTCAAAAATTACAAATCAAGTTCCTCTCCTTTATTTGCTTCTTATTTCTGTGGGGTGGGGGATATATTATTCGTCACCTAGCGAAATAAATAATATGGGCGCGGCGAATTTTGAGTGGCTCTTTATGCTCGACGCCTTAATAGTTTTACCGGTGTTATGTCTTTTCGTTGAAAAAAATAAGCAAAAAGCGAGTTTGAAAGCAGCAATTTTGTGTTGTACCGCTATCTTTATTGGCAGTGTAATAATCCCAGAACAGAATAAAGTAATTTTCCATTACCTTGAAGGTGGTCGTTACGTGGTTTTGGCAACCATTCTTCTGTTGGAATTTTCAACATTCATCACTGTCTTGTTGGCATTTAAAGCTTTACTCGCGAAAAATGAAGATCCGGATGTAGCACTTCAGAAACCCATAGAGAGAGTCTTCGGACGCTCAGTTTTTTCTAACTTACTTCAATTCGAAAGTCGTATGTGGGCTTTTGCTTTCTTTTCGTCGCATATAAAAAGTAGAGCCTATAACGGAACTCAGCATTTCTACTACGACAAAAAAGACGGTGCTCAAAGTAATCTTCTCGGCTTTATAGCATTAATGATTATGGAACTTCCGCTTATGCATCTAGTGCTCCATTTTACCTGGTCTAGTTCTGCAGCAAATGTTGTAACCGGACTTACGTTATTCGGATTAGTGTTTTTCTTTGCTGAGTATAAAGCGGTAGCTAAGCGCCCAATTTCGATTGATAGAAACAAAATAATAGTTCGTTATGGGCTATATCCATCACTTCATATTCCCGTATCTAACATAGATAAAATCGAGGCTCACTCAAGGTTTGTAGGGCGTGCTTCTGGTGTCAAACGTTTCAACTATTCCGGCGTACCGAATGTAGGCATAAAACTGTATGCACCAATTAATGGTAAGCATACGATATATTTGGGCGTTGACTCGCCAGAAGTGTTTATAAGCAGTGTCAAGCAGATACAAGGTGCTAAATAACATCAATAATATCTTGTTACTTAATGAATAAGGTCTGAAAGAGGTTGTGAGTTATACTACTGAGGCTTTTAAATCTAGACCCCAACCCGAAATTAAATTACTTAATATGCAAAAGGCCTTAGGAACCGCTTCGGTTGTTTTATTGATGTTAAATATTGCGTTCAAAGACATTATGTTGTTCTAGAAGAATTTACTTTTTTGCCCAAGAAAAAATAAAAAACAACGCCAAAGGAAGGCCAATGAAGAAGCATTTAGTATCGTTTTTGATCTTATCAATCCCTTTTATTTGTTTTTCTAAAGAATTATCCAGCGAATTTAAGAATAACTTAATTTACCTAAAACCTAAGCTCGCGGACGGAACTACCCTGACATTTTTTACTGATACTGGTGGTGGTTGGAATGCGATCTCACGGGAGCTTAGCGAAAAATATGGTTGGGAGATAAGTCAAAAAGAATCTGAAAATGGGGTTATTGAGGTTACCGATATGCCTCCGTTTGATCCAGAAGCGTCAATTCCCTTGGCGGGATTGAATAATTGGTGGGCTGGAAAATTACAAGTAGTACCATCCGAAGAATTTAGCTCGACCACGAAAAGCGACGGAACGCTAGGCGGACGGTGGCATGCTGAAAAAATAATAGATTTTAATTACTCTGAGAAAAAAATAGAAGTGCTAGATGAAACTCCTACATCAACTGAGTTTTCGACGGTTCCTTTGGGATTTCAAAAGGGCATGGATGGAAGCTATACAATGGCTTTTCCAAGTATCGACATCTCAGTTAATGACACAAGGATTCCGATGTTATTAGATTCAGGTGCTTCGGCATGGCCATCGACAGAAGCGATGGAAAAAGGAGGGCTAAAAGGTGGTCAGGTTGCGACTTCTTTCATTGTCGCTTCAATATTCGATGAATGGGTTAAGTCTCACCCGGAATGGTTAGTGATTGAGGATGCCTGTGATTTTTCTCATCAACCCATGATTCGTATTCCGTATATAAAAATTGGCAATAAAACCGTTGGCCCAGTTTGGTTCACAAGAAGACCAGACAGCAGTTTCCACCAATTTATGTCTTCGATGATGGATAGGCGCATTGATGGCGCACTAGGAGGTTCAGCGCTTCAGTACTTAAGACTCATAGTTGATTACCCCAACGAGCAAGCGTTGATAGCTGACGAAATTTGATAACAACGAGATAATTAAGCCAAGATGTCTAATTTAATAACCCCTATGTTTATGCACATTTTTCTTTGTGCATTGCTCTACGTATTTCTCACGCTAGCTCGCGCGCCTTCGGTATGGGGAGTAGGGAAAAACAAAGATGGTTCAAACCCGTTTGCTGATATACAGCCTAAAGTAAGTGCGAATCTGAGCAATCAGTTTGAATGGCCGTTATTTTTTCACGCTGTTTGCGCCTTGCTAATTACCTTAGGTGAGCCAATTAGCAATTCACAAGTCTCCCTTGCGTGGGTATTTGTTATTGGCAGGGTGCTGCATAGTCTTGTACAAATATTTACAGACAATATTAGATTGCGTGGTTTGGTGTTTACTATCAACTTCGTTGCCGTTCTTGCAATGTGGTTGTTGCTTTTTATAGAACAGGTTTTAGTTTAAAGAGCGTAAAGGTTATGGAAGAAGTATTTGAACCGCTGGGCCGCTTTATACTTCGAGTAATAAAGTGGACTATCATAGACGCTTTTATGGAATTCGTTTTGAAGGGCACGGGCCATGTGGTGATTAAATTGCTAACCTTCGGCAAGTACCCAAGAGCAGGTCGTGATGAGGGAAGGACCGTTGCTGTTGGTTTTCTAAGCTTTGTGGTGGTTTTTGTCTGTCTTGCGATGATTGCTTAGTATTGAAAAAGGATATCTGCGATGAAATTAGAAAAGTGGGCGAGCATAAGAGAAAAAGGAAAGCAGCGCTTCGTTCTAGTTTATGGCGTTTTAGGCTGGGGAGTCTCTACCGGTTTATTATGGTCATTACTTATGGCGTTTATCGAGCCTTCCGAAAATGTCTGGGGGAAACTCGCCATTGCGATGATCATCTTTCCCATTGCGGGGCTCGCTTTTGGTCACTTAACGTGGAATAAATCTGAAAAAGCTTTTGCAAAAGAAACGACGAAAGCTGTATAGAATGGCTAGAACATGTCTTGTAATAACCAATGAAGGGAAGCCGCTGTTGTTAAGTATCAAAAAATTACTGGTTGTTTCATTAACTTTGCTTGTAGTTAGTTGCGCCAATATACCTATTGCAACAATGCTTGAGTTTCGCTCATTTGATGAGGAGAAATTTGTTGAACTTGACCCCAATCATTTACTTACGAAGATTCACTTAGACAAGCCTGCCGAAATAAAGCCAGAAAGCACCTGGCTTACTTTGGGTGTTAGCTCCTCAGAGCAAGAAAGAAGTTTTAAGTATAATCTTGAGGTTATTTCAGAAAAAACACTGCCGGCCGAGTCAGGATGGCTGAGTAAAACGCCAGCGCGAACTGAGTATATTTTAGGGTTAAGTGCCGACGCAATAAAAGAATTCACTGAACTTCAAGAGTTCATGGATTCTGCATCGCCAACGGGCTTTGATCTTCACGTTAATACTGGGTTTAAAGAGGCGGCAAATGACATGACAAGCATCACAATGTCTATCTTTTTAAAGCTTTACGCTGATGAAGACTATTTTACGCTAATCGATAGAGCGGAACTAGATATCGAGAAAGGAAGCGAGTAACTTCTATTAGGCTGGCTTTTTACCCATAACAAAGTAAAGTAATAATCTTCAGCTCTTCAAGCTTATTTAGAGAAGTACATGGAAGTATCTAAAGCCAGTATTCAAAAAGCAGTAGCTAACAATATCATCTCCGAGCAACAGGGCATTGCTCTGTACAATTTCTTTCAAGAAGAAAATCAGCATACTCCCTCTTTTACCTTCACCCATATTCTGTACTACTTAGGTGGCCTTATTGCAATTGGCGCCATGACTCTATTTATGAATTTAGGCTGGGAGCAATTTGGTGGTGCCGGCATCGTGTTTATCTCTATGCTTTATGCTGGCGTGGGCTCAAAGCTTGCCAATTCCTTTGCGCGTAAGCATTTAATAATACCAGCAGGGATCTGTGCCACGTTCGTAGTTTGTTTAACGCCAATTGCTATCTACGGTGCGGAGCAATGGCTAGGGCTATGGCCCGACGACAATACGGTTTTTCGCCAGTTTCACCACCGCATTAAATGGCTATGGTTATATATGGAACTTGGAACGCTAGTAACTGGACTTGTCGTAGCATGGCGATATAAATACCCGTTCTTAATAATGCCGATTGCGGTAACGCTCTGGTATATCAGTATGGACGCTGTGATGCTCGTTATTGACCATGAGGACTTATGGAACAGCTACACGTGGCAATTCCGAGCACTTGTGTCGATGTACTTTGGCGCGTTGATGACGCTATTGGCGTTCTGGGTGGACATCAGAGCACGAAACACAGCAGATTACGCGTTTTGGCTTTATCTTTTCGGTGTTTTAGCGTTTTGGGGCGGCCTTACCAGCCAAGATTCAGACAGCGAACTGTCTAAATTTGTCTATTTCTGTATAAACCTTGCCATGATTGGCGCTGGTGCTCTGTTGGTTCGACGTGTCTTTGTCATATTTGGTGCTTTGGGATGCTGTTTATATTTAGGTCATCTTGCTTCTACCGTTTTTGAAGATAGTTGGCTTTTCCCTGTAGCGCTATCAGCGATCGGTTTAGGCGTCGTATATTCGGGAATTTGGTGGCAAAAGAATGAGGCTCGCATAACAAAGAGTGCGCAAGCGATACTGCCGAAAGCGCTACAGGAACTATTAGCTAATAAAGCTTAGTTCACCTAGGCAGTAAATAAACCAGTAACTAACTCAATACAGATAACAATTAACAAAAGATAACGCTTACGCAGTAGTAAGGGGAAAGAGGTAAATGGAGATGTCGGAAAATAACGTAGAATTTAAGGAGCCTGGTCGCCTCACTACGTGGATAAAGTATTTATTGTACGTACAGGTGGCTTTAGCGCTTATAGCCATTGGTTCCAACTTAATGGAGTATCAACTTCTAACAGATTTTCAAAATGGCGTTTATTTCAATCAAGAAATGGCCGTTGCAGACGCTGAGTCCAATGACAAAAGGCAGCAGATAATTGCTTTTTCGTATTTGGCGGTGTTTATCATTTCCGGCATCTTAATTCTTAAATGGATTTATCAGTCAAACCAAAATGCGCGTTATTTAGGCGCTAAAGATATGACGTTTACACCTGCTTGGTCGATAGGTTTCTATTTCATTCCTATTGTGTCGTTATGGAAACCTTATCAAGCGATGAAAGAGATTTGGCAAGCCAGCCAAAACCCTAACAATTGGCAGTTAGAAAAAGCAGGCCCTATTTTAGGCATATGGTGGTTTTTCTGGATCGCCAACAGTGTGGTTGGACAGGTCGTTTTTCGTATGTCCAGAAGGGCACAAGAAATCTCCGAAATAATGAATGTTAATCTGGTTTCGCAGGTTTCTGAGGTCCTATCCATTCCACTAGCCATAGTTACTTGGTTATTGATTAACAACATCTCTAACATGCAAAAAGCACAGATTGAAGGTGACGTGGAAAAAGCAGAAACTGCAGAAGATTCAGATTTACAACCCGCAAAATAGTAGTATCCATTTCGCTTGTTGCTCTGCCACAAAGGTAGAGCAACTGTCTTTATAAGACTAAAGTCTTACTCTATATGTAAACGTTAAGTAAAAATTAAGTTGCGCGACAGTGTCGTTATACTTAAGTATAACAAAAGGTCAGGATAACGCTGGCTTACGTACACATCTTCGTTTCTATACCTTTGATTTAATACAATAATGGGAGCCATACACCCCCAGTAATAAAGCGGCATAGAAACGCGCACAATACATGTAGGGGAAAAATGTATGTCAACTTCAGGAACGGGGGCGCTTGCTTTCTTACGCAAAGAAAACATTGTCGCACCAGATGGCTATAACCGCTGGCGGGTTCCGCCAGCATCTATCGCAATCCACCTTTGTATCGGGTCTGTTTATGCGTGGTCAGTTTTCAACACGCCGCTAACTCGAGACTTGGGCGTTGTTGCGTCTTCTGCTAACGATTGGAGTTTATCTTCGGTTGTTTGGATCTTCTCAGTGGCTATTGTTTGCCTTGGTTTAGCTGCCGCATTTGCGGGTAAATGGCTAGAGAAAGTAGGGCCTCGTTTTGTAGGCGTGGTTGCGGCTTTCTTGTGGGGCGGTGGTTTTATTGTTGGTTCGATAGGTATCTCTACCCATCAACTTTGGCTGCTGTACTTGGGCTACGGCGTACTCGGCGGCTTCGGGCTTGGGCTCGGTTATGTATCACCGGTCTCAACACTCATACGGTGGTTTCCCGATCGACGAGGTATGGCGACAGGCCTCGCAATTATGGGTTTTGGTGGAGGTGCAATGATAGGCGCTCCGCTTATTAGTGCACTGCTTGAAACCTTTCAAAGAGCGCCAGAATACTTAGGTGCAGAAAACATGGTTGCGCTGGTTACCGAAGAAGGGCGTCGTTTTGCAGAGACGGCAGCAGGAAAAGTAGAAGTGGTTATTGCCTCTGCAAATCAAGCGGCCTCGTTCGGTGGCGAAGCCGGTGTTTATGTCGTTGGTACGGGCGAAACTGGTGCGGCATCGACTTTCCTTACCCTTGGTATCGCTTATTTTATTGTAATGATGTTTGCGTCTTTCCAGTATCGCGTACCGAAAGAGGGGTGGAAACCAGAAGGTTGGCAGCCTAAACCTGAAGCATCATCGAAAGGAATGGTATCGAAAAATCACGTCCATATTGATCAAGCCCTTAAAACACCTCAATTTTGGTTGCTTTGGATAGTATTATGTTTCAATGTCACCGCGGGTATTGGCGTTATTGGTGTAGCCAAGACCATGATCAATGAGATCTTTGGAAACTTAGCCATTGTTACCGCAGGTTTTGCGGGTACCTATGTATTGATGATCTCGGTATTTAACATGGTAGGGCGTTTCTTCTGGGCTTCTACGTCTGACTACATTGGCAGAAAGAATACCTACCACTGCTTTTTCGTAATAGGTACGCTGCTTTACTTGTCTATCCCATTCTGGGCTGGAATGGGGAACACCACCGCGTTAATTGGGTTCTACATTGCAACAATGATAATTTTCACAATGTATGGCGGTGGCTTTGCAACTATTCCTGCATACTTGGCAGATTTGTTTGGTACCTTACATGTAGGCGGCATTCACGGCCGATTGCTAACAGCATGGTCTACTGCCGGCGTATTAGGGCCATTCGCTATTACTTATTTGCGCAATATGTCAGTAGAGAATGCAATTGCCGATTTAGCGGCAAAAGTCGACCCTGCCGCGTTTGCAAGTAAGTTCGGTGCGCCAATGACTGACTTGCAAAAATTGGTAGAAGCAAAAACGGTAACGGTTGCACGCTTGCTGGAAATTGCGCCAGCCGGAACGGTAGACCCAACCTCTACGCTCTACAATACCACTATGTATGCAATGGCTGGCTTATTGGTATTGGCATTTATTGCTAACTTACTTGTAAAACCTGTACGAGAGAAGCATCACGTAGAGAACACGCACCCCGAACTGGAGCCCGCGCGAGCAAGCTAATTTACCAATCGAGAATACCCGCTTTATAGCGGGTATTTTTTTGCAAAGGTGTTTTAAAATACTCTTTATTGATTAAGTTGGAACGTTCTGGCTTACTAGTGCGCTATTTTCTCATGAGTTGTCAGCTATGCTATTTAAGAAAAATCCTCTTGCCTCCATTGTTGTTTCCCTATGCTGTGCGTTTAGCCTCAATGTTAGTGCAAATGCGCCCTATGAATTAATGGGGGTGACAACAAAAACGGGGCAGAAAACGTCATATCTTGCTAAAGAAAACAACATAACTTTGCCAGTGACGGTTGTTAACGGAAAAAGTGACGGTCCTGTATTGTTGCTTACCGCTGGTATTCATGGCGATGAGTTTCCATCTATGTATGCGTTGCAGCAACTACAGCAAAGCATTGATCCTAAAGAGATGAGCGGTGTGTTGGTTGTGTTGCACTTGGCAAACTTAGATGGGTTTCACGCAAATAGAATCGCGTTGAACCCTAAAGATGAGAAAAACCTAAATCGGGAATTCCCAGGGAGCGTTGATGGCACACCAACAGAACAGATTGCGGAGCTGCTAACCAGAGAGTTTATTGGCAAAACAGATTTTTTGATCGACATGCATTCTGGTAGCGCAAACCAAACGTTGCTGAATCATGTGTATTCTCCTTTTGTGGGCGACGAAGAACTTGATGCGTTAACATTTGAATTTGCCAAAGCCACGGGCATGCAGCATATCGTTATGTATGGCGACCGCCCAAGAGATCCCAACAATTCAATTTCATACCCTAACACAGCGATGACGAGAGGAAAGCCGGGACTGACGACTGAAATTGGGCATTTGGCACAGACAGATGAAGAATCAATAGCAGAAGCGCTAGATGTGGCTAAAAACGCCATGTATTTTTTGAAAATGCTGCCAGAGACGCCAAAGCAGCACCCCGAGCCAGTTATCTATGAAACAATCAAATATCCAAAGAGCTCAAAAAACGGGTTCTTCAAAGCTTCTGTGGTGATAGGCGATAAAGTAAAGACAGGACAGGATGTAGGTGCGGTCACGGACTATTTTGGAAATCTCGTTGAAACCATTAAATCGCCCGTTGATGGCACGGCTATGATGGTTAATCAAATGCCAGCCATCAAAGACGGACAGTCTGTTATGGCTATTGGTGTTGAAGTTTCTGAATAACTAAGCTGGTGGCGTAGTTACAGTGGTGATCTAATTAACCTACTCAAACAAATAAATGTTAAAGTTATTTCACGAAATTGTGATTAGGGAATGATATGGACTTTCTTTTTAATGTATTGATTTGGGTGGGCGTTGTTATTTTTGCCATATTTTTTATTGGATTTATGGCCGCTGCTAAACTGAATAAACGCCAAGAAGAAAACCGCGCCAATCAGACGTCTGCAGAGCCTACTCGTGAAGGCGAAAAGCCGAGTAACCAAAATAAAAGTTAACCTTTCGTTCATTGTAAAACGTCAACGTTAAATAAAAACGTTCACATTTATTCACCCCTTTATATCAGTTCCCCCGTTTAGTGAAAAAAGGGGGAACATTATGCAAACAACAATTTTACCAAACGCCAACCCAAAGCACTTAACACACCAAAGTGTACTACCGTTTGAAAAAGCGCCTTTCGCTAAACGTGCTTTAAACGCGGCCACAATTGCTATTGCTGGATGTACCGTTACGGCAGGACTTTTCGTATTAATGGCAGAGCTCATTAAGCAAGACAAAGTAAACATAAGCGAAGCCCCACCGGTGTTCTTTGAGCCGATCATTTACCAACCTGAAGACGAACGAACCATCACTAAAAAACCAATGGTGCCAATTGAGCAGGTAATTAAAACGCCACCTCAAAAAGTTATTGAGATTGACCCTGAGCCCAATGAAGGCCCAGGAGGCTTTGAGATAAAAACGCACATACCTAATACTGCGTTAGATTTGTCGATTAACCTAAATAGTGCGCAAGGTGATATGCAAGCCACACCCCAATTTAGGGTAGACCCCACTTATCCACCTGAGGCCAGTCGCGACGGTATTGAAGGCTGGGTAAAGCTAGGGTTTACGATAAGTGCTAGTGGCTCAGTGTCTGATATTACAGTACTAGATTCAGAGCCCAAGCGCGTGTTCGATAGAGCTGCGCGCAGAGCGCTTAAAAAATGGAAGTACAAACCCAAGCTGAATGGCGGTAAACCTGTTAGTCAATCAGGTATGGTTGTAGTATTAGATTTCAAATTAGAACAATAAGGACTGCCTATGAGTATAGGCGCAAGCTTGCAAAGCCTGTTTCAAGGCAAGCGCGAAAAAGTGCTGGGAGTCAGCGAAAGGCTAATGCTGCGGTACAGCGCAAAAGGTGATGAAGCATCGTTAGCCGCGCTGTTTGACTTACACAGCCATAAGCTATTTTATTTTTTGAAGGTGTTAAGTGATAGCACTGTTGCAGAAGATTTGTGTCAGCGCACTTGGATTAAAGTTATCGAAAATCGTCACTTATTTAAAAGTGGCGATAATTTTCAGGCTTGGCTGTTCACTATTGGTAGGCGAACGCTTATTGATGAATTCAGAAAAAACGCCAAGCTTGAATATAACAACGAGGCAGTTGAATCGTTTTCGTTAAGTGAGTTACTTAAAAATGCACAGTCTTCGGTAGAGGATGACGTAGCAAAAGGGATAGAAAAAGACGTGTTTAAGGCATGTATTCAGCAGTTACCCTACAAACAGAAAGAGGCGCTTTCGCTACAGTTTGAAGGTTTTTCATTAGCGGAAATCGCCACTATTTGCAGTGCTGAAAAAGAAACGATTAAAACCCGGATACGTTATGCCAAAGACAGCCTTAAAACCATGCTGGAGAAACTGTAATCATGTCTACATCAGATAAAGAGCTACAAGATGCGTTTAAACGCAGCCAGCAGGTACAAAAGCAAAATGATGGAATGAGCGAAAAGGCTAATGCTCGAATTCGTGAAAGGGTTCTCGCGTACAACAAGGCAATAGAAAGTGATAGTGGAATAAAACGCGTATTTGCTGCTACGGCTGCTAATATTCGAGCGTACTTCGCTTCTTCAACCCTACGTTTCACGGCTGTGGCATTTGCTATTGTCGCAATGTTGGGCGTATACAATATAGGAACATTTCAACGTAACCATTCGTCGCCATTACAGACGGCAGCACACCGTGTAGACATTGTTCAATATCACGGATTCGAAGGAGAAGATAAGCTTCTAGCTGGTAAAGCCGGAACTGATTATAAAGCGCGATTTAATGCCTATACTCAACAATATATTGAAAGCAATTTAGTCGCTAGAGCAGTTACGTTAGAGCCAGCCACGCTTACAGCGCAAAATGGGTATTGGCTCTTGGTGAGCTGCCAAAATCAGCAAGTTGTGGTTTCTGAAAACCTTATCGCATCATTAAATATTAACGGTCGCATAGAAGGGGATATCGATATTGGCACGCATGTGGCGCTCGCCTTTGATGCGCAAGGAAGAATACTTTCAATTAAACAGTCGAGTAAGCCGTTGATGTGCTGATTTATATGGCGTTTAGCTGGATGCGTTCGTAAACGAGGTAAGGGCGGTGAAACTCGCTCGAGCCTCGATTACGAACAGTATTTTAGGAATGACTTATTTGTCTAGATCGTGCGCCCTAAAGGCACTTGGAAGTAACTCACCAATGGTGGTTTCGAATGTCTCGCCGTTTTGACTTACCATGGTTACGGGAGTTTCATCCGGGGCGAACTCAGCAATTTTCTGTCTGCATCCACCGCACGGAAAGCAAAACTCGTCGTTCGGGCTCGCAATAACGATATGCGAAATACGTTTGTGTCCCTGTGTGACCATATTGCCAATAGCTGTGGCTTCAGCGCATTGTCCTAATGGAAAAGCAGCACTTTCTACATTACAACCAGAGAAGGTTTCGCCGCTTGGAGTAAGCACCGCAGCACCAACTTTGAAGTTGGAATAAGGTGAGTGTGAGTTTTTCTGTGCGTCAAAAGCAAGTTGTGATAGTTGTTCTAAATTATTTTTCTTCATAGCTACCTGTGTTAACCACCCAATACACTTTACTTTTATCATCAAATGCGAGAAGGTTGGCGGCATTAGCGCCGCAACAAGCGTATACTTAATACTCAGGCGGTTTTTTCTTTTTTTATAGAATGCTTTTTTACCATGTGCAGAAACGTTAGTCTCATCTTTTTTTCTCTATTCGCTGCTATTTTAACCGGTTGTGCGCAAACACCACCTGTTTCAGAAAGACCACAAATGGGAAACCTGCTTTTAGCCGAACCTGCGCCCATTAATCCTCGTTCCGAAATGGCTATTGCTCGTTACAATCAGGTGCTTACCAGCCCTGCGTTATCAGATGAAGACAAAGCTGAACTGCACTTTCAACGAGGCATGTTGTACGACAGCGTGGGCCTATCGGGCTTAGCGCAGTTTGATTACACCCAAGCCATTAATTTAAAGCCAGATTTGGCTGAAGCCTATAATTCTATGGGTATTCACTATATTCAGCAGAACGACTTTATTCAGGCTTACGACGCATTCGACTCCACGCTGGAAATCAACCCAGAGTATGATTTCGCGTTCCTAAATCGCGGTATTGCGCTTTATTACGGTGGCCGCGCCGAACTCGCGACCAACGATCTAAACCGCTTTTTTGAAAAAGATGACAGCGATCCATTTCGCGCTCTGTGGGCCTACTTTGCGCATCACGACGTGTCAGAGCTTGAAGGACAAAAATACTTGGCTTCTATTCGACCAACGCTGGACAACCAGCACTGGGCTACTACGCTGGTGGATTTGTTTTTAGGTACTGTTGATGAGAACGATGTACTTAACTCATTGTTAGACGGTGTGAAAAGCCAAAAAGCGTTAACAGACAGGTTGTGTGAAGCGTATTTTTACTTAGGTAAATTTCATACTCAGCGCGGCAACAGCGGTATTGCATCAAATTACTTCAAGCTTGCATTAAGCACCAATGTATTTGATTACGTTGAACACCGCTACGCACGAATGGAACTTAACCGTTTGCGTGAACTAGCTAGCAGCGATCTGGTTAGCGAAGAGTAAGCAGCAAGCGTTATGCGAGGCTTATTTTTAGCAGTGTTCGCACTGCTCATAGTTGCGGGCGATAGCGGACGCTATGTCCCGCAACTAATTGCTAATGCAAGCAAGGTACTTACGCCGGCAAGCCTAGTGTCAGATAGCGACCCAACTGAAAAGGCGAGCTCTGCTTCAGCAAATACTGCCGACGGCATGGCACAGGACAGCACAGAATCTTCTCCCGACGCTCAAACTTCGGATATTACCGAACGTTTCGATTATTCTGACTATCACCTTAAGCATGACGCACTAGCGCTACTTTGGCTAGCTGCAAAGCAGGGCAGTGAAAATGCACAGGCACGCTTGCTCGGTGAATTTGAGCGTGCGTATAACGCAGGCTTCATTGCTACTGACTATATCGATGAAGCCACTGCAACCTATTTTCTAGAGAAGCTAGTGAATCTTGAAAACGCAGACGCTGCATGGCTGCTGTACCAAATATTAGGTGAAGAAGGTGCGTCACAGCGCTTTATGCGCTTAGCGGCGCTCGGCGAGGTCGCAGAAGCACAGCTTGCGTTTGCAATGTCTACCGATTCGCCAGAAAAACGTGAGAAGTGGCTGGTACGCGCGGCTTCACAAAACTACGTACCCGCACAGGCCGCATTGGCCGATTGGTATCTTCTACACGGGCAGCAACAATTAGCGAAACCACTGCTCGCAGCAACAGCAACCTTAGACATGCAAAGTGCATTTAAGTATGCTCGCCTTCTGTGGGACGAAGGGGAATTTTCTGAGGCTAAGGAGCATTTTAGCTTTGCCGCGAAGAAAGGGCATCTTCAAGCGGAAAAAGCCTTAGAGGCCATCAATCTCTACACGCCGTATTCTATACAGCAAGCACTAAAGCAGTCTCCTTCATTTAACTGGGAGAATGAAGGGAAATGCCTTCAGCGTATTCAGCCTTTTGCTACCAGTTTAGCTACTATCATGCGTGCTCACAGTCTTTATAACTCATTCAATGACGACAAGCGCCTGCAGAACCTTTCTATTTGCCTGGCCCCGCCTATTTGGCTTAAACCCGATGTACTAAGCTGCGATCCGGATTATAAGAACGCTGGGATCTTAGGCTGTAGTATTACTCCTTTGGCAAGCATTGCGAAAAAGCAGAAATTTAGTCATGCAGTAGTAGTGGCAGAGCAGGGTAAGGCAAATGTTCAAAACGGCGTAATGTACTTAGACATCAGTGACGCTTATTCAGTGTTTGTTCATGAGCTAGCGCACTTCGCAGGCTTCGCTGACGAATATCCTATTGGCAAGGGCATGGCGAATAGGCTGTGCGATGAAGATGGAATAAGCGATTTTGCACCACCAAACCTAATCGTAGACTCTGAGTATTGGTACGCACCTCACGAAACGGTTGAAAATTGGCTAGAGATAGATCCTGCAGCCATTATTGCACGCGCCAAGACGTGCACCGTATTGGGGAAAAACAGCTATAAGCCCAGTCGCAGAATTACCTTTATGGAACATCACGATAGCGGCGTGATCCCGCCTTTATATTTGGTACTGTGGCAGCAGCAGCTGGAAAAACAAAATGCCCAGCGACCTATTTCAATGAATTTTTTCCAGGCGTTCCACAATAGCGGCAACCAAAAAGAAGCCGCACACTGGTTAGCTGAATACGAAGCGTTTACTGGTGGCAAATAACCGCAGCTCTCATTACTAAAACAATGCACTCGCCACTATTTGGCGAGTGTGTCTTTAAGCTCTCTTACCCACATAGACGTTGCACCACAAATTGCTACGGGCATAACGATAAAGTTAACCACGGGAATAAGTGAGAATATATTCACCATCATTCCAAACGTCATCGCTTTCCCTGTGTGTTCGCCAAGGTGCAGGCGCATGCGCGTAAAATCTATCTTGTGGTTGTCGTATGGGTAATCGCAGTACTGAATTGCCATCATCCAGGCGTTAAATAAGAACCACAAGACTTGCCCGATAATAGGTAGGAAAAAGAACAATAACAAAAAACCAATAGCGCGAGGTAAATACCAAACGAGCTTGGTAAGTTCACGGCCTACAGTTCTAGGAATGTCTTTAACTAAAGCCATTACACCCTCGTCACCTAAATCTTGACCCGTTAGGTGACGCTCTACTTTTTCTGATAATACACCGTTGAACGGCGCAGCTATCCAGTTTGCCAGTGTACCAAAGATGAGTGCGAAAATGAGCAATACGCTGATGACTGCTAGGGGCCACAAGAAAAAGCTGATCGCTGTTTTTATCCAGCCTAACCATTCAGGTACAAGATCAATCACATAAGCGATACCCATTTCTATTTGGCCAAATAAGAAGTAAAAAGCCACAGAAAAAAGCACTAAGTTTATTGTTAGGGGTACAAAAACAAAACGCTTTAATCCTTTGGTTTTTATAAGCGAAAAGCCTTCAAAGAAATAATGTACACCGCCTGAACTCATTCGTACTCCTTCGCGTTTGAAACGCTGTGTTTGTTAACTATCTGCTCTATCATACGCGCTTGGCCTATTCTCTGCCTAACTCAGTGAAATGGTAATTGTTACAAGCTGTTAGATTTGGTAGAGTCGAAGCATAATAACAAAAGAATCTTCCGTGTGATTGCATCATTTCTACTTCAACTGCTATTTCAGCCGATGGTTAGCTGGTTTCTGGCTAATATCAAGGCGATACCGCGTGCAGCTTTGTGTTTAAGAGGGATGATGTGTGAGGCTTAAAAAGATTAAGCTCGCGGGTTTCAAGTCCTTTGTTGAGCCAACTACTATTCCATTCCCCGGCGAAATGACCGCCATCGTAGGTCCTAACGGCTGCGGCAAGTCGAATGTCATTGATGCTGTACGTTGGGTTTTAGGTGAAAGTTCTGCCAAAAACTTACGCGGCGATGCAATGACCGACGTGATTTTTAATGGCTCTTCGTCTCGTAAGCCAGTGGGGCAATGTAGCGTTGAACTTGTTTTCGACAACAGTGCAGGGCGGATAGCGGGTGAATTTGCCAACTACAATGAGCTGTCTGTTAAACGCTTAGTTACACGGGACGCCACCTCTACCTATTTTCTAAACGGCACTAAATGTCGCCGGCGTGATGTCACCGATCTATTTTTAGGAACAGGGCTGGGCCCCCGTTCTTACGCCATCATTGAGCAAGGTATGATCTCGCGGCTTATCGAGTCAAAACCAGAGGACTTGCGTGTATTCATAGAAGAAGCCGCGGGTATCTCAAAATACAAAGAGCGCCGTAGAGAGACAGAAAACCGTATAAGGCACACGCAAGATAACCTTGAACGCTTGAATGATGTGCGCGATGAATTGGGCAAGCAGCTCGAAAAATTACAGCGTCAGGCGGCCGCGGCTACTCGTTACAAAACGCTACGTGCACAAGCCAGAGAGCTAAAAGGCCAGTTAGCAGCCCTTCGTTTTCTGAAAAATAGTGAACATATTGAAGCGCTGCAAAAACAGCAGCAAGCACTGCAGTTAGAAGTTGACGACTTAGTGGCTCAACTACAGGGCGATGAAGCGGGGCTTGAGTCGTACAAAACCAAGCAGCTGGAAACAAAACAAACGATAGATGATCTTCAGCAGCAGCTGTTTACTACCAGTAACGCAATAACACGACTAGAGCAAAATGCGCTGCACGCAAAACAACGCAAAGGGCAGGTAGAGCAAGAGTTAGCACGAATTAGCGAGCAACACGAATTGCTTAACCACTCTATTGACGAGGCACAGGAAGCGCTTGCGGTATCAAACGAGGCGCTTGAAAATATTGAGCCTGAATTTGCCCTTAAGGAAGCAGAGTTAGCGCATGCCAAAGAGCGTTTTGAAGACGCTGAACAAGCGCTAAGAGAATTTAACGCACAAGCGCGAGCGCAAGAACAAACCTACAATCAACTTCGTCAGAATGTTCAGCAATGCCATAGCCAAATTCAGTCAACTATGAGCATGCAGTTACGCACTTCTCAGCGTATCAGCGAACTACAAGACGAGCTAAAACAGCTAGATGAAGAAGATTTTGCCAGTCAGATAACACTTTTAGAAGAGCAATGTAGCGAACTTGATTTAGACATTGACGAAGCTAAGCAATTACTTCAAGAGTCCAATCAAAAGGTGTCGCAGCAACAAGGCGAAGTCAACGCTATAGAAGCGAAGCGCCGTGATACCCAGGGCCAGTTACAAACTGCACTGTCCACAAAAGCTGCGCTAGAAGCGCTTCAACAAGATGCTTCAAATAATGAAGACGTAACGTTAAACGGGATAGAAAAGCTGTGGCAGCAGTTTAGCTCTAACCAAACTCTTGCACCTTGTGTAGAATCGATTTTACAACACGCAAAAGACCCCGTTGTTGCCAAAAGCCATGACATACAGGCATTGCTTCAAAACCAAGATAATTTGCCAAGCGGCATTAAAGTGTTTACCGATAAGGCGTTTGTAAGCACTGCCAAATCGGGTTCACTAGCACACGCTCTATTAACTGAATCTAGCACTTATGAATCGTCAACACAGCGTGTTCCCGCATTTTTTAATGACATTTACCTTTGTAGCAATGATGACGAACTTGCGGAAACGATTGAAAGTGCTTTTGTAAGCATTCTTGATAAAGAAGAAGAACCTGAAGGTATAGCCAAGGGGTTTACTAGCGCAATCTCGCCTTCAGGGTTGTGGGCAAGCTCACAGTGGGTAGTGAAACCTGGCGAAGCAAGCGACGGTGCTTTGCAGCGGGCGAACAAAATTAAGGGGCTGGTAGACAGCATTGAAGAAACTGAAAGCCTTATAGATGAGATTGAGCATTCACTAGAGCGCGTCAAACAGGCACTTGAACAGAGCGAAGCGCAAAAGCAGGCTATTCAGAGCGCCTTGGGTGAAAAAGAAAACCAGCGCGCACAGCTTAAAAATAAACTTTCTTTGCTTGAAATGCAGCAAGAGCAACAGTCAACACGCACTGCCAAACTTAATGACGAGTTAGCAAAGCAAGAGTTAATGTTAGCGAAAGAAGAAGAGCAACTAGCCCAACTTTCGGAAAAATTAGAGCTTCAAGAGGCACAAATTCTTGAACACGAAGTACACATTGACGATGTGAACGCTAAGCGCGATGCAAATGAGCGAACTACATCAGAGTTACGCGCGTTAGTTGATGCATTAACATCGCAAAATCATGAGCTTGCACTTAAGAAGCAGCAACTTGAGAACCATCAAAATTTATATAGTCAACAGGTTACACGTAACCTTCAGCAGCGTGAAGAGTACATAAAAAACAAAGAAAGATTACAAAAAGAACTTACACAGTTGACGTCTCCTGAAGAAATTCAAGAAGCAGAGCTTCAGTCGCTGTTGGAAAACAAATCGGAATTAGAACAGCTGAAAAGTACTAAGCAAAGTAGTCTTGAAGATATAGAGCAGTGGTTGCGAGAAGCCGAAAAAGGGCATCAAGCTCTGGGTAAAGATATTCAAACGCGACAGACAAACATCGATAAACTCAACATTGATATTGAAGGATATCGGGTACGTGCGAATACGATTTTAGAACAGCTTGATGAAACGCAGCAGTCGCTGAAGAGCATTCTAGAAACCTTACCTGAAGATGCCGAAGAGAAGCGCTGGCAAGAAGACCTTGAAAAAACGCAGGCTAATTTGCAGCGCTTAGGTGCTGTGAACTTAGCTGCGGTTGAAGAATATGAAACCCAGTCGGAAAGAAAGTCACATTTAGATACACAGCACAACGACCTTACTGAAGCCTTGGAAACGCTACAGTCGGCCATTCGGAAAATTGATAAAGAAACCCGCACGCGCTTTTCTACCACCTTTGAACAGGTTAACGAAGACCTTAAAACGTTATTCCCAAAAGTGTTTGGGGGCGGTTCGGCGTATCTTGCGCTTACCGATGACGATTTGTTAGAAACTGGGGTGGCGATAATGGCTCGCCCCCCTGGTAAGAAAAATAGTACGATTCACCTCTTAAGCGGTGGAGAAAAAGCACTAACCGCTTTATCATTGGTGTTTGCTATTTTCAGATTAAATCCGGCACCATTTTGTTTGCTGGATGAAGTAGATGCACCATTGGATGATGCAAATGTAGGGCGCTTTTGTAACTTAGTGTCAGAAATGTCACAAACAGTGCAGTTTATTTATATCACCCACAATAAAATAGCGATGGAAATGGCCAGTCACCTCACCGGTGTTACCATGGCGGAACCGGGAGTTTCGCGCATGGTGGCGGTAGATGTGGACGAGGCTGTAGCCTTCGCAGAAGCATAACAAAGGGCGAAAGAAATTAAATGGAAGATCAATTACGTCTATTTTTACTCCTTGGAGGCACGGTTTTTATCATCGCAGTGCTTGCCCATGGTATTTGGAAAATTCGTAAAAACAGTAAGCCTTCGGAAAAAGAGCGCTTAGAGCCCCGTCAGTGGCAAGATGATGACAACGATTTCGAGTCCGACGAGCAAGAAGGCTTCGACGAGCTTGGCATTGGCGCGGTGCGCGTGGTTAGCAAATCACAAAACCAAGAGCATGAGGCTGCAAGCGACGTATCGACGAATACGGCAAAAAGCCCTGCGCATCACGATATCAATGAAAAACATGCTTACAGCAGCGAAGAAGCTGATGACGAGGATAGCTTGTCTCAACATGCCACGTCAAAAGAGCACGGTGATGGAAAAGAGGGCGCACACGGTGAGCATGCGGGTAAACGCCCAAGCAGCGTTGGTAATTCCGCTATGCCGTCTGACGGGAAAGAAGAAGCTGAGAAAGCACCAAAGCTCTATGGCTCTGTGGTTACGAATCCGAAGCCACACATGAAAGGGCAAGCTCGTCCCGATGGCGCATCTACAAAAGGTGCTAACAGAGGCGACGAAAACCTTGCCGCGTTCCCTGAACCTCCTGGCTTCTTACTTCGTGAAGGCGAAGAGCAAGAGGAAACGTCTTTAGCGTCGCATGCTCAGCGTGAAGAAAGCGAACAGCCAAATACTCCAAGTAATCAAGAGAGAGCGGATAACGCGCAATCGCATGATCCAATTCAGAGTCAGGCGGGCGGTCATCAAGAAAGTGGGCGTGCAGAGCCAGTTCGTCCTGCACAGAAGTTTTATATCGACCCAACGCTGGAGGAAGAGCCTGAAACAGTGCAGCCGCCGGCTAAAAACGAAAGAGAAGTTGCTGATTTTAGTTTAGATGCACCCGAAGAGTCTGTTTCATCCAGCGATGTTCATGAAGAAAATGAACAGCCTCGACGTTTTGCACGTAATAAACGAAGCAAAACGCCAGTGAGAAGACGTGAAGAGCCGAATTTTGGCGACGATCAAATGCGTATTGATTTTGACACCAGTGAAGCAGCTAGCGCTGATTTTGGCGATGAAAGCTTTAGTGCTAATGAGTCAGGTAATGATGGTGCTGGAAGTACACCAAAGACCGCTAAGTCGTCGATTGAACCTGAGGTTTTAGTATTAAATGTAAGAACGCCAGAAGGCGAGCCTATCTCAGGCGCGGCGCTACTACCTATGCTATTAACATTAGGGTTCAAGTTTGGCGATCAAGACATCTTCCACCGCCACGTAAATTCAAATGGCAAAGGGCCAGTATTGTTTAGCCTTGCTAACATGTTTAAGCCTGGGGTTTTCGATATTGATAACCTAGAGAACTTTGAAACCCAAGGTATTTCGCTGTTTATGATATTGCCTATTGAGGGTGACCCTCATCAAGTGTTTAACATGATGCACAATGCCGCCCGCAAATTGGCAGATGAGTTCGGCGCACAAGTACTTGATGGGCGCCGAAGCGTATTAACGAAGCAGGGCTTACAGCAATACGTCGAGAAAATTCGTGAGTTCGAGCGCAAGCGTATGATTGCGCGCAGCTAGCGTTAATTTATCACTTGCGCCTCAATCTTGTGGATTATTCATGCAGGTGCAAAAACAAAAAAGGACTTGGCTCATACCCAGGTCCTTTTCTGTTGATTAGGGTCTATTGATCTTTGATGTATAACAAGGGCTAGCAAGCCATAGCATTGTAGCGTGGCTGTACGTTTCACAACCTGACTGAAATAGGCCAGGTTTTTGCAGCCTATTTGGAACATACAGCGGCTTGGGCGAATAGGCCTTGGCAACGAATTGTAATACTTTTAACTATTTAAACGGCGTGACAACAACTCCATGTCAGATTCTTTAGAACAAGCAAAGCAACAAATAGCAACACTTCGCAACACACTTAATGAGTACAACTATCAGTACTATGTGATGGATGACCCTTCGGTTCCTGATGCAGTTTATGATAGAGATATGCAGGCGCTTATTGCGCTAGAAAAACAATATCCTACGCTTCAAAGCCCGAATTCTCCCAGTCAAAAAGTAGGGGGCGCAGCGTTATCGGCCTTTGAACAAGTTACCCATGATGTTCCTATGCTGTCGCTGGATAACGCCTTTGATGAAGAATCACTGCTTGCCTTCGAAAAACGTTTAAAAGACAGACTAAAAGATTCAGCAACGTTAGATTTTAGCTGCGAACCCAAGCTAGATGGTTTAGCGGTAAGTATTCTGTACGAAAATGGTGAATTAGAGCGTGCTGCAACCCGTGGTGACGGTCAGGTAGGAGAGAATATCACGGCGAACGTTCGTACCATCTCTAATGTGCCGTTAACGCTCCGTGGTGATCATTATCCTGAGCGCGTAGAAGTGCGCGGTGAAGTGTTTATGCCCCGTGATGGCTTTGCAAAACTCAACGAACACCAAAAAGAAACGGGGGGTAAGGTTTTTGCCAACCCTCGTAATGCTGCGGCCGGCAGCTTACGACAGTTAGACTCTAAAATTACGGCCAAGCGCCCGCTGATGTTTTATGCTTATTCGCTAGGCGTAGTGCAAACTGAAAGTTTTGAATTACCCACAACACACAGCGAGCGCCTAAAACAATTGGGTAATTGGGGGCTGCCATTGTGCCCTGATATCGACACCGCCGAGGGCGGTAAAGGCTGCTTGGCGTACTACAACCACATTTTGGAAAAGCGCGATAGTTTGCCGTATGACATTGACGGCGTTGTGTTTAAGGTTAACCGTATTGACCTGCAAAATGCCCTTGGATTTGTGGCTCGAGCGCCTCGCTGGGCAATTGCGCAGAAGTTTCCTGCGCAAGAAGAAGTGACTAAGTTACTGGACGTTGAGTTTCAGGTAGGAAGGACTGGTGCGATCACGCCAGTTGCCCGCTTAGAGCCCGTGTTTGTAGGCGGAGTAACTGTGTCGAATGCTACTCTTCACAATCAGGACGAAATTTCCAGATTAGGCGTTAAAGTTGGCGACACTGTGGTGATCCGCCGTGCGGGTGACGTAATTCCTCAAGTGGTATCTGTGGTAGAAGCTAATCGCACAGGTAGCGAAACTGACATTAGCTTCCCAAGCCAATGCCCGGTTTGTGACTCGCAGGTTGAAAAACTAGAAGATGAAGCGGTTGCTCGTTGCACCGGTGGACTAATTTGTGCCGCACAACGCAAACAGGCGCTTAAGCATTTTGCTTCGCGTAAAGCATTCGATATTGATGGTCTGGGCGACAAGTTAGTCGATCAGTTAGTTGACGCTGATCTTGTGCACAGTCCCGCCGACTTTTTCACGCTTTCGTTAGGCGATGTTGTTGGGCTAGAGCGCATGGCTGAAAAGTCTGCCACTAAGCTACTGGCATCGCTTGAAGCTTCAAAGCAAACAACGCTTGCCAAGTTCCTATACGCATTGGGGATCCGTGAGGTTGGCGAAGCTACTGCGGCAAACTTGGCTGCGCACTTCGAAACCTTGGAGGCTATTCGCGAGGCGTCGCTTGAAGCACTGGTTGAAGTCCAAGACGTTGGTGAAGTGGTGGCTACCCACATTTTCAATTTCTTTAACGAGTCACACAATACCGATGTTATTGATGCGCTGTTAAAAGAAGGAATTAACTGGCCTGCTATTGAAAAGCCAGATTCGGATAATTTGCCTCTTGAAGGCAAAACATGCGTTATTACCGGTACGCTTAGCGAAATGGGGCGTTCTGACGCGAAAGCACGTTTGCAGTTACTTGGTGCAAAAGTGGCAGGCTCGGTAAGTAAGAATACCGACTTCCTAGTTGCAGGAGAAAAAGCGGGTTCCAAATTAACTAAAGCACAAGAACTAGATGTTGAGGTATGGGACGAAGCTGCGCTTATCGCTTTTTTATCGGAGCATGAAAAGTAGTCTGTCTGGCTTAAATTCAATAAGAGCGCTAGGCGTAATGGTTTTCCTGAATAGATTTACGCCGAACTCATATTGATTGTTACCAATAAAAAACGCCACTTCTATGAAGTGGCGTTTTTTGTAATTCTTGCTCTGTCTTTTACGGCGTACTTTGTACTGAACGTTGTAAGGGGCTTGAGAAAAGGTAAATATTTCTACAAACCCTTAAGTGTAGGGCTCTCACGCTAGTGGGCTTCTTGATTCCGCATTTGTCTGCGTCTTTCCCAGGCTTTTTTCACTTGAAAGCGCCAAACCCAGTTCAAAGAGAAATAACCCGCTAGTCCAAACACGACCGAGCAAATTCCACACCCGACTAAAAATGCAGGGCCAATGGTATTAATGCTTTCTACAACCCACTGCCAACTAAACTGAAATTCAAAATGCTCAGGCTTGGTCCCAAGTACAGTAGTACCAACCTTGTAAGCCCCATAGAATATAGGCGGAATAGTAAATGGGTTAGTCACCCAAACAGTTGCAACAGATAAGGGCAGGTTTGCTCGAAATGGAATAGCTAAACCGGCAGAAAGCCACATTTGAAACGGTACCGGCCAAAACGCGAAAAATAAACCTATGCCAAATGCACCAGATGCAGAACGACGGTTTAAGTGCCAAAGATTAGGCTCGTGCAATACGCTACCAAAAATTTTTAAAGCTTTGTTTTGCTTAATGCTTTGGTGATCTGGCAAAAAACGTCGGATAAATTTCTTAGGCATAAATATCAATGCATCTCGAAAATAAAATCAAAAAAGACAGAAAAAATAACAGTAAACGGAATTGCGCAACATGAATTTGCACCACTCACATTCACTCACTGTCAATTGCTACGTGAAAACATGGTCAATCGTATCACAATTTGCTTAAGCTGTTTTTGCGCTAGCGCAATAAGTGCAGTTTTCTGGCAAAAACTTCCAAGTACTCACAGCATGGCATTGATGATTGCCATTTTAATAATATCTGTGACTATCATTATATTCATTTCGACGACAAAACCCGCTGAACATCATGCATTTCCAGAGGTGCTGCTATGTTGGGCAGTGAGCGGGCTGCTGTCTGGAGTACTTTGGGTGGCGAGTGTAGGGCATTTTTACTACGCTTGGCAACTGCCCCAAGGGAAAATTCAACAAGATGTCACAATTTCAGGTCGAGTTGTGTCGGGGGGATGTGTCTTCGGCACAGCTAGGGTGCTGGAAGCAACTTATCACTATGTTGTCGCTATTGAGTCTGTCAACCGTGAAAGCACCGCGACATTTCTAGACAAGGGTATACTTTCCCCCTTGCCTAAGCGTGTTTTAACTAGCACGTTTAATTTCAAAGCTCGTCTTACTCACCAACGTTATGAATTCCCAAATGATCGAAAAAGCGAAGGCTTAGCCAACAAGAAAATCGCATATGCTCAACAGGAGACTATAGGCGTGCGGCCTCAATCAGTTTCTCCGTCCCAAGTGAAATTAAATTGTTTGCACAACGGCGATACCTTCACCGCAATTGTAAAACTTAAACCTGCATACGGTACGGCTAATCCTGTTGGAGCTAGCCGACAACAGCAGTTGGTTAGCCAATTTATTCATGCAACTGGCTATATTAAGTCGATAGAGCACGATAAAACAAAGCATAGTCACTCAGTGCGTTATGGACTTGCTAGAACATTGCAGAAGCTAGACCTTATCCATGAAAGGTGGTGGCGCGCATTGCTGCTAGGGGATAAAACGGGCTTTACGTTGGGTGATTGGACGCTGTTACAACGTACCGGCACTGGGCACATGTTTAGTATATCAGGCATGCATCTATCACTTATCGCTGGGGTCTGCTTATTGTTTTTTAACCCCGTTATATTTTTACTCACGCATGTTACAGGCCTATTAGGCAGAGCGAAATATTGGTTAGTACGTTCAGCCTCCATCAACTATCCGGCAACAGGACGAAAGAACAGAGAGCTGCAAACAAGTAAGATGTTTCAAACCAGCGCGCCAATTAGAGCCTCTGTGCTATGTGTGCTTATCGCTGCTTGTTTTTGTTACGCGCTGCTTAGTGGAAGCGCATTGCCGGTTGTGCGTGCGCTTATACTAGTAACTATGGGGTGTGTGCTGTCTCTTTCTCGACATGCATGGCGGCCAGTAAATGTTGCGCTCACAATGCTTACTTTGAGCTTGTTGCTGTTTCCTCTCTCTATATTAAGCGCTAGCTTTTACTTGAGCATAGGGGCTGTACTGTGCATTTGGTTTTTAGTTGTTGTTTGGGGGCTACAGCGAGCACCATGGTATGTGTCTTTGTTTAAACTACAAGTAGCACTTACCGTAATAATGATGCCCCTAACCCTAATATGGTTTGGTAGCGCCAGTTTTGTTGCAGTTGTTACCAACTTAATCGCCTTGCCCGTCATATCGTTACTTTTACCTATTTGTTTAATTTCGTTGTTAGTCCTTCATTTTGCTGAGTTGCCTTTCGCACAACAAGTTACGGGCATGCTTATGCATTACAGTGATGTGTGTTTAGGGTATTTGTTATCGCTTTTGAACGTTCTTAGTCAGTTTTCTTGGAGCGCTATCAATTTTTACGTAAGTATTGGTGCGGCACTTTGTCTAATTGTCGCTTTTTTTATTTTTCTTTTGCCAACATGGCGGTACAAAGCTATCTGCGTAGCGCTTCTCTTGCTCCCATCGCTAAGCATTTTTCAAAAGTGGTTACCTACCAATGAATCGATATGGGCGCTGCATGTATTTGATGCGGGCCAGGCCAGTGCTATTGCAGTGACTGCGGGAGGTCGGGCTATGATTATTGATTCTGGTGCTCAGTTTAATGGCAATGCTCATACTGCAACGAAACACCTGTTACCTTTTTTGGAAAGTAGGCATATTTCAAATATAGATGTTGTAGTTCATACGCATAGTGACAACGATCATGCAGGTGGCGCATTAGCCATTGAACAACACGCCTTAGCTAAAAAAGCCACTTTCTACACACCAACATTAGGTTGTGAGCGAGGAAAGCGTATTCGCTGGCAGAATTTAACAATCAATTTTCTATGGCCGCTAAATGGCAATAAAGAAGACAACAATGCCATGTCGTGTGTGGTTAAAATAACAAGCGACTCTGGTAGCGTGTTAATTCCTGGTGACATTGAGAAAACAAGTGAGTACGCGTTGATAACCCGTGAAATCATGGATGGTTTTTCAGAGGGGGCTTCAATGGATACTTTAGCGAGTTCTACAAATCTAAGTGCCGACATTCTTATTGCGCCGCATCACGGAAGCAAAACGTCTTCTACTAATGTTTTTATAGAACACGTTGCACCAAAAGCTGTGATTTTTACGCAAGGTTATGAGAATAGATGGCAGTTTCCTGCGTATGTTGTGGCTAAACGTTACGAGCGTTTGGGCGTAACGCAATATTTAACAAGCTATCACGGATATATAAACGCAACCTTCGATAAGGACTCTTTCCATATAGATTCCCAACGTGGAACGTTGAATAATCGCTGGTATTTACCAGGCATTACACCGCGACACCTCAAAGACTAAGTAATATCGTCAAATGCCAAAAATATTAGCTTGTAACGAAACGAAGATGTGCACGAATACCTTTAAATAGGTATGAAGTGGCCACACATTATTCACTTAGTTGGCAGACTAACCAATTTTGCCTCTATATTAGTGAATTAGAGCGAGAACGAGTACAATACTTCCAACGCGTTTTTGTTAACGTTTCAAACAGGTTAAAAAAACTACATGCAACAAGCCGACAACTCGGATTATCAAATTAAGCGCTTTTTACAGTACCTTAAAGCGTATAAAGTGCCTTTCGTTTTTGCCATCATCGGTATGATTGGTTACTCCGCGGTAGATACTTTCGTATTTTCCCAGCTTCAGCCAATGATTGATGAATCACTGGGGAAAAACGACCATGACTATCTGCGTCTAGCCGCATATGCGATTGTGCCGCTCTTTTTGTTACGCGGTGTTTTCAACTTTTTAGGTAGTTACACGCTAAGCTGGATTGGTGCTCAGGTGGTAATGCGCATGCGCCAGCAGTTGTTTGAAAAATACATTCATCTTCCAGTGGCATTTCACGATAATCATGCGGTTGGCGGGCTTATCAGTAAAGTCACCTACGATACAGAGCAAGTGGCTAATGCATCTGGTAAGGCGCTGCTAACATTGGTGAGGGAAGGCGCACTGGTCATCGGTTTGCTGTGTGTCATGTTCTATTACTCATGGCAGCTTTCTCTCATATTTCTTTTAATTGGCCCGATTGTGGCAGTGATTGTTTCTATCGTTAGTAAGCGTTTTCGCGTTGTAAGTAAAAACATTCAACAATCAATGGGCAACCTAACATCGTCGGTAGAGCAAGCGGTGAAAGGTCACAAAGTTGTGATCATGTTTGGCGGTCAAGAAATAGAGCAAAAGCGTTTCGAGCAGAAAAACAATCACAACCGTCAACAGTCAATGAAGTTGAATGTCACTTCTATTTTGAGTGTGTCTTCAATACAGGTAATAGCGTCAATTGCCCTTGCAGTCGTTCTGTTTATTGCCAGCACGCCTGGTATGCTTGAAAAGCTTACTGCAGGTGTATTTATCAATGTGGTCTTTTGCATGGTAATGCTGCTGAAGCCCCTTAAACAGCTCACTACCATTAATAACCAATTTCAAAAAGGTATGGCAGCCTGCGCCAGTATTTTTGAAATTCTTGATGAAGCAGACGAAGAAGATAAAGGGAAAACCAAAGTAGAGCGCGCAACAGGAAAAATTGAATTTGACGACGTTACGTTCTCTTATCCAGGAAAACAGACGCCCGCGTTATCGAATGTGAGCTTTATCGCAAACCCTGGGCAGTCGATTGCTTTGGTAGGGCGCTCGGGAAGTGGTAAATCGACCATCTCGTCGCTGCTTACACGCTTTTACGTCCCGCAAGAAGGTGAAATTCGCTTGGATGACACGGCGCTCAACGATATTGATCTTAAAGATCTGCGAGCGCAGTTTGCCGTGGTATCGCAAAACGTTACGCTATTTAACGATACCATAGCTAACAATATTGCTTATGGTGCGCGCCAAAACGTATCACGTAAAGACATCGAGAATGCGGCAAAGATGGCGCATGTTGAAGAGTTCTTATCAAACTTGCCTGAAGGGTTAGATACGGTTATTGGTGAAAACGGCTTAATGCTTTCGGGTGGTCAACGTCAGCGTATTGCCATTGCGCGGGCGATACTCGCCGAAGCGCCCATACTTATTCTTGACGAAGCGACATCTGCCCTTGATACAGAATCTGAGCGTTTGATCCAAGACGCATTAGAAACGCTGCAAAAACGATGCACCAGCATTGTTGTGGCGCACCGCTTGTCTACCATCGAAAACGCAGATTGCATTATGGTAGTGGAGCAGGGGCGCATTATTGAAAAAGGTAAACACAACGAATTGCTTGAAAAAGGTGGTCACTACGCGCAACTGCACGCGTTGCAATTTGGTGAGACTAAGTGAGTCAATCACAAAGTAAAACCAAGCATGATAAATGGTATTTCGGCCATCCTTTAGTGTGGCTGCTCTCACCATTTGCGCTACTGTTCTACTTTATTTCGGCAATTCGACGATTACTTTTTAAAATTGGACTCAAAAAGGCCTTTAAGGCTAATGCTCCCGTGATTGTCGTTGGCAACATATCAGTGGGCGGCAACGGAAAAACGCCAGTCGTATTAGCTTTAGCCGATTATTACCAGAAGCAGGGCATTAAGGTCGGCATTTTAAGTCGGGGCTATGGCGCTAAATCACCAGAATACCCGCGATTAGTGAAAGGCGAAGATGATGCGTCTGAGGTGGGTGACGAACCTCGTTTACTGGCCATTAGAAGCCAGTGCGACGTTGTTATCGATCCAGTCCGCGCACGTGGAGCCGCGTACTTAAGTGACGAATTACACTGTGATTTAATTATTTGTGATGACGGTCTTCAACATTACGCGCTTCATCGCGACGTTGAAATTGTAGTGATGGACGACAGAAAAGTAGGCAGTGGTTATTTGCTGCCGATGGGGCCCCTTCGCGAAGGACAATGGCGCCTTGGTACCGTCGATGCGCTTGTACATAATAGCCGTTCGATGCCGACATTTAGCCATGCTGTAGCGCCTCAATATTTAATGACCTTAGTAGCAGGGGACTTCACCTCTGTTTCAAACAGAGTAAGAACCAGTCCCCTTGAAGAGATACAAAAAGTGCCGTGCAGCGCAATTGCTGGAATAGGTTCACCTCAGCGTTTTTTCTCTCAGCTTAAAGAAATGGGTATCCAGCTTTCTTCGGCTACACCGCTGGCGGATCACCATGCGATCACACGGTCAGACATACCGAATGGCAGAGTGTTAATGACAGAAAAAGACGCCGTTAAAGCTGCACCTTTTGCTCATAACGACTGCTGGTTTTTACCTGTTACCGCGCATTTAGCGCCAGACTTTTTTAATTTAGTAAATGTGAAACTTGCCAAGGCAGGTTTGAAGATCAACCAAGACGGACAGGAATAATAACAATGGCCTTTGATAAAAAGCTTTTAGAAGTTTTGGCTTGCCCAGTGTGTAAGGGAAAATTAGTTCTGAGTGATGATAGCACCCAGTTAGTGTGTCGATTTGATAGATTGGCTTTCGATATTAAAGATGGCATCCCTGTACTTATCGAAAGTAAAGCAACAGCATTGTCGTTAGACGATGTTGACGCGACACGGTAATAAAACGTTAAACTAAGTGGTAAAAAAGGGCGAAATAAAGTTATGTCATTTACAGTTGTGATCCCTGCTCGATACGGCTCAAGTCGGTTTCCTGGCAAACCCTTAGCGCTTATTGACGGAAAGCCGATGATTCAACATGTGGTTGAACGTGCTAAAGAAGCTGGAGCAGATAACGTCATTGTTGCCACGGACGATGAACGTATTCAAAACGTCGTGCTAGGTTTTGCTCAAGTATGCATGACGTCTGTCAACCACCAATCTGGAACAGAGCGCATTGCCGAGGTTATCGAAAAAGAAGGCATTGCGAGTTCTACTATTGTGGTTAACGTACAGGGGGATGAGCCATTTATTCCCGCCGAAAACATCAGGCAGGTTGCAGATAATCTAGCCAATGCGCCTCAGTGTCAGATGGCTACGTTATCTACGCCTATTGAACGTGTTGAGGATGTGTTTAACCCCAATATCGTTAAGGTGTTGGTAAACGAAAAGGGTGAGTCTATCTATTTTTCACGTTCTCCTATTCCTTTTGAACGCGATCACATGATGGCAAACCCGCAATCTGCAAATACGTCGCTGTACAAACGCCATATAGGTATTTATGCCTATCGTGCTGAATACGTTAAGCAATATGTTGCCTATGCGCCCAGCTCTCTGGAGCAAATTGAATCCTTAGAACAGCTTCGAGCCATATGGTATGGCGATAAGATTCACTGTGAGGTGGCGATAGCGCCACCGCCTGTTGGAATTGATACCCCGGAAGATCTAGAACGTCTTTTAAAGACTATAAGTTAATAAGAAATGAGTGCTGAAATAGGGCTGACGCTTTGTAGTAAATTAGCAACAAGCCTTATCTAAACAGCCAGTTCTTATAAAAGGTGAGTGAAACCTTTTAAACGCATACACATAGTAACAAGGGAACCGTTATGAACGTAGTTATTACCGGTGGCAACAGAGGCATAGGCCTTGCGCTTACCAAGCAATATAAAGCACGTGGTGCGAAAGTTTATGCTACCTGTCGAAACAGTTGCGACGAGCTAAACAGTGCAGGTGTGACAATCATCAAAGGTGTGGACGTATCCCAACCAGAAATGTTGGCTGAAAAGCTTGCACCTTTAATGGACGTTAACATCGATTTGCTCATTAATAATGCCGGAGTGCTCGGACGCGAGAGTATTGACGATTGGGATCCAAATACCATCGATTATCAATTTAGGGTTAATGCATTAGGTCCATTGTTAGTTACTCAAACACTATTACCGGCAATGGCAAATGACGGTAAAATTGCCATGATTACCAGTCGCATGGGTTCAATGGCAGACAATGGGTCAGGCGGCTACTATGGCTACCGAATGTCCAAAGCCGCACTAAACGCGGCGGGAGTGTCCATGGCGAATGATCTGAAGCCCAAGGGGATTGCAGTAGGTATTTTCCATCCTGGATTCGTTCAAACAGAAATGGTCAATGGAGCGGGAGATATTGATGCTGATACCTGCGCTGAGCGTTTGTCACAACGCATAGATGAGCTAAATGTATCTAACGCAGGTCGCTTCATCCATTCAAATGGTGATGAGTTGCCTTGGTAGGTTTAATGTTGGTTTGCCACAAACTCAATCAATAGTGCATCACACCAAAAGGGCGCTTACGAAAAGCGCTCTTTTACTTTTCAACTACACGTGTTCTTAACTACATGATTCCAACGCGCCTTAGCTTTTTAGCGCGTTAAATCATACGTATCAATGATTTGCTTAATAGACCCGTCTTTTAAACGAGCGCTAAGGGCTTGGTTAAACTCTGGAAATAGTGATGCGCACTTAGATTTGGCGGAGATAGCAAAATGTACATTGTTTGAAGATATAGGTGACTGGCTTATTCGCATGCCATCATTTTCTGGGTCGTTCAAGTGGCTTAGTGCTGCGCTTTGTGGTGAAACTGCGTAATCAGCACGATGTCGACGCATCATTTCATACATTTTGTCGTGGTCTTTAACTTCGATAATATTCAAGTTTGATTTAATGCTATCGAATTTTTCACCTAAGCTTATTCCTCGAGGCATCACACCAATATATTGCGCGAGTGCGTTAAGCGAAAGGTCGGTACCTCGCGTTTGAGAAAGTGAAGGAGAGAGCACAACGTAAACCTCTTCTGCTGCAAACGGTGCAGTGATAAGCCATTTTCGACTACGAGCTTCGTTCCAATAGTTTCCCGCCAAAATATCAAGCTCGCCCGCGTCGAGTTTGGATTCTATTCGTTTCCAGGGGAGCCCGGTTTCTATCTTTAGTGTGACACCTAAATCCCGTGCTAGCAGGGTTAAAACGTCAAATGCTATCCCCGTAGCTTTCAACCTTCCTTCAAACTCGTTAAATGCGTAGGGAAACCACTGTTGTGCTCCCGCGGTGTGTAAAGTCTTGCACTCTGTACTGGCAAGTGCACGAGGGTTGAATACGAAAGTCAAAATGAGCACTATGCCAAATGACAAAATGTGGCGGGAAGAGTGTTTCAGTTTGGAGTAGGGTAACATTGCCATATTTTATTCACGTACCACAGAAGATGGCATTGATAGTTTTACTTGTTTAATTATGTATAGGGTCTGTTATACATAAAACCCTATCGACTGGCAATTAGCCGATAGGGTTACAAAAATAACGAATAGGTGACTTTCGAGTATAGACTGCAGTTAATCGAAAGTTACAGCGCGGGATCAGCTACTTCGCCTTCGTCTTCTTCGTCTTGGTCTTCAGACAATACTGCCCATACGTCGTGTTCGTTAGCGTGAATAACTTCAGCCCAAACACGATCGCCAGGTTTTACGTCATAAACGCCGTTTAAATGAACCAGACCATCAACTTCCGGTGCGTCTGCATAGGTACGGCCGACGGCACCTTCCGCATCAACGCTGTCGATAACAACTTGATATTCGTTACCGATTCTCGTTTGAAGTCGCGCTGCGCTTATTTCGCCCTGTACTTCCATAAACCGTGCAAGGCGAGCTTGTTTCACTTCTTCTGGCACTGGGTCGGGGAGGTCATTTGCTCTTGCACCTTCAACAGGGGAATAGGCGAATGCACCAACACGATCAAGCTGCGCTTCGCGAAGGAAGTCCAATAACTCTTCAAACTCTTCTTCCGTTTCGCCCGGAAAGCCGACGATGAATGTCGAACGAATGACTAATGATGGGCACTGTTCGCGCCACTTTTTAACGCGCTCTAATACGCGCTCAGCACTACCTGGGCGTTTCATTAACTTAAGAATACGTTTGTTGGCGTGTTGAAACGGAATATCCAAATAAGGAAGGATTTTACCTTCGTTCATTAGTGGAATTAGGTCATCCACATGCGGGTAAGGGTACACGTAATGTAAACGGACCCAAATGCCCATTTCGCCCAGCTTTTCACACAACTGTTGCATGTGCGCTTTAACCGGCATGCCGTTCCAAAAGCCCGTTCTGTGCTTAACATCAACACCATAGGCGCTAGTGTCTTGTGAAATAACCAATAGCTCTTTAACACCAGCATCTTTCAAACGCTTAGCTTCATCGAGTACGTTACCCACTGGGCGGCTGACAAGGTCGCCACGCATAGAAGGAATGATACAGAACGTGCAACGGTGGTTACAGCCTTCTGAAATCTTCAAGTAAGCATAATGACGAGGCGTTAATTTAACGCCGTGATCAGGAATAAGGTCTTCAAACGGATTGTGCTGGGGTTTTGGAAGATGATCGTGGACTTGCTCAACTACCGTTTCGTAGGCATGAGGTCCAGTAATAGCCAACACATTTGGATGAAGCTCTCTAATTTCGTCTTCTTTAACACCTAAACAACCGGTAACGATAACTTTACCGTTTTCTTTAAGTGCTTCGCCAATGGTATCTAACGATTCTTCTACCGCCGCGTCAATGAATCCACAGGTGTTAACGATAACTAAATCTGCATCGTTATACGTGGGGACGACGTCATAACCCTCGGTGCGAAGTTGAGTAAGAATACGCTCAGAATCAACCAAGTTCTTAGGACAACCTAAGCTAACAAAACCAATTCTGCTGCCATTGCTTTGTTGCGAAGGTTTGTTGTCACTTAATACCTTCACTGGCGTTTCTAGCGTGGTGGTTTTATTTACTACTTTGTTTGGATTAAACGTTTCTACTGTCATCTAAAATATCACCTGGAAAATGACTGAGCTTAAAATGGCCGCGGATTATACAGGAAAACACGCTTGTACGCAGTATATATAATTAGCGACCAAGATATAAATTATTGACGCATTCTCACAGTACAGCCGTAAGTTAGTCACTAAATGTGAAAACAAGTTTAAACGGCCACGGGTTTCATTGTAAAAGCGGCACGAACAAGGTTTAAAAATACCTTACTCACCCCCACATTTATCACTTCTTGAAAGTAAACATTATCAGAGTTGAATGCGCTTTAGGGTTCAAATTAATAAAATAGAAGTGAATGCATGCTTAAATTACCGCTAACTTTTTATGATGAGTCAGGGCGAATTCTTCCTCCCCGTTGGCTTTACAGCGTGTTTATACTTCTATGCATTGACTGGCTCGCGTTCGTCTTTTCTCTGGCTTCCCGCACTCAAACTAGTGAGCTACTTACGTTCTTTTACCCACAAAAGGAAACGTTAGGGTTGGGGTTAGCGGCAAGTTTACCTGTGTTAATTGCGTTATCTTTGGTTAGTCAACGAGATCGCTTATGGAAAAAAGGCTTTTTAGCATGGCGCCGATGGGTTATTCCGCTGGCTCAATTGGGAGTGTTGGCATTGTTGAGTGTTCAGCTTTACTACGCTATGCATCATCACTGGGGGTTTGAAACTATTACGGGTGTAAAAATCGTTTTTTACAGTATAGCCTTGTACGCAATTTCAAAAAGTCGTCATTTAAAGTGGATGGTAGAGGATTGGGAAACACCTAACCCCTGAACCTCATTCTCCAAAAACATCTTTATTGGAAATATATTTAATGCACTCAATTGAACAGACGTTAAACTGAGTGCAAAATCTGTGAGAACGTTAGTGGCTGCGTAAGTGGTTTCCCAACGCCTGTTCATAGTAGGCAAATACGCTGATTTGACTGTCGTTAACCAGACGTTCATAGCAAATACCCGCTAAGGCATAGGTATTTTCACCAACCTGAAGAAAAACGGCAGGTGCTTTAGGATTTGACTGATCGTAAATCCATTCACCATCTAGCTGCGCTTTTAAAATTTCTCCAACGTAAGCGCCAAAGATATTACAGATGGTGAATACTGCTTCATCTTCTAACGCTAAATCGTGATATTTATCTACGAAACTAAGTAAAATGTCGTCCACCAGTGCTACGCTAGCGGGTGAGTGGTCGAGTACAATATCGAACTCATCAGCTGCTGTTACCACAGCGTCCTTCGCGCAATCTGCCATTAATTTATTGAGTTCATCAGGTGACATGTTGTTCTCCTTCTCACCGATACTTTTGTTATAACACGCTAACGCTTAAAGAGTCGTTAAGACAAGGTGTTATAAGTTTTTGACTATTGTGCGCAAGTTATCGGCCAAAGTCTATTTTTGTCCAGTTAATCTATTTATTACACTTGCAGCGGCAAACATACCAAAGGTGGCGGTTACCGTGACCACAGCACCAAAGCCGCCAGCACAGTCTAGTCGAGTACCACCTTCCATTGCAGATTTGTTGTAACAAACCGAGCCGTCTGGTTGTGGGTAGCGCAATTGCTCTGTTGAATAGATACACTCAACGCCAAAGCGACGTTTTGGGTTTTTACTAAAATTATAGTTACGTCTAAGCTCACTGCGTAGCTTAGCTGCTAGGGGGTCTTGTGTTGTTTTAGCTAAATCGCCTTTAGTGACTTGAGTTGGGTCTATTTGACCGCCCGCACCGCCAACCGTAACAATGGGAATTTTGTTGCGTTTACAGTGAGCTATCATCGCCGCTTTAGCGCGAATACTGTCAGTGGCATCGACTACAGCGTGCATTTCTTTGGTTAAAAGCGTGGCCGTATTTTCTGGAGTGACAAAATCCTCAATACAATTCACTTTGCAAGCAGGATTTATCAAGTGAATTCTCGATGCAATAGCGTCGACCTTTGCTTCTCCTATGGTATTTGAAAGCGCGTGAATTTGGCGATTTGTATTAGTTACGCAAACATCGTCTAAATCAATAAGGGTTATAGTACCAATGCCCGAACGAGCTAGTGCTTCTGCAGTCCAACTTCCCACACCGCCAATGCCGACTACAGCCACATGACTGTTGGCTAAATTATTAGTTTGCTGTGCGCCATATAAACGCACAATACCGCCTAAACGTGGATCATCAGACATGTTTCACTTCACTTAAAAATAAACTAACTCAAAGGCGTGTGTTTACACAAAAACGTGCAAACACGCTAGCAGGGCGCGCATCATCTCAAAAGTGGACACTAAAGATCAATACACTCCAGTTTTTTCGAATAATAAATCCGATTTTAAGCGACATACGTTCTACCCAATACATGTTTAAATGAATTCATTGTTTATGAAATAATAAAAAGGGGCAGGCATATGGGCTTACTCGTTGATGGAAAATGGCAAGACAAGTGGTACGACACCAGCAAAAATGGTGGGAAATTTGAGCGCCAAGCATCTAAATTTCGTGACAAAGTCAGTAACGAAGATGGTTCCACGTTTCCCGCTGAATCTGATCGCTATCATCTTTATGTCTCGTTAGCTTGTCCTTGGGCCCACAGGGCGCTCATATTTAGAAAGTTAAAGGGATTGGAGGCGCATATTGATGTTTCGGTGGTACACCCTGAGATGCTTGATCAAGGCTGGGAGTTTAAAGATTACCCTGGGTCAACGGGAGATAAGCTTTATAACTTTGATTATGCCCATCAAATTTATACTAAGGCAGAACCTGAGATAACCACCCGTGTCACTGTTCCAATCCTTTGGGATAAACGAACAGAAACTATCGTTAATAATGAATCAGCTGAAATTATCCGTATTTTTAACAGTGGGTTTAATTCACTGACTAATAATGAAGACGATTATTATCCTAACGCCCAACGTGAAGAAATTGATGCCATCAACAATATGGTGTATCACGACATAAATAATGGCGTGTATAAAGCTGGATTTGCTACAACGCAAGAGGCCTATGAAGAGGCAGTAACTGCATTGTTCTGCGCGCTAGATAGGGTTGAAGAAAGGTTGAGTAAACAACGTTATTTGGTTGGCAGCAAAATAACAGAAGCTGACTGGCGCTTATTTACCACGCTGATACGCTTCGACGCTGTGTACCACGGACACTTTAAATGCAATAAAAAACAAATCGCAGACTATCCAAACATCTACGGCTATATGAAAGAACTTTATCAAGTTCCGGGCGTTGCTGAAACGGTAAACTTCGACCATATCAAAAGGCACTATTACTACAGCCACACTATGATAAATCCAACCCAGGTAATCCCCGTTGGGCCAGAGCAAGATCTTATGTCGCCTCACGGGCGCGATAAAATAGGACGTTGAAGCACCCAAGGTCGGTAATACAAAAAGCTAAACGCGAAGTTCGTAAAAGATAGTGAAGGTTAAGATTTAAGGTAGATACACATTATGTCAGTGGAAGTGAGTGAACAAAAATCGATAGAGAAAGTGGTTACAGGTATGCCAACAAGTGATGGCGCGGGGGTGTCGCTTACTCGTATTATCGGACAACCTGAACTACCTCGCCTCGATCCCTTTTTAATGTTGGATTTTTTTGGTTCAGATAATCCAGGTGAATACATTGCTGGTTTTCCACCACATCCTCACCGTGGTTTTCAGACAGTTACTTATATGCTTGCAGGAAAAATGCGCCATAAAGACTCTGTAGGCAATGAGGGGGTTATTGATGCTGGTGGCATTCAATGGATGAATGCGGGTCGAGGCATAATACATGAAGAAATGCCAGAGCAGGAGGAGGGCTTGTTACAAGGCTTTCAGCTGTGGGTGAATCTTCCGGCCGTAGAGAAAATGTCAGCGCCCAACTATCAAGACATACAGCCAGATAGTGTGCCTACAGTACACATTCAAGATGCAGTAATCAAAGTGTTAGCAGGTGAAATTGACGGTGTGAAAGGGCCTGTGAAGACAACGGCGGTTGCTCCTACTTTTTTAGACGTTGCACTACGAAGCGGGAGTTCGGAAATTGCACTGGGTTCGGATGAAGCTGCCTTTATTTATGCGTACGAGGGAAACGTGGTCATTAATAGCGGCGAACTTAGCAAAGAAACAATTGTGTCGCAGGGAGAGTTGGGTGTTTTGTCACAAAGTGGCAAGCAGCTATCTGTATCCGCTGATACAGGTTGTAAGTTTATAGTGGTCTCAGGTAAACCTATTGAAGAGCCTGTGGTCCAATATGGGCCTTTTGTAATGAACACTCAGCAGGAAATTGTTCAGGCATTTAACGATTACCAAAGCGGTTCATTAGCAAAGTAGATACAAGGTTTGCCTGATTTGATTCGACGATGGGTAATTATCTATGCGGACTGGTAGTAGACTGGGCTTTTAGTCAATACCTCTTCATTAGGTTCAGCAAGGAGCTGCACTGCCAATGCATTTTGAAAGCGTCGCCGAAAAACATGTGCTATCACTTTTAGAATTTGAGCGTAGTAACAAAGCCTATTTTGAATTGTCTATAGCACCAAGAGAGGCAGCGTTCTATTCATTGGATGGCGTTGGCTACCACATTAGCGAATTGCTTTACTTACAACAGCAGGAAAGAGCTTGGGGTTATTTGCTTGTTGATGAGCAACGAAATAACCAGATTGTAGCGCGTGCTAACATCAAAAATAGAGCAGGCGACAAGGCGGAAATCGGCTATCGAGTTGCAGAGAAGGATTGTGGAAAAGGCATTGCTTCTCGCTGCGTCTCATTTTTAATTGAGGAGGCCAAAAGCATGGGCATAAAATTGCTCACTGCAGAGGTCATGGACAACAATGCCGCTTCTGAAAAAGTTCTTATCAAGAATGGTTTTAGTCCAAAGCTTTGCTTTCGCCGAAAGTATCGTCATCAGGGCGCTTTCCATAACAGTATCTACTTCGAACTCCCGCTTTAAACTCATCGATTGAAAACAGCGTGAGCAAAACGTTGCGCTGTCTAAATTGAATTAGTAATTCACTCCCTCTAATGATTTAATATCAGCATGTCTAATCTCTTTTACGACAATAACAAAGGGGCGTATGCGCTTTTTTGTTGTAAAAAGCGATAATGTAATCATAAATAGTTAAAACACAGGGAATTTCGATCCAAATGGCAACCCCAATTACCTGCTTTAAAGCGTACGATATTCGTGGCGAATTGAACTCACAACTGACTGAAGATGTAGCGTATCGAATTGGCTATGCTTTTGCGCAAGAATTAAATGCGAAAACTGTTGTTGTTGGTAGTGATGTGCGTCTTACGTCAACACCATTAAAATTAGCGTTAAGCGCGGGTCTAATCGATGCTGGTGCAACAGTGACCGATATTGGCATGGCAGGAACAGAAGAAATTTACTTCGCTACCAAACACCTTGGCGTTGATGGTGGTATTGAAGTAACGGCAAGTCATAACCCCATTAATTACAACGGTATGAAACTGGTGAAGTCAGGCTCTGTTCCAATTAGTGGCGACACAGGCCTAAACGCGATAAAAGAGAAAGCGGAAGCACTAGAAGATAGCTTCGTGTCAGAGCGATTAGCACACTACACTGAGGGTGCGTTGATTGATGCTGATGCGTTTTTTAACGGTACGGCCCATGTAAAAGAAGACAAGCTTTCTGAGACCGATAAATATGCGGTTAAATCGTGTATGTCTGACTATGTCTCTCACATGCTTTCTTACGTTAATTTGAGCAATTTTACGCCGTTAAAAGTGGTGGTTAATGCAGGTAATGGTGCCGCAGGCCCCGCGCTAGACGCTATTGAAAAAGAAATGAAAGTGCAGGGTGTTCCGATAGAGTTTGTTAAAGTACATCACAATGCTGATGGTACATTTCCAAACGGCATCCCCAATCCATTGTTACCTGAAAACCGTGCTGATACGGCTGACGCTGTTAAAGCGTCGGGAGCTGATTTTGGCATTGCATGGGATGGTGATTTCGACCGTTGCTTCTTGTTTGACGCTGATGGTGAATTTATCGAAGGATATTATATCGTTGGCTTGCTTGCTGAAGCCTTTATCGAGAAAAACACCGACAGTAAAATCATTTATGACCCTCGCGTATACTGGAATACAGAAGATATCGTAGCGAATGCAGGTGGTACACCCATTAAGTCGAAAACCGGCCATGCGTTCATTAAGGAGCGTATGCGCAAAGAAGATGCGGTCTATGGCGGTGAAATGAGTGCGCACCATTACTTTAGAGATTTTGCCTACTGTGATTCAGGCATGATCCCTTGGTTGTTAATTGCCGAATTGGTGTGTGTGAAAAAGCAAACACTAGCGAGTATGGTAAAAGCGCGAATTGAAGCGTTTCCATCTTCTGGTGAAATTAACAGTAAACTAAAAGATGCTGACGCAGCGCTGGAACGCGTTACAAGTAAATATCAGCCACTAGCCAGCGTCATCGATACTACCGATGGCTTGGGTCTGGAGTTTGGCACATGGCGCTTTAATTTACGTAAATCGAATACTGAGCCAGTTATTCGTTTAAACGTCGAAAGTAAAGGCGACATTGCGTTGATGGAACAAAAAACCGAAGAGCTACTTTCGCTTATTCGCGCTGAATAACCACGGTACTTTTCGTTAATAACGCTAGGTCAACAGGCCCTAGATAAGTAAAAAACGAAGGCGATAATATTTTGATATTATCGCCTTTTTTGTTTTCGAGATTTGAACTTGTTAAAGCTCTATTTATCAATCGCTTAAGCTGGTTATGCGTAACTTTGCGGTTTGAGTTAGACACTCGCTTAATCACCGCAGGCTTTTGCCTCTATTACTTTTTTGCAATTAACTAATGTCATGCCTTTAACGCTAAGCTGTTAGTAGTAACGTTATACGAGCAAGTAAATCATCCAGGCGTGACAGATAACAACGACACTTGTTAATCCCATCCGCAAGCTTATGTAACTTACAATCTGCTCTTTAGGAAGACTAAGGATAAACTTGTCGTAAATAAGTACGGCGACGTAGCTTAGCGATAAAACGCCAAACACCTTCACGTCGTGAGAGAACACTAAACACAACCACCCAATTATGGTCGGCAACATAGCGACTAACATTTGCTTGTCGTAACGTTGATTACTTATTGCGTCCCACCAATGGATACCACCAAAGAAAGACAATAGCACGGCTGAGTATTGGACAAAGTAAACGGCGCTTTGTGTAAGCGATAACAGGTTAAGCTGATAAGCCAGTGGCATAGCCACAAAAGGAATGAGACCGGCAATACCTAGAAAAACCGCTGAATAGGGCATTGTTGTTCCTTGAAGTAATCTTGTATAAACAAAAATAGCGCCTTAAAGGCGCTATTTTTACTATTAAGCGTAATACTTAGTTCAGTATTTACTAATTTACTACTTAATTGGCGTGTACTTACGCTGGTTATGACCAGTGTAAAGCTGACGAGGACGACCAATTTTTTGTTTAGGGTCGCTCATCATTTCATGCCAGTGTGAAATCCAACCTACTGTACGAGACAGGGCAAAAATACACGTAAACATGTTAGTTGGAATACCAATCGCTTTAAGTACGATACCAGAATAGAAGTCTACGTTCGGGAACAGTTTCTTCTCTGCAAAGTACGGGTCACTCAATGCAATCTTTTCAAGCTCCATTGCTACTTCTAGTAGTGGATCTTTAACATTAAGTTCGCTTAGTACTTCGTGACAACTTTCACGCATTACCGTTGCACGTGGATCGTGGTTCTTATAAACACGGTGACCGAAGCCCATAAGACGGAATGGGTCATTCTTGTCTTTAGCGCGTGCAATAAACTCAGGAATACGATCAACTGTACCAATTTCTTCTAGCATGTTCAGACATGCTTCGTTTGCACCACCATGAGCAGGACCCCAAAGTGAAGCAACACCAGCAGAAATACATGCATATGGGTTCGCACCAGAAGAACCGGCAAGACGAACGGTAGACGTTGAAGCATTCTGTTCGTGGTCTGCGTGAAGCGTAAAGATACGGTCCATCGCGCGCTCAACAGCTGGGCTGATTTGATATTCTTCTGCTGGTACAGAGAACATCATGTTCAGGAAGTTAGCGGCATAGCTTAAGTCGTTTCGTGGATAAACAAACGGCTGACCTACATTGTACTTGTAGCACATAGCAACAAGAGTAGGCATTTTAGCAATTAGACGGTGCGCGCTGCGAATGCGCTGTTCTTCATTAGAAACGTCTAAATCGCTGTGGTAGAACGAAGACATCGCGCCAACGGTACCACATAGCATTGCCATAGGGTGGGCGTCGTTGCGGAAACCGTGGAAGAACATGTTAATTTGTTCATGTACCATGGTGTGACGAGTAATTGTCTCTTTAAATTCTTCGTACTGTTCTTTTGTTGGTGCATCACCGTGAAGAAGCATGTGACAAACTTCTAAGTAGTCTGCATCACGCGCTAGTTCTTCGATAGGGAAACCGCGGTGTAATAATACACCTTGAGCGCCATCAATGTAGGTAATTGAAGACTCGCAAGATCCTGTCGCCATAAAACCTGGGTCGTACGTGAAATAACCGTGCTGGCCTAACGTACGGACATCGATTACATCTTGTCCTTCGGTGCCAGACAAGATAGGAAGCTCGATTTCCTTACCGCCGGCTTTAAGAATGGCTTTCTGATCTGCCATAAAATGCTCTCCTCAGAATGGTTCTGTTTGCAGCGAAAACGGACGAAAATATCCGCTTCGTTGGGAAAAGTGGGCGTATTTGTACTTTATTATGCACCAACAAGTCAATTTAATTGCATATTTGCACAATAAATATTCCGAATTGCTTAAAAAAATACTAGCAATCAGATAACGATTAATTAACTCGTTGGGATTTCACTTTGCCCGATACGGTGCAATTATCAATGGCTTTTCGATAAAGGTAAACCACCGAACGATAAATATATTAACAGGTTAGTTTAAAAAGTAACCTTTTGATGAGGAATAAATACGCATACAGATTAAAAGTGCTTAATTTCTCGTTGTTATGCATAGTTATTCCATTTAGCTGCTGGTAAACTTCTTAACACTGTAATTGCGCTCGTTTAAACGTGTTGCGCTCAATTTTGATCTCTTTTTATTCAAAATAATTATCATAAAAGTGTATATAGCGACTAAAGTCTTACTACGGCACAAAAAATTGTAATTATATACTACGCTGGATATACTCAGCGGTGCTTTGGAAATGGAATAATTATTCTGTTACAGGCATTAAAGAATAATTCACAAATTGTTAACAACTCAATGGATGAGGCAATTAACAGGTTAAAAATCGAATTCACTTACTCAGGACATAATAAAGGTAAGAAATTCATTATCCCCTACGGATTAAACAGGCATACATTGTGAAAAAGCAAAGACCAGTAAATTTAGAACTCAATACTATTAAATTTCCGCCCTCTGCTATTTCGTCAATTCTCCACCGTGTAACCGGTGTTGCAATGTTCTTCGCGCTACTTTTTGTTATCTGGGCATGGGCAGTTTCTGTTCATTCGCCTGAAGGTTTCGCGGACGTACAAGCAATCATGGACGGTTTCTTTGGAAAATTTGTCGCAATTGGCACAGCTTCAGCGCTGACATATCACATTCTAGGCGGCCTAAGACACGTTGTTATGGATTTAGGTCACTGGGAAGAATTAGAGTCGGGTAACACAAGTGCAAAAGCTGTAATCGCACTTTGGGTTGTACTGACCGTAGTATTGGGAGTTGCATTATGGTAACCAACCAAGCAAGCATTAAGCGTGACGGCGTACAAGACTACGTTTCACTTCGCGCTACAGCAGCAATTATTTTCGCGTACTCGGTTTTCATGGCGTGGTTCTTTATTACCACCGATAACCTAACGTTTATCGAATGGCGAGGGTTGTTCTCTGGCCTGGCTATGAAAGTTTTCACATTGGCAGCACTAGTAGCAGTGATGATCCACGTGCGCATCGGCCTTTGGCAGGTGCTTACAGACTATGTTAAATCAGCAGGTCTGCGCGCAGGACTACAATATATCTTAAATATCATCGCATTCGGCTATGTAGCTGTTGGCCTATTCGTATTGTGGGGAGTGTAAAATGAGTTTACCCGTTCACGAGTTTGATGCAGTAGTAATTGGTGCTGGCGGTGCAGGTATGCGCGCAGCACTACAGATTTCGCAGTCTGGTAAATCATGTGCACTGTTATCAAAAGTATTTCCAACCCGTTCTCATACTGTGTCTGCTCAAGGTGGTATTACTGTAGCACTTGGTAATTCACACGAAGACAATTGGGAATGGCACATGTATGACACCGTTAAGGGTTCTGATTATATCGGTGACCAAGACGCTATCGAATACATGTGTAAAACTGGTCCGGAAGCAATTATCGAAATGGAAAATATGGGTCTACCATTTTCTCGTTTCGAAAACGGTAAAATCTACCAGCGTCCTTTTGGCGGTCAGTCTAAGAACTTTGGTGGCGAGCAGGGCGCTCGTACAGCAGCTGCAGCTGACCGTACTGGTCATGCGCTTCTACACCTTCTTTACCAGCAAAACGTAAAGAACAAAACAAAAGTTTTCTCTGAGTGGTATGCACTTGACCTAGTTAAGAACCAAGACGGAGACGTTGTTGGTTGTACCGCGATTGATATCGAATCTGGTGAAGTAGTTTACTTCAAGTCTCGCGCAGTTGTACTTGCAACAGGTGGTGCGGGTCGTATCTACGCATCTACTACAAATGCACACATCAATACCGGTGACGGTGTTGGTATGGCACTTCGTGCAGGCGTTGCAGTTCAAGATATGGAAATGTGGCAGTTCCACCCAACGGGTATCGCTGGCGCAGGAACATTGGTAACAGAAGGTTGTCGTGGTGAAGGTGGTTACCTTCTAAACAAAGACGGCGAACGTTTCATGGAACGTTATGCGCCTAACGCGAAAGACCTTGCTGGTCGTGACGTTGTTGCGCGTTCAATGATGACTGAAATTCGTGAAGGTCGTGGTTGTGAAGGCCCATGGGGTACTCACATTAAGCTTAAGCTTGACCACCTTGGTAAAGACGTTCTTGAGTCTCGTCTACCTGGTATCCTTGAACTTTCACGTACGTTTGCACACGTTGACCCAGTGAAAGAGCCAATTCCAGTAATTCCTACTTGTCACTATATGATGGGTGGTATTCCTACAAATGTTGATGGCCAATGTCTAACGGTTGATGAAAACGGTAACGACAAGGTTGTTAACGGTCTGTTTGCTTGTGGTGAGATAGCCTGTGTATCTGTACACGGTGCGAACCGTCTTGGCGGTAACTCACTTCTTGACCTTGTTGTATTCGGTCGCGCGACCGGTTTACACCTTGGTAAGACATTGTCTGAAATGGCACCAACACGCGACGCATCAGAGTCTGATCTTGAAGCCTCTATGACGCGTTTCAACCGTTGGGAAAATTCAGAGAAAGGTAAGGGCGAAGACCCAGTACAAATTAAGAAAGACTTGCAGAAATGCATGCAGCTTAACTTCTCAGTATTCCGTGAAGGTGAAGCAATGGCGGAAGGTCTTAAAGAGCTTAGCGAAATTCGCGAGCGTCTTAAGCATGCACGCCTTGACGACAAGAGCGCAGACTTCAATACCCAGCGTATTGAATGTTTAGAGCTTGATAACCTAATGGAAACCGCGTACAGCACAGCAGTAGCAGCGAACTTCAGAACGGAAAGCCGTGGTGCTCACAGCCGCTTCGACTTCCCGGACCGTGATGACGATAACTGGTTATGCCACAGCATCTACGATCCGAACACTGATAAAATGCTTAAACGTGAAGTGAATATGGCGCCTAAGCTTAGGGAAGCATTCCCGCCTAAAGTGCGTTCATATTAAGAGAGGCAACGATCATGCAATTAACTTTTTCGATTTATCGTTACAACCCAGAAGTAGATGCGAAGCCTCGCATGCAAGACTACACTCTAGAAGTAGAGGAAGGTCAGGACATGATGGTGCTAGACGCGCTACTTGCACTTAAAGAGCAAGATCCGACGCTTTCTTTCCGTCGCTCTTGCCGTGAAGGTGTGTGTGGTTCAGACGGTGTGAACATGAACGGCAAAAATGGCCTTGCGTGTATCACTCCTTTATCTGCACTGGGCAAAGGTAAAATAGTAGTTCGTCCACTTCCAGGTCTACCTGTTGTACGTGACCTTGTTGTTGATATGACGCAGTTCTACACACAGTACGAAAAGATTAAGCCGTTCTTAATCAACGACAGTAAGCAGCCGCCAGCGCGCGAACACTTACAGTCACCTGAAGAGCGTGCGAAACTTGACGGTCTTTACGAGTGTATTCTATGTGCATGTTGTTCAACGTCATGCCCATCTTTCTGGTGGAACCCTGATAAGTTCATCGGTCCTGCTGGTCTACTTCACGCGTATCGTTTCCTTATCGATAGCCGTGATACGGCAACTGAAGAGCGTCTTAACGACCTTGATGATGCGTTCAGCGTATTCCGCTGTCACGGTATCATGAACTGTGTAAGTGTATGTCCTAAGGGCTTAAACCCTACAAAAGCGATAGGCCAAATTAAGTCTATGCTTTTACAACGGGCTGTTTAGTACTATATTCTGATAACTTCTTAAAGTTACAGATAGTGATGCTCTAAATAGCCATCCCAAAAGGATGGCTATTTTTTTATATATTCGCTGTTATAACACTTGGTTATGCTGAGAATAACCTTATAATACATCTTGATTGTTAACTAGATTTTATAAAACGTAGCAAGGCAAATTAAATGCAAGAAAGCGTGATGAAAGCGTGGTGGGATTCCTCGCACATGGCAGGTGCCAACGCTGCCTATGTTGAAGAGTTGTATGAAACTTATTTAGAAGACCCGCAAAGTGTCTCTGAAAATTGGCGACAAATCTTCGATAACCTCCCCAAAGTCGATGGCGTAGAGTTAGAAACCAATCATACAACAATTAAAAATCAATTTAGGCAACTTGCTGCGTTAGGGCCAACCGCCCGCATGTCTAGTCCGTCTGTGCCTTCTGCAAATGTTTCAGACGACAGGCAAGTTAAAGTTCTTCAGTTAATCAATGCGTTCCGCTTCCGCGGTCATCAGCACGCAAACCTTGACCCGCTAGGTCTATGGAAACAAGAGCGTGTACGCGATTTAGAACTTTCTCACCACAGCCTTTCTGAGCAAGATTTCGATTCAGTATTCAATGTAGGTTCGTATGCCATTGGCAAAGATTCAATGCCTTTGGGTGAACTGTTTAAATCGTTAAACCGCACATACTGTGGCTCTATCGGTGCAGAGTACATGCATATTACCGATACTGAACAGAAACGCTGGTTGCAACAAAAAATTGAATCTGTTCAAGCAAAACCTGAAATTTCTCGCGACGAAAAGCTAGGAATTCTTAAAGGTCTTACTGCGGCTGACGGAATGGAAAAGTACTTGGGTTCTAAATTCCCAGGGGCAAAGCGTTTCTCTCTAGAAGGCGGCGATGCACTTATTCCTATGCTGAAAGGCTTAATCACCAAGGCTGGCACTGCAGGTACCAAAGAAGTGGTTATCGGCATGGCTCACCGTGGTCGTTTGAACGTGCTAGTTAACGTATTGGGTAAAAACCCATCGGTGCTGTTTGATGAATTTTCAGGTAAGCACGACGACTCACTAGGCGCGGGTGACGTGAAATACCACGCAGGTTTCTCGTCTGACTTCGCGACTCCAGGCGGCAATGTTCACTTAGCACTAGCGTTTAACCCGTCTCACCTTGAGATTGTAAACCCTGTAGTTATGGGGTCTGTACGTGCACGTCTTGCGCGTCGCAATGATGACACGAATACAGTACTGCCTATCACTATTCACGGTGACTCGGCAATTGCTGGTCAGGGGGTAGTACAAGAAACCTTCAACATGTCGCAAACTCGCGGCTTTGCTGTAGGTGGTACGGTTCGTATTGTGGTAAATAACCAAGTTGGTTTCACCACATCGAAGACTGAAGATACCCGTTCAACGCAATATTGTACTGACATCGCGAAGATGGTACAGGCACCGATTTTCCATGTGAACTCAGACGATCCAGAAGCGGTTGCCTTTGTTACGCAGCTTGCGCTTGAATACCGCAATAAGTTTAAGAAAGACGTTGTAATTGATTTAGTTTGTTACCGTCGTCATGGTCACAACGAAGCGGATGAGCCAAACGCCACGCAACCGTTGATGTACCAAAAAATTAAGAAGCACCCGGTTCCACGTGTTCTTTATGCTGACCAGTTAATAGCTGAAGGTGTAATCGAGCAACGTGACGCAGACCGCTATCTTGAAGAATATCGTGAAGCGCTCGACCACGGCGCGTGCGTTGTTGAAGAGTGGCGTCCAATGACAGAGCACAGCGTTGACTGGTCTCCATATCTTGGTCACGACTGGGATACGCCTTACGATGGTTCGCTTTCAGTTGAGAAGCTCAAAGAGCTAGGTGAGTCAATCACTACTATTCCTGAAGAGCACAAGCTTCAGTCTCGCGTAAACAAGCTTTACCAAGACCGTAAAGCGATGGTTGCTGGCGAGAAAATGCTTGATTGGGGCATGGCTGAAAACTTGGCCTATGCAACTATCGTTGATGCCGGCGAAGATATTCGTATTACCGGTCAGGATTCAGGCCGTGGTACTTTCTTCCACCGTCACGCGGTGTTACACAATCAAAAAGATGCGTCGACATATATGCCACTACAGCATATTCGTGAAGGACAGGGCGAGATCGAAATTTACGACTCTGTGCTTTCAGAAGAAGCGGTTATGGCATTTGAGTATGGTTATGCGACAGCGGAGCCAACGTGTCTGACTATTTGGGAAGCCCAGTTTGGTGACTTCGCTAACGGCGCTCAGGTTGTATTTGATCAGTTCTTGAGCTCAGGTGAAGCGAAGTGGGGCCGTTTGTGTGGCCTAACCGTTTTACTTCCACATGGTTATGAAGGCCAAGGCCCAGAGCATAGTTCTGCGCGTCTTGAGCGATTCTTGCAAATGTGTGCTGACCACAACTGGCAAGTGTGTGTACCTTCAACACCCGCTCAGGTTTACAACATGCTTAGACGCCAAGTGGTTCGTCCAATGCGTAAACCACTTATCGTGATGTCACCTAAGTCACTATTACGTCATCCAATGGCTGTATCTTCGTTAGAGGAACTTGCAGAAGGCAAATTCCATAACGTAATTGGCGAAATTGATGATATCGATCCGAAGAATGTGAAGCGTGTTGTTATGTGTTCAGGCAAGGTTTACTACGATTTGTTAGACCAGCGCCGTAAAAATGAGCAAACAGACGTCGCAATCATCCGTTTAGAGCAACTTTATCCATTCCCACAAGAAGAATGCGCTAAAGTTGTGGCACAATACAGCCACGTAAAAGATTGGGTTTGGTGTCAAGAAGAGCCTCAAAACCAAGGCGCTTGGTACTGTAGCCAACACCATTTCTGGCAAGCAATTCCAGATGGTGCAAAATTAACATATGCAGGCCGTGATGCATCCTCGTCACCTGCAGTAGGTTATGTATCCGTTCACAACCAGCAACAGAAAGCCCTGGTTGAAAACGCACTCACAATTAAATAAGGAACAGTAATGACAATTGAGATAAAAGTTCCGGTTCTACCTGAGTCAGTTGCCGATGCCACCATTGCAACCTGGCACGTAAAGGCCGGTGACGCAGTTAAACGAGACCAGAACCTGGTTGATATTGAAACTGATAAAGTGGTTTTAGAAGTTGTGGCGCCAGCGGACGGTACAATTGGTGAGATCCTAAACGAAGAGGGTGCAACTGTTTTAGGCGAGCAAGTTATTGCTAAATTAGAAAAGGGTGGTGCTGCTGCACCAGCTGAAGCTAAAACAGAAAGCAAAGCGAAAGACGATTCTAAATCAGATGCGGCTCCAGCGGCTTCTGGAAAAACATCTGATGTTAAAGTACCAGTACTTCCTGAATCTGTAGCTGACGCGACAATCGCAACGTGGCACGTAGCTGTAGGTGAAGCAGTTTCTCGCGACCAAAACTTGGTTGATATCGAAACTGATAAAGTAGTACTAGAAGTTGTTGCTCCTGCAGACGGTTCTCTTGCTGAAATTATCGCAGAAGAGGGCGCCACCGTAACAGCTGAAGAAGTGATTGCTAAATTTGTAGAAGGTGCAGCAAGCGGCGCTTCTGCTCCAGCAGCGTCAAGCGAAAGCGATGACAGTGACGAGAGCAGCGATGCGCTTAGTCCTTCTGTTCGTCGCTTACTTGCAGAAAAAGGTGTTGACGCAGCTAAAGTGAAAGGCACTGGCAAAAATGGCCGTATCACTAAAGAAGACGTAGAGAAATACCTTAAAGGCGGCGACAGCTCAGCGAAGGCAGCGCCTGCTGCGTCTGAATCTGTTTCAGCTGACTTACCAACGGGTAATCGTACAGAGAAGCGTGTTCCTATGACGCGTCTTCGCAAGACAATTGCTAACCGTCTTCTTGAAGCGAAAAACTCTACAGCAATGCTAACAACGTTTAACGAAGTAAACATGAAGCCAATCATGGACCTTCGTAAGCAGTATCAAGACAGCTTCGAGAAGCGTCACGGTATTCGCCTTGGTTTCATGTCTTTCTACGTGAAAGCGGTAACCGAAGCTCTTAAGCGTTTCCCTGAAGTTAACGCGTCTATCGACGGTGATGACATTGTTTATCACAACTACTTCGATGTATCGATTGCTGTTTCTACACCACGTGGCCTTGTAACACCAGTACTTAAAGATACTGACACACTAGGCATGGCAGGTGTTGAAAAAGGAATTAAGGAACTAGCACTTAAAGGCCGTGACGGTAAGCTGTCATTGGCTGAACTACAAGGTGGTAATTTCACAATCACCAACGGTGGTGTGTTTGGTTCACTAATGTCTACACCAATCATTAACCCGCCACAGAGCGCTATTTTGGGTATGCATAAAATCCAAGATCGTCCAATGGCTGTTAATGGCAAAGTAGAAATTCTACCAATGATGTACCTAGCGCTTTCTTATGACCACCGTATTATCGATGGTAAAGAATCAGTAGGTTTCTTGGTAACCGTTAAAGAGATGCTAGAAGATCCAACACGTCTACTTCTAGACGTATAAGACTTTCGTCTCACGGAATTGTGGTTAGGCGTTTAGCTTGTGTATGCTTGCTTTGCGCCTAACGCAACGCTGATATTTGCCCTATAATATCAGTCAAACTAATCAAGTCGCATTTGCGGCTTTTGTCTTACTAAAAATCGGATAGAAACACCATGAATTTGCATGAATACCAAGGTAAGCAGCTATTCAAAGAATACGGTTTGCCTGTTTCTGAAGGATACGCAGCAGACACTGCTCAAGGTGCTGTAGAAGCCGCTGACCGAATTGGCGGAAACGAGTGGGTAGTTAAGTGTCAGGTACACGCGGGCGGTCGCGGTAAAGCTGGCGGTGTAAAGCTAGTTAAAAACAAAGACGACATTCGCGCTTTCGCTGAAAACTGGCTTGGCAAAAATTTGGTGACTTTCCAGACTGACGAAAACGGTCAGCCTGTGAGCAAAATCCTAGTTGAATCTTGCACAGATATCGCTAACGAGCTTTACCTTGGTGCAGTAGTTGACCGTACAACCCGTCGCGTTGTATTCATGGCATCTACTGAAGGTGGCGTTGAGATTGAAACTGTTGCAGAAGAAACTCCAGAGAAAATCCTTAAAGCTGAAATCGACCCAATTGTAGGTCCTCAGCCTTATCAAGCGCGCGAAATGGCGTTTGCTCTAGGTCTTTCTGGCGTACAAATCAAGCAATTCACTCAAATCTTCCTTGGCCTAGCTAAGATGTTTGAAGAGCTTGACGTTGCGCTTATCGAAATCAACCCGCTAGTTATCAAAACTGACGGTAACCTACACTGCCTTGACGCGAAAGTAGGTATCGATGGTAACGCGCTATATCGTCAGCCTAAGCTGAAAGATATGCAAGATCCTTCACAAGAAGATGCGCGTGAAGCTCATGCTGCTCAGTGGGAACTAAACTATGTTGCGCTAGACGGTAATGTAGGTTGTATGGTTAACGGTGCAGGCCTAGCAATGGGTACTATGGACATCGTAAACCTACACGGTGGGAAGCCAGCTAACTTCCTAGACGTTGGTGGCGGCGCAACTAAAGAGCGTGTAGCTGAAGCATTCAAAATCATTCTTTCTGATGACAATGTTAAAGCGGTATTGGTTAACATCTTCGGTGGTATCGTTCGCTGTGACATGATTGCAGAAGGTATCATTGGTGCGGTTAAAGAAGTTGGCGTAGAAGTACCTGTAGTTGTACGTCTTGAAGGTACCAATGCAGAGCTTGGCCGTGAAGTTCTAGCGAACTCTGGTCTAGATATCATTGCTGCTGAATCTCTAACTGATGCAGCGCAGAAAGTTGTTGCTGCAGCGGAGGGCAAATAATGTCTGTATTAATTAATAAAGATACTAAAGTAATTTGTCAGGGTTTCACTGGTGGTCAGGGTACTTTCCACTCTGAGCAAGCAATTGCTTACGGTACGCAAATGGTTGGTGGTGTAACACCAGGTAAAGGCGGTACTGAGCACCTAGGTCTTCCAGTATTCAATACTGTACGTGAAGCGGTAGAAGCAACTGGCGCAACTGCAACAGTTATCTATGTACCAGCACCTTTCTGTAAAGATTCAATTGTTGAAGCTGCAGATGCGGGTATCGAGCTAATCGTATGTATCACTGAAGGTATCCCAACGCTAGATATGCTTTACGTTAAAGAATACGTAGAAGCGAAAGGCGTTCGCATGATCGGTCCAAACTGCCCAGGTGTAATCACTCCTGGAGAGTGTAAAATTGGTATCATGCCTGGTCACATCCACAAGCCTGGTAAAGTAGGTATTGTTTCTCGCTCTGGTACACTTACGTACGAAGCGGTTAAGCAAACCACTGACGAAGGTTTTGGCCAGTCTACTTGTGTTGGTATCGGTGGCGACCCAATTCCTGGTTCAAACTTCATCGACATCCTTCAGATGTTCCAAGACGATCCACAAACTGAAGCTATCGTAATGATCGGTGAGATCGGTGGTACAGCTGAAGAAGAAGCAGCAGCGTTCATTAAAGCTAATGTAACCAAGCCTGTTGTTTCTTACATTGCTGGTGTTACTGCTCCTCCAGGTAAGCGTATGGGTCACGCTGGTGCAATCATCGCAGGCGGTAAAGGTACTGCTGATGAGAAATTCAAAGCACTAGAAGACGCTGGCGTTAAAACTGTACGTTCACTTGCTGAAATCGGCAAGGCGCTTCGCGAGACTACAGGTTGGTAAGCTAACGCTTAACAATTTTGTGATAAAAGCCCGCTTTAAGCGGGCTTTTTTGTGCGCACTTATTAACAACTCTGCAGAAATGCATGTAACAAAATTACAACTATCTGCCGTAAAAGCCCCGTATAATCCATTTTGTGTTGTTAAATTACATAAAGGCCTGCATATCCTTTGTTAACGGCGTGTTGCACAAATTTTATTGAATACGTATGCAGGCAATTGTGCAAACCCTAGGTCCTCTATAGCATTATGCCGACGAGATGTATTGTCATTTAATTGTCATAAGAACAACAAAAAGACAACAACTATAACCGTATGGGACACCCGTTTTATGAAACAATTTAAACCCAACCTAATTAAAGCTGCGCTTATTTCAGGCGGTATGGCGTTTGGTAGTGCACCAGCATTTGCACAAGATGCAAACACTGATGCTGTTGATGAAGCAAATCTTGAAGTAATTCAAGTTAGCGGTATTCGCGGCAGCTTACAGCGTGCTCAAGCAATCAAAATGGATAACACCTCAATTGTTGAAGCGTTATCAGCAGAAGATATTGGTAAGTTACCAGATACCAGTATTGCAGAATCAATCGCACGTCTTCCTGGTGTAACTGGTGAACGTCGTAACGGTCGTACAAGTGGTATCTCTGTTCGTGGTTTTAACGAGAACTACGTTGGTACGTCACTGAACGGTCGTGAGCTTCTAGGTATGGGTGATAACCGTGGGGTTGAGTTTGACCTTTATCCAACGGAAATCATTTCAAACATTCTGGTATACAAAACACCAGAAGCGGGCATGACTACCCAAAATATCGGTGGTTCAATTGACCTTCAAACGGTTAAGCCTTTAACGGCAGAAAGCACGTTTACCGTAAACGGCACGTTCGAAAAAAATGCTGAAGACTCTCCAAACCCAGATTTTGACAACGACGGTCACCGCATTTCTTTAAACTTTGTCGATCAATTTGCCGACGATACGATTGGTTTAGCGCTAACTGTTGCGAGCATGGAGTCTCCACGTCAGGAGCAACACTTCCGCGGTTGGGGTTACGCCACAGTAAACACTACACCAGAAAACACGTTCGACGATAACGGAAATCCTCTTTGGAACCCTCGTCGATACGATGGTCAAGACACTGTAGACGTTCCTGATGGTACTGTTGTATTGGGCGGTCACGATTCATTCCAGCGTTCAGCAATGCTAGAACGTGACTCAATTGCCGCTGTTGTTGAATGGGCGCCTACCGACAAGCTCAATATCCAACTTGATGCACTTTATATCGATTTCGTTGAAGACGACGTACGTCGTGGTCTTGAAGAAGGCGGTGCAGAGTGGGGTACAAGCGCTTACACTATCACTGGTGTTGAAAACGGTCTTGTAACCAGCGGTTACTCTGATGGTTTCTATAGCGTTGTACGTAACGATGCGCGTCGTCAAGAAGCAGACCTAACCACAGTAGGCATTAATGCTGAATACCAAATCAACGACTCTTGGACACTAGAGCTTGATTACTCTACCGGTAAAGTTGAAAAAGAAATTGTCGATGTAGAAAGCTACTCAGGTGTAGGTCGTGCTGGTACTGAAGGCCGTCCAATTACTGCACGTAGCTGGGAAATGACATCTTCTGGTGTAATGTTCTCTGACCACCCAACTATTGCACCGGTTGACCTTACCGACCCAACACTTATTAGCCTTGCAGGTCCGCAAGCATGGGGAGCACGTCCGTTACTTGAGTCTGATGCACAGGATGGTTTCGTAAACCAGCCGCTTTTCGAAGAAGAGCTTGATACCCTTCGTTTCGACGTTAAAGGCTATGTAGATTGGGGTGTGGTAACTGGCCTATCTGCTGGTGTTGTATATTCTGACCGCTCTAAATCTAAAGACAATAACGGTGCTTACCTAACAGCGCCTTCATATCCTGGAAATGCTGCTATTCCTGAAGTGCTAGGCGTAACGAACCTTAACTTTATTGGAATTGACGGCGTGTTAGCGTACGACTCGCTAGGCCTTTTCGAAAGTGGTTATTACATTGAAAGCGATGCAAGCCGCGTTCAAAACGATCGCTTAGGTGATACTTACACCGTTGATGAAGAGCTACTTACCCTTTACACCAAACTAGATTTGGAAATGGAAGTTGGCGATATTTGGGTTCGCGGTAACGTAGGCCTTCAAGTAGTAAGTGCAGATCAAGAATCGACAGGTTTCTCTGCAACGTCTGATCGCGAAGGTTACACCATTGCTAGCCCTGTAACAGGTGGCGCAGACTACACAGATGTTCTTCCAACACTTAACCTTTCAGCAGAAGTGGCTGAGGGCCAGTTTGTGCGCTTGGGCTTGAGCAAAGTTATTTCTCGTCCGCGTATGGATGACATGCGTCCAAATACTCAGGTTACGTTCTCATTCAACGATAACCAAATCACTAGCCCTGACATTGAAAATGGTCCATGGGGTGGTAGTGCTGGTAACCCTGAATTGCGTCCGCTTGAAGCAAACCAGTTTGACCTAGCTTATGAGAACTACTTTGCAGATACAGGTTATGTAGCTGTGTCGTTCTTCTATAAAGACATTAAAAACTGGCACCGCAGCACGTCAATTGTGGCTGATTTCACAGAGTTTTATATTCCTGAGCTACATCAGGGCTCTGAAGGTCAAACTCCTGTATTGTTCACAGGTCAAGTAAGCAGTGTACTAGATGGGTTCGAAGGCTTTGTTCGCGGTTACGAATTACAAGGTTCACTTCCATTTGACATGATCCATGATTCACTTGAAGGCTTCGGTTTGTTCGCAAGTGCAACCTTTATGGATGGTGAAGTTGACGCGGCTCCAGGTCAAACTGAAACACGTATTCCGGGACTATCTGAAGAGTCTTACAGTATGACTTTCTTCTATGAGAATGCTGGTTTCGAATTCCGTCTTGCGGCAACAAAACGCGATCAGTACCTAACTGAAGAACGTGGTGTTAGTTTGGCGTTAGTTGATGCAACGAAGCAAGGCGGTACGCTTGTTGATGCGCAAATTGGCTATGACTTTAGCGAGTCTGGTATCGAATATCTAGAAGGCCTACGTGTTACTTTACAAGCACAGAACCTGACCGATGAAGATGATATTCAAGCGTCAGCGGCTGACGGCCGTCAAATCACGCAGTTCCAAACTTATGGAACGAACTACTTGCTAGGATTTAACTACAAGTTCTAATTTCTTCGTGTGTGTAAAGCCACCTGCTGCTTTTTGTTTTAGCTTGTGCTAAAAGAGAGAGCAAATGGTGGCTTTTCTTTTTGTATGAAAGGAACCCTTCAAAATTTTTGGTACGAATTGCGAGAAGTTTATGCAAGATCCTCATAATAAACCGATAAAGCGTGTAGTGATTGCCGGCGGTGGAACGGCAGGTTGGTTAGCTGCCTCATTAATGAAAAAGGTGTTGGGTAAAGCAGTTGATATTACTCTGGTTGAATCTGAAGCGATTGGTACGGTCGGTGTTGGCGAAGCTACCATCCCCCCAATACGCCTAGTAAACCAAGTGTTAGGTATCGACGAAGCACAGTTTCTTCATGATACTAAAGCAACGATAAAACTTGCTATACGGTTCGAAAATTGGAAAACGAAGGGTGAAAGCTACTATCACACCTTTGGTGCGCCGGGCAAAAGCATGGCGTTTTGTCATTTTCATCACTATTGGGTAAAGGCGCGCCAGCAAGGCCTAAAAGACGACCTGTGGGATTTTGACCTAAATTACCATGCCGCTGAAGCGGGACGATTTGCGCAGATAAATGCCAAAGACCCAGTCGTTGAGCTACCTTTCGCCTATCATTTTGACGCCAGTTTATACGCTCAGTATTTACGAAAGCTGAGCGAAAATATGGGGGTTGTACGCAAAGAAGGTAAAATTTCACGTGTTCAACGTTTTACCGACAGCGGTTTTATTCAAGCACTTCACTTAGAAAGTGGGGACGTGGTTGAAGGGGACCTATTTGTTGATTGCACGGGCTTTAAGGGGCTATTGATAGAGGAAGCGCTGGGCGCTGGTTACGACGATTGGTCTCACTTACTTCCTTGTGATAGTGCCATTGCTGTACCGTCTGAGCGACATGAAAAAACCGCGCCTTACACGCGCTCTATTGCCCACGATGCGGGGTGGCAATGGAGGATCCCACTGCAACACAGAAATGGTAATGGCCACGTATATAGTTCACGCTATATCAGTGATGATCAGGCCTGTGACACCTTGTTGTCAAACTTAGATACCAAACCATTGGGTGACCCTAAACTGATAAAGTTTACGACGGGCAGACGACGTAAGCAGTGGTACAAAAACGTAGTAGCAGTAGGTCTATCAAGTGGATTCTTAGAGCCACTTGAATCTACTAGTATTCACCTCATTCAATCTGCAATTGTTCGCTTAATTCAGCTGTTTCCCCACAACGGCTTTGCACCGAGCTTGGAAACGGAATATAACAAGCAGTCTGAATTAGAGTTTGAACAAATCAGAGATTTTCTTGTTTTGCATTACACCGTAAATGAGCGAACCGATAGCGCCTTTTTCAATGATATGCGAAATATTACTTTGCCCGATTCCTTAGCACATAAAATTGCGTTGTTTAAAGAAAGCGGAAATCTGCTACGAGAACAAAATGATCTATTCCTTGAAAGCTCATGGCTACAGGTCTTGTACGGTCAGGGGATTACTCCTAAGGATTATCACGGTTTGGTAAACAGTGTGCCTGAAGTTCAGTTAAATCAAATGTTAACAAGGTTGTTGGAAATCAAAAAAGAGCCTATTGCTAAGTTGCCGACACATGACGAGTATATAAATGGGATGGTTGCAAAGTATAAGCGCGCAATGAGTTGAATAATTTCATATGGTTAGAAGTGCTGCGAACGAACGCATTAGCTAACTAAACAGGTAAAGGATAAAGCAGCCAAAAGGCTGCTTTGTTCGTTTTTAAGGATGAATTGTTACAATTATGCTGGTTTTTTACTGGTAAATTAAAAATATGTTGCGCCGATGTAAATGAATACGTATGCATAGCATTGCTCCCTTTTTATACAAAACAGTAGTATTTGGTGTTGAACCATAAGAGGCATTTTTGGGTGTGGTAGTCCTAAAAGTGTCGATAATAAACAAGGAATGGGACACCAATGAAAACATTCAAACCCAGCACTATCATGGCGGCCTTGATAAGTAGTGGGGTCGCGTTTAGCGCAGCTCCTCTTTATGCCCAAGAGTCACCAGACACCTCAATAGACGAAGTTGAACGACCACAAGAAGATACCCTAGAGCGTATTGAAGTACGTGGTTTTAGTACCAGCTTGATCCAATCACTAAACCAGAAACGCTTCTCCGATACGGTTTCTGAACAAATATCTGCAGACGATTTGGGCGGACTTCCCGATGTGTCGATGGCGGATGCACTGACCCGCTTGCCGGGTATCTCTGCGGTAAGAACCGGGGGGCAAGCCGCGCAGATAAACATTCGTGGTCTATCCGGTGACTTTGTGTTTTCTACATTAAACGGTAGAGAGCAGGTATCGACCAGCGGAAGCCGGGCAATTGAGTTTGATCAGTATCCTTCAGAGCTTATTAGTGAGGCGGCGGTTTATAAATCTCCCAAGGCATCGCTTATTGAGGGGGGGATAGCGGGTACGGTAGAACTTAAAACTGCATCACCACTTGCCATTGAAGAGCAGCATAAATTCAGCGCCAACATGCGTGGCATGTACAACGATAGAGCGTCAGAGGTGAGTGATGCTACAGAGTATGGACATAGACTGAGTTTTTCATATCAAGGTAAATTCCTTGATGATACGCTAGGTGTATCACTAGGTTATGCTCGTTTATTCCAACCGAGTGTTTCGACTCAATTCATTGGTCTTGCCTACAATGGTGTAACGGACGTAGACGGGATTTACACAAATTCTGAGTGTACCGAAGAGGAAATAGCGCCTAACTGTGAACTCATTTCAGAGGGTTTTGAAATGCAGCACAAGGGCGGGGAAGAGACTCGTGATGGTTACGTTGCGGCGTTTGAATGGGCACCTATCGATACCTTTACACTTAAAGCTGATGCTTTCATTTCTAAATTTGATTCCGAAGCCTTTGCCCGTGGCTTTCGCGTTAAGCTAGGCGGAATAAATGCCGGTATAACTAACCCTGTTGTAGTTAACAGGAGCGTAATTGGCGGCACATTTTCTCGTACAGACAATAGCTTTACCCGTGTTGAGTTGGTAAACGACGACAATCAAGATTTCGACAGTGTTACCAACTTAGGCGTGAATGCTAATTGGGAGATATCGCCAGATTTAGCGGTTCAGTTTGACGTCTCCCGTTCAAGTGCTGAAAGCGACTTCAGAAACGGTTTACTGTGGTCGCTTGTTGACGAAGACGCGACAGTGGCAAACCCCGTGTTCGACGAAAACGTTCAAATTTCTTATTTGCTCAACGGACTAAACTTACCTGATATCGGTTTTAATCAAAGTGATGCTTTTACAGACTTAGACCGTGTAATGGTAAGTAAATACGGCATTTATCCGTATGAAAACAAAGATGAGTTAGACGCCTATCGCGTAGACTTCCAATATTATGTCGATGTGCCAATCATTTCAGGCTTTGAATTTGGCTATCGTTATTCAGACCGGGAATATAACAATGACCGCTCTGTGTTTGAATACGGCAATGACAGTGCATTTTCAGTCAGCGAACCGCCACTTCAGTTAACTTCTGATATGGTCGAAGAGGTAAATTGGAGCGGTGATTTTGGTTATTTTCCAAGTTATCTTTCCGTTGATCTAGACAGTGCACTTAATGCTTGGTTTCCAAACGGTAGGCCACAGCCTGTTCAAACGTGGGGGCCAGGTGCTGCCGGTGTAATTAACGCTCCAGAAACAGGCACTGCTTCAACAGCATGGACACTACAAGAAAGTGGGGATGTATTTGAAACTGTGAATTCTGCTTACTTGATGGCAAACATTAATACAGAAATTGGCAGTATTCCTGTTACAGGTAATGTTGGTGTTCGTTACGTTAAAAGTAAACAGAGTTCAACGACGCTACAGCGTGCTACTCGGTTTATTGAAGATTTAGAGACCGGAACATCGGTTGAAGTTAGTGATCCTACGGCTGGAGCACAAAACATTACCGACGACGTAGGGTTAATCAATAACTTTTATCGCCCAGCGTTGATAAGTCACGAATATTCTGACGTTTTACCTTCAATTAACCTCAACTTTAAACTTACAGACGACACACAACTTCGTGTAGCCGCCGCAAAGGTGATGGGTAGAGCGCCGATAAACCGTTTTGCCGCGAATGCGTCAACGACTATTGAACCGGTTACTGCTTTCCAAGACAGAGATTCGGGCGAAATTACGCTTTCAAACCCTACGGCGAGGGTTAGCGGTAACGCCCGCAACAGCCCCTATCTAGAGCCGTTCTATGCAACTCAATACGACGTTTCGTGGGAGTATTATTTCTCAGATACGGAAGGTGCATTAGTTGTCGCTGGCTTTTATAAAGACATTGAATCGTTCGTAGAAGACATTGAAATAGAGCCTTATGATTTTGAAGCAAACGGCATTGTAATTCCTGATAACGTAAGTGTGCCGGTTTACTTGACGCCAGAGTTTGCAGGACAGGAAGCCGAACTAGCGCTTGATGAAAATGGCGACCCCATCTTTATTACCGTCCCTACTGAAAATGGTAGCTACAGCACAGCCGTAAACAATGCCGAAGGTGGCTATATTCGCGGTTTAGAAATCGCCTATACGCAAATTTATAGCATGCTGCCTGGTATGTGGTCAGGCTTAGGCGTTAGCGCAAGTTACTCTTACACCGAAAGTGAAATTCAACGCACGCTAGGTGATGACGTGTATGCCGCTAACTTACCAGGTCTTTCTGAAAACGTTGCTACGCTAACCGTGTTTTGGGAATACGAAGGTTTTGAAACTCGCTTGTCTAGCCGATATCGCGACGCATTTGTTTCGCAGCAAGTAGCGGTAAACGATCAGGTGGTTAATTTTGATGAAGAATTGGTTATTGATTACCAAGCGTCGTACGAGATTAACGACAATTGGAGCGTACTATTTCAAGTTAACAACCTAACAGACGAGCCAACGAAGAGCTATTTCTCATCAGAAGAGCAAACCGGCACTATCCAATACTTTGGTACGCAATATTACCTAGGGATGACATATCAACTATGAAAAACAGCATCTTAGGTAATTTATTTAGCAACACGAAGGAATATTCGGTTGCCAAAAGTAGCGAAAAAATTCAGGAGAATTCTATGTTTACTAAAAAAAGAGTAGTGCGCGCTGCGTTACTCGTAGTAGGCGCATATACACTTGCAGGTTGCGGTGGCTCGGGCGTAGAGTCGGGCACGAACGATCTGCTTACCTGTGAGGTGCCAAATGTACCTAATTCAACCGGTACGGCTTGTGAACCGCCACCACCTATTCAATGCGATGCGCCGCTCGTACCTAATGAAGCGAACGATGCATGTGAAGCCGGTGCTGATCCAAGTTTACCTGCACCTGTATTTACCCCTTCATCTAATCAAGCTGTACTTTATTATAATCGGGCTGCTGTTGACGCTGATAACTCAAGTAACGATGCAGCTTATGAAGGCTGGAGACTACATACTTGGAACAATGACGAGTGTGATGCTTATGCTGACGCAGACACGGATTGGGCCAACGGTCGCATTCATAGCGGTATCGATCCTAACTATGGTGCGTATTGGATTCTAGACCTTAAAGAAGGGTATGGGAGCTGTCACAATTTCATCATCCACAAAGGCACTGACGATGCCGGAAAAGAAATGGGGGGCGGAAACTTCCAGGGTTCTTTAGTACAAGATGATGAAACATTTGTACGCATGAATTTTACCCTCTCTGGCGAGGCAACCATATTCGAGTTTCCTATCATGTCTCTTGGTCCTCAGCCTGTTGATATCGAGGGTTTTGGCGCGCATTGGTTAGATGCCAACACTATTTTATGGGACGTACCTGAAACCGTTTCAGAGGTGAAACTTCACTATTCAGCACAGGCTGACTTAGAGAGTACGCTGGAAGAGGGTATTAACGGTACTCAAGTAACGTTAATGAGTACAACACTTACCGAAGAGCAATCTGCCCGTGCGCCGCACTTATCTGCTATGCAGGCTTGGGAAGGCGACTGGTCGGTTGAAGATGCTAAAACCGTGTTGACGACACAAGCCGTAGTAGGGGGTTACGATGCTGACGGTGCGCTTGTTGTTGCGACCGGGATCCAACTGGCTAACGGAATAGACGCACTATATACGCTCGGTGAAGACGATGCCGACGAAGCTCAACTTGGTGGTATCTACTCTGATACAGGTATTACTGCCGCATTGTGGGCGCCTACTGCTTCAAATGTTGATCTTCTGATTTATAACGACAACAAGACATTAAGCCAACGTATTGATATGGTTCGCGATGATACGTCTGGTGTCTGGCGTCATGAAGGCGATATGTCCCTTGACCGTCAGCTTTACCGTTATGAAGTTACCGTCTATCACCCTATTTCGGGGAATGTAGAAACGCTGCTTGTTACAGACCCATATTCTGTGTCACTAAGCACAAACGGCCGTTTCTCTCGCTTCGTAAATCTAGCTGATGATGATTTAAAACCTGAAGGGTGGGATTCTCACACCATCCCTACGGTTGAAAATTACGAAGACGCAGTTATTTACCAAGGTCACATTCGTGATTTCAGTGTGCGTGATATGTCTACTTCTGAAGAAAATCGAGGTAAATACCTTGCCTTTACTGAAGAGGGCACAGCACCGGTTGAGCACCTTAAAAAGCTTGTTGATGCAGGGCTTACTTACTTCCATATACTTCCAGCAAATGACATTGCAACCATCGATGAGGATCCAACAAAAACGGTAGATTTATACGATACGGTAGGCAAACTGTGTCGCTTAAATAGCAGTGCTGCGGTATGTGAAGAAGAAAGCGCTGATGCATTGCTAATTGACGTTTATAACGGTTACGATCCTTTATCTCAAGCGGGTAAAGCCCAGCAGCTTACTAATGATTTACGCAATCTAGATACATTCAACTGGGGCTATGATCCTCATCACTTTAACGCGCCGGAAGGCAGCTATGCGTCGAGTGCAGAGGGAGTAGAACGCATTGTAGAAATGCGCGCCATGATCCAAGCACTTCACGAGATGGGGCTACGTGTTGCACTTGATGTAGTCTATAACCATACCAATGCGTCTGGTGTTTTCAGTAAGTCAGTATTAGACAAAGCGGTACCGGGCTACTATCACCGTTATGAAGTGGATACGGGTGCGATTGTTCGTGAAACGTGCTGTGATGACACAGAGCCTCGCAATGTCATGATGGAAAAGTTCATGGAAGATTCGCTGCTGATGTGGACTGAGCATTATAAGTATGATTCATTCCGTTTCGACATCATGAGCCAAGCTACAAAAGACACTATGGTACGCTTGCGTGATGCAGTCCAAGCTATCGATGCTGACAACTATTTCTACGGTGAAGGCTGGACTAAAATAGACCGCGGTTACGAGCAAGCGAGCCAGCTCAATATGGCCGGTACTGAGATTGGTACCTATAACGACCGTATTCGCGAAGCTATTCGCCAGGGCGCTATCTTTAGGCCGGAAGATGAAGGGCTATTAAGCGCGCAAGACCGTGTAAAAATGGGCATGATCGGAACGTTAAAAGACTATGTTTTGGAGACGTCTTCAGGAAGTGCAGGCGCTACCAGTAACTTAGGCGGCTATGCAGAAGATCCTGCGGATATCATTAACTACGTGTCGAAGCACGATAATGAAACACTGTGGGATCAGTTAAACTACACGCTTCCACAAGATATTACTCTAGAACAGCGGGTTCGTGCCCAAAATGTGGCAATGGGTATTAATCTTGTGTCTCAAGGTATTCCATTTTTACAAATGGGCGGCGACATGCTTCGCTCAAAATCAATGGATAGAAATACCTATGATGCGGGCGACTGGTTTAACTACGTCGACTTCACCTACGAAACGAACAACTGGAACGTAGGTTTACCGTTGGCACAAGACAACGAAGCCCGTTGGGAAGAAATGGGTGAATTCATTTACAATCCAAATCGCACGGCCTCAATGGCAGATATTATGTTTGCCTCTGATGTGTTTGCAGAATTGCTTAATATTCGAATGACAAGTCCGCTGTTTAGATTAACCACCGCTGAAGACATCATCGACCGTATAGGTTTCCACAATATTGGTGAACGCCAGCAGCGTGGTCTTATAGCGATGAGTATTGATGACGGCATATCTGAAAACAGCGAAGTACCTCGCCAAGATTTAGACATAATGAATGATGCGGTTATGGTGCTAGTGAATACAGGGTATGAAGATAAGTCTATCACGGTAAACACAGCAACAGGCTTTTCGCTTCACGCCACACAAATGAATTCTGTCGATGCAGCGGTACGCGGCGCCACATTTGTAGAAGGTGAAGATGGTAATGGAACCTTTACCGTTCCTGCACTAACTATTGCTGTGTTCGTAAAACCACAGTCTGGAGCGCAAGGTTATGGTCTATCAGCGTATGCCACGTCTGGTGCGCCTGATGTTGTTCCTTACGGCGACACCATCGCTTACCTGCGTGGAGATATGAATGGTTGGTCAACGGATGATGCATTTACCTATCAGGGTGACGGTAAGTACACCGTAATAGCTATACTTGAAGGTGGCGTTACATATGGATTCAAATTCGCATCTGAAGATTGGAGTACAGTGAACTTTGGCGCAGCGGATGGTGAAGAAGGTACAGTGATAGCGGGCGAAGAAAAGGTTCTTGCACGTACTAATACCAACCTTTCATTTACACCAGCGACGAGCGCGACCTATCTGTTTACTATTGATGCGACTGATAGCGAAGCACCAATCCTTAAGGTTGAGAACGAAGAGCCCTATGTTGGCACACCAGTGTATCTTCGTGGTGCAATGAACGACTGGGGTACGGCAGAGGAGTTTGCGTACCAAGGCGGACGTATTTACACTTTCTCTCGTGATGTTGAGCCAGGGACTTACGAGTTTAAGGTTTCTTCAGAAGATTGGAGTACCGTGAACTTCGGTGCGATATCAGCCGATGATTCAGATCGCAACCTTGCGCCTGGTCAGACACTGGGACTCGCCGCCACTAACGACAATCTTATTTTGAACATTGAAACCGCAGACCGCTATGTGTTCGTATTCAATGTCACTGATTTAAATGCGCCAACCATTGGTGTATTTAAAGAAGCGTTTTGGGGCGACAATCAAGTTTATATCCGTGGTGGTATGAACGGCTGGGGAGCGGTCGATATGTTTGAGTATCAAGGAGAAGGTGTTTATACCGCAGACATTGAGTTGAGCGCAGGTAGTATTGAATTCAAAGTCGCTTCTGAAGACTGGTCGACAGTAAACCTTGGCAACCCGAACGATGCAGCAAGCAACGTAGTAACGCCTAGCGAGCCGAAAACACTTGGCGCAAGTAACAATAATCTAATGATTGAAGTTGCAGAGTCTGGTCTATACGAGTTTAAGGTATCTGGCCCTGATGGAAATGCACCTACGTTAACGGTTACGAAAAAGTAAGACCGAACAGATGCTAACTTGGTAAATTTCTAATAAACCAAGATTTAAAAACCGCGACGTAGTTCGCGGTTTTTTGTTTTTGGCATATCTCTTGATTCTCTAGTAGTATCACCAAGAAAATAGTGGTCGTACCAGAGTGGTTGAATTTATTCAAAAGGAGATGAAAATGAAACGTGCACTCGTTGTTGAAGGTGGCGCTATGCGCGGAGTTTTTGCAGCAGGCGTGTTAGACAAATTCATGGAGCATGACTACCATTCGTTCGACTTCGCGATTGGTGTTTCAGCTGGCGCAACTAATCTTTCAACCTACGTATCGAAAATGCATGGGCTTAGTAAAACCATCATCACGCAATACGCCACAAAGAGGGAGTTTTTTAGCCCGCTTCGTTTCATAAAAGGTGGGCACATGACAGATGTTCATTGGCTATGGCATCACTCTAAACAGTCCATGAATATTCCTGCACCAGGTGAAAAAAGCAGCATGCCACTGTATGTTGGGATTACTAATGCAGAGTCAGGTGAATGTGAATATATACAAGCCACCAAAGATAATGTTGATGATTTAATGGTAGCTTCCTGTGCGTTGCCAACTGCATACCGAGACGAAATTTCAATAAATGGTACGCGATACTTGGACGGGGGAGTGGCAGATGCAATACCTGCTATCCAAGCATACAAAATGGGTGCGAAGGATATCACGGTTATTCTTTCTCAACCGTTAGGTTTTACAAAACCAGAAGTAAAGTCTGTTTGGCTAATGCAAAAGATGTATGGCAACCAGCCTGCGCTACTCGATAAGATGTTGCAGCGTGCAGCCATTTATAACGAAACGTTAGCTTTTCTCAATAATCCACCCGACGACTGCACAATCCGTGTGATAGCGCCTGATGAAGCTTTTTGCGTTAAGCGTTTAACTATGGATAAGAAGAAGTTATTGCGAGGCTACGGTCAAGGGCGGCGCATGGCAAGACGCTATCTTAAACATTGCTATGAGAATTCAGTGGAAAGACAGCGCAAAAGCGCATAGCTACCCTACCAGACTGATTTCTTCTTTCTGTACAAAGCCTGTATGCAAATCGCAACAAAAGGCTTATATAGCTTGGTTTTTTTTCCAAGCTTTTTTTTATCTCCAATAAAACTCTAATTTTCAGTATCTTACCCTGTTTCAATTTGGCAACAGTTTAAGCTTAAGTTACTGGTTCTTACTTCTAGTACCAGTCTTACACAGCGTGAATTGTTGAATTTAGCAACGCTATTTCCCTTACACCGCTTATAACTAGCGCTGTTGACTTCCCGTTTGAACATAAGTTGCCATATTTCCTATTTTAGTAACATTTTGAAAAAAATGAATTTTATCGAGTTTATGAAGCATTCTTATGTAAACTTTGCAGGGAATGTGCAATATTTTCATTAAATTGGTCTACATCTTGCTGAACAGGTGGCAATAAACGCTGTTTTTTTAACGATGCGAAGATTTCAGGTGGTTCATTTATCTCAACATTAAATCCTTCTTAAAAAAGGGATTGAGTAAATAGACCAAACTGTCACACGTTATTAAAATATAGAAATTATAATCGACCACGCTTTGCAATATCACGTGCTTCTCGATAGCAAGAGGAGACCAGTGCTCATTGGCAGAAATGCTTATTGGCATAGTTGAATCGCGAGTTTTGTGTCTACCGCTTTTTAGATAAATTTAATCATACTTAAGGTTAGTTTACGCTAACCTGTCTAGAAGCGTGATAAAGAACGTGGCAATATCAAATGCTGAATAAAAAATAAAATAAATACAAACGTGCAAATTGCGAATCAGAAAATGTCAATTGGGTTAATAAACCCGAAAAATCCCGTAAATGTTGCTTCTATACTGCGAGCTGCAGGTTGTTATGGTGTGGCCAGCGTTTTTTATACTGGTCAGCGCTATCGATTTGCTAAAGATTTTAATGCGGATACGAAAGCGTTTCATAAAGTCATTCCGACCATTGGGGTCGACGACTTAAAAGAAGTAGTGCCTGAAGGTGCGTCAGTCGTAGCGGTTGAACTGGTAGAGGGTGCTACACCACTACCTTTGTTTGAGCACCCGAGCAATGCGTTTTACTTGCTAGGTCCTGAAGATGGCAGTATTGGCGAAGACGTTTTGTCTTGGTGCGATCATGTTGTCTACGTTCCTACTTTTTCATGCATGAATTTAGCGGCCACAGCAAATGTGTTGCTGTATGACCGTCTGTCAAAGTCTGATTACGTAAGTGGGGATGCACTTATCAGACAAAGTAGAGATACGAATAACAAATCTAAGATTAAATAGTAATTAAATAACTAAGGCTGTCGTTGCGAACAGGAAGTTACCCACAAGCCTAATAATAAATTAAATCAGGGGAGCTTTGCGTTGAAGATGAGAACAATGAGCGCAGTTCGAGCGTTTAATGGCGCCGTGTCTAACAAACTGAGTCGACTACCACAAACATTTTCTAGGGTACTCCCTAGTCGTTTCTCACTCGAAGAGAGTATTTCTAATTTCTTCTTTAGCCGTTACGAACTTGTGATTGCTAACGAAGAAAGTGAAAAGCAGGTGAGTTATAAAACGCGACACAAAGTGTATTGCGAAGAAATGAACTTCGAGCAGAAGAATGCCACTGCATTAGAAAAAGACAAGTTTGATGATCGCGCGATCAATTGCTACATCAAGCATTTGCCAACAGGAGAGTGTGCAGGCACGATAAGGTTGGTCTTGCCAACTGAAGCTGGCTTGGCACTTCCATTAGAAGAAAAGTGTGCGGAAGTAATTGGCGATGGTGCATTGCTACCTTCAAACTTGTCTCCACAAAGCGTCTGTGAAATCTCTCGCCTTGCAATACCGAGAGAATTTAGAGTGCGACAGTTACGCTCTAAAATCCTACCCTCTGAAAAAATTGAAAAAGTTAAACAAAAGAAAAATGTTCCATTTAACGTTGAGCATTTTCCTTATCTTTCAATTGCGCTGTACTTAATGGCAACGAGTGTGTGCCTTCATTTAAACGTTAAGCATGCCTATGTGCTAATGGAGCCTAAGTTAGCAAGAAGAATGAAGGCATTCGGTATTCATTTTAATCCAGTAGGTGAAGCTATTGAATTCAATGGCAAACGCATGCCATATAGATTGTCACCGCATGTACTGCTTGATGATTTAGCAAAACCTTTAAAAGGTTTTCACAGAAAGATTCATTCAGAACTAAATAGTGCGTTACAAGCTATTGGCGATGTGGCCGTTCCCACCATTGAGCATACTCGAAAGCCTCTTCGCATAGCTCATGCAGCATGACACCATGCTATCTGTAATACTAAGCCGCCTCGTCAGGCGGTTTTTTTATGTTTGAATACGCATGCATGTTTTTTAACATCCAGTTAACGCGTATCCTGTTGGCATAATTTACGTTTATCACAATGATTACCATGCCAAATTTCCAATTTCGTTTTTGTCTTAAACCCTTGTCAATTGCTATGCTGTCAATTGGAATAACAGCGTGTACAGGGCCGACCTCTCCAGTGAATAATCAAAAACCGGTGACCAAAGACGCTAGCCTGAAACCATTTGGTCAAAGCGGCGAAAGTTCGACGCTAAACGATTCGGCTGAAAGGCAAGGTAAACCTGTTGTTTATCAAGTTTTTACTCGCTTATTTGGAAACACGAATACAAATAACCAGCCTTGGGGCACAATTGAGCACAATGGGGTAGGTAAGTTTAGTGATTTTACTCCCGAAGCGCTAAAGGCCATAAAATCTTTGGGAACCAGTCATATCTGGTATACCGGTGTGCCGCACCATGCGGTGATTAATGACTACACTGATTTTGGTATTTCAAACGACGACCCAGATGTAGTGAAAGGCAGAGCGGGCTCTCCCTACGCAGTTAAAGATTACTACAACGTTAATCCAGACCTAGCCGATGATCCAGCCAAGCGTTTAGAAGAATTTGAAGCGCTAATTGCCAGGACTCACGCAGCGGGAATGAAGGTTATTATCGATATTGTGCCTAATCATGTCGCCCGTGATTACCATTCACTTTCTGCACCTGAAGGTGTAAGTGATTTCGGCGCGCACGACGACACGTCTGTTGAATACGCCCGTGATAACAACTTTTACTATGTAGTAGGTGAAGCGTTTCAAGTGCCCACAGCTGATAACTATCAACCTCTAGGTGGTGAAAAGCATCCACTATCTGACGGAAAGTTCGAAGAGTTTCCAGCAAAATGGACAGGCAACGGGGCTAGAGCTTCGAAACCGGATATAAACGACTGGTACGAGACCGTAAAAGTGAACTATGGCGTGAAGCCTGACGGCACTTACGACTTTCCAGTTTTACCTGAAGAGTATAGTGATAAGTCTTTAGAAGAACATGCCGCATTTTGGCAAGGAAAAGACGTACCAGATTCGTGGTATAAATTCAGAGATATTGCACATTATTGGATAGATAAAGGTGTCGACGGTTTCCGCTACGATATGGCCGAAATGGTGCCTGTCGAGTTTTGGTCGTTTCTAAATAGCAGTATTAAACAAAAGGCACCCAATGCGTTCTTGCTAGCGGAAGTTTATCAACCAGATAAGTATCGCGAGTATATCCACCAAGGCAAAATGGACTACCTTTACGACAAGGTGGGTTTCTACGACACATTAAAAACGATTATGCAGGGGAGTGGAGAAGTAAGCAAACTGGTTACTATTCATGATGAAATCAATGATATCGCCCCGCATATGCTTCATTTTTTAGAAAATCACGACGAACAACGTATAGCCAGCCCCGACTTTGCCGGTAGTGCCCAGAAAGGTAAACCCGCGCTCGCAGTGAGTGCGCTTATTAGCAGTTCGCCTACGCTGTTGTACTTTGGTCAAGATGTGGGTGAAGACGGTAGCGAAGAGACAGGTTTTGGAGATCCAACACGTACGTCAATTTTCGATTATGTAGGTGTTCCTGCCCATCAGCGTTTTATGAACGACGGTAAGTTTGATGCAGGGAAATCTACCGAAGATGAAAAAGCACTTCACCAATTTTACCAAGACGTGATGGCTATTGCTGCCACAAACCCTGCAGTTACAGGTGAATATCAAAGCCTGCACGCGCTCAATCTTGATGTGAAAGATTCAGCCTATACTGAGCAGCAATTTGCTTTTGTGCGCGCGCAAGGTGAGCACGGATTTGTGGTAGTGGCTAATTTTAACGATAAGCCTACAGGTGCAATGAAGCTTGTTGTTCCTTCAAATGTTTTTGGTGAAGATAGCGATCGGATCACGCTAGCGTCTATGCTTTCTCATGAAGGCATAACACTAGAAAAAGAGGGCATTTACTACAACGCTTCGTTCACATTGGAAGGGCTTGAGACTAAAGTATTCGCCTTCTAATTAGGGTTTATCACATGCTGCTGAGTTAACGCGAAACACCATGTTTTTTTACATGGTGTTTCGTGAATACGTATGCAGAGCGTTGGTCAGATCGGACGGGCAAGGTAGTATCTCATCACCATCTTGTACTTAACGTATTTTTAACATGGGGTTGATGTGCCAAAACGTAATCGTGTAATTAATGACAGTGGTCATAAAAAAATCCAAAAGCGCGCAATTCCGCTTCTCCTCAGCTGTATCACTACATTTCCTTTGTTCTCGGTTCAATCATCTGCAAACAGTGGCATTAATGTTTATCCGCCGAATTGGTGGGTTGGTATGCAAAACAGTAATGCAGAATTGATGCTTTATGGTGATGATGTTGCCGATGACACTGTTTCAATAGCGAAAGGCGATGTAAGAGTTAAGCATAGCCAAGCCCTTGATAGTGAAAACTATTTATTCGTAACGCTAGACACGTCGAATGTTAGTGCCCAGGAACTAGTTATCAGGCTTACTGACAGCGATGGTACGACCCGTGATTTAACTTACACCCTGGAAAAAAGAGCACAAGGCTCAGCGTCGCGCGAAGGCTTTGGGCCTCAAGATGCTATTTATCTTATTGCCCCCGACAGATATGCCAATGGTAATAAGGAAAATGATAATGTTAAGGGTTATGGCGATCCCGCAGACCGTTCATTCAAAGGTGGTCGCCACGGTGGTGACATTCAAGGTATTGTTGATAACCTCAACTACATTCAGGATATGGGCTTTACTCAAATATGGACCATGCCCATGCTCGAAAATGCCATGGATAAATACAGTTATCATGGCTATTCCACCACGGATTACTACAAAATAGACCCTAGATTTGGTTCCAATGACGATTTTATTGCATTAAGTACTGAAGCTAAATCAAAGGGTCTTGGCATTATAATGGATATGGTACTTAACCATATAGGCAGTAATCATTTATGGATGAAAGATACGCCGTCACACGACTGGATCAATAACAACGGTAAATTTGTAGGGACAACCCACAAGCGTGAAGCTCTTCACGACCCTCACGCCATAGCAAGCGATATAAAAGGGTTTAGCGATGGTTGGTTTGTGCCAACCATGCCGGACTTGAATCAGCGCAATCCGCATTTAGCGAACTACCTTATTCAAAACGCGATTTGGTGGGTTGAAAGCGCTGGGCTAAGTGGAATACGTGTGGATACGTACTCCTATCCTGATAAGGCGTTTTTGAGCCAATGGACAAACCGCATAATGGACGAGTACCCGAATTTCAATATAGTAGGGGAAGAGTGGTCAGTTAACCCCGCAATCACGGCATATTGGCAGGCGGGTAGCCACCGCCACGATGATTACGATAGCGCTCTACCATCGGTTATGGATTTCCCGCTTCAAGCCGCAGTCGTTGAAGCGTTGAGCAATGATGAAAGCTGGAATTCTGGCTTCATCTCTGTATACGAAACCTTAGCTACTGACTTTTTGTACGGCGACCCGAATAATTTGGTCATCTTTCCTGATAACCACGATATGAGCCGCATTTTTACTCAGCTCGGTCATGATAAAGACAAATGGAATATGGCTATGACGCTATTGCTCACTACGCGCGGTATTCCACAAGTTTTTTACGGTACAGAAATTTTGATGGGTAACGAAGGCAGTGAAGACCACGGTATTATTCGTTCTGACTTTCCAGGCGGGTGGCCTTCTGACAATGACAAAAACGCTTTTACCGGGCACGGTTTAACGGATGATGAGCGTTGGGCACAGCAGCGTGTGAAGGGCTTACTTCAACTGCGTAAATCACACCCTTTGCAGTTTAAAGGCCTGTTGAAGCATTTTGCACCGGAGAATGGGGTTTATGCCTATATTCGAGAGGCAAATGTCGATTCAGTCAGTGGTGCAGATAAATCAAATACTAATCAGTCTGATAAAATATTGGTCATCTTAAATAAAAAGCCAGTGGACCTGCCTCTAAACAAGTATGCAGAGGTGCTAAGCACACACCAAACGTTAACACGAGTTAGCGATGGGACATCTTTTAAGACGACGGATACCTTAAGCTTACCAGCAATGTCTGCTAGTGTTTTCATTGTGCAGTAATCGTATTAACTATAGTAAAACAATAAATAGAGCAAAGTATGCAAGCAACTCAACCACGCCTTTCTTTCTGGCAAATATGGAACGTCAGCTTTGGCTTTCTAGGTGTTCAATTCGGTTTTGCACTGCAAAACGCAAACGTAAGTCGGATCCTTTCAGACTTAGGGGCAGACCTTCACTCGCTATCACTATTTTGGCTGGTCGCGCCAATCATGGGGTTAATCGTTCAACCAATTGTAGGCTCAGCATCTGATAGAACGTGGAATCGATTAGGTCGACGCCGCCCGTTCATTCTTGCTGGTGCAATCGCCGCAGTATTGGGTATGATTTTACTGCCGAATGCGCCGATATTTGTTGCCTTCTTGGCACCTATGGTAATGGGCGCGTTAATGGTTGCACTGATGGACGCGTCGTTTAACGTATGTTTTCAGCCGTTTCGCTCGTTAGTATCAGACATGGTGCCTGCGTCACAACGAAACGTGGGTTATTCAGTTCAGTCTCTTCTTATCAATATCGGCGCAGTGATTGGCTCTATATTGCCGTTCGTTCTAACCAACGTGGTAGGCCTAGAAAATACGGCACAAATGGGTGAGGTTGCACCTTCTGTTGTTTGGGCTTTCTACATTGGCGCTACAGTACTGCTTGGTACGGTCATTTGGACGGTAGTTCGTACCAAAGAATACGCACCAGATGAATACAACCGCTATAAAGGGCTTACCGAAGAGCAGCCTGCAAATGAAAAAGCGCCTAAAGCACCGCTAGGGCAACGCTTAAGTGAGTTTTTTACGTTAGTAAAAGATATGCCAAAGACGATGAAACAACTTGCTGTCGTGCAGTTTTTCTCGTGGTTTGCGCTCTTTATTATGTGGGTATATACCACACCTGCTATTACGCAACATATATGGAATGTAGATAAGCAGTGGTTTGACCCAGCTTATATCGCTGCAGCCCCGATGGTGCCTGAAACCATCATCATGGCCAAAGGAGCCGCCGGTGATTGGGTAGGAATTCTATTTGCTGCGTATTCGGTATTTGCAGCTATTTTTTCTATTTTCTTGGCAAAACTTGCTGACAAGTTTGGTCGCAAAACGGTTTACGCTTCGTCTTTAGCGCTAGGTGGCCTGAGCTACGTAAGCTTCTTGTTATTCCAAGACCTAACGATGATCAACGTAAACTTACTGATTACTGAAGTAACAGTACCTTTGGGCGCAGTTAAGCTCTTAATCCCTATGGTAGGCGTAGGTATTGCGTGGGCTGCTATTCTTGCTATGCCTTACGCTATGTTAGCTGGTGCGTTACCTGCAAATAAAACGGGTGTTTATATGGGTATCTTCAACTTTACCGTTGCCGCCCCTCAAATTGTATCGGGGCTAAGTGCTGGCTGGATTCTAAGTTCTGTTTTCGACAACGACGCAAAGTACATTATCGTTGTTGCCGGAGTTTCTATGTTAATTGGTGCGGTTTCAGTTTTCTTCGTGAACGAGGCCGATAAGCAAGAGATTGAAGAAGCGCAGGGAGCTTAATATGTCATTTAATCGTACAACAATCGCATTAACGTTAGCTGGTTTATTTTGCTCAGCCTGCTCGAGTACATCTGTTCCTTCATCTAACGATATACAAGAAAACAGCCACGCTATCGTGGGAACTAACACGCCATTTGCTAGCGAAGCGGTGTACTTTGTTGTGACAGATCGTTTTGTAGATGGCGACCCTTCGAACAATCATGAAGAGCAGGGAGGCGATCACCCTACGTGGCAACTGCCCTTAGAAGGTCCTGAAGGTAAGAAAGCTTATGTGGGTTACATGGGCGGTGATTTACAGGGTATCTTAAACAACGCCGATTATATTAAAGAAATGGGGTTCACGGCAGTATGGATGACGCCTGTCCACGATAACCCAGACTATGCGTTTAACGGCGATGAACCCATTACTTATGGCGGTGCCTTTAAAGACGGTGGTAAAACGGGTTATCACGGCTATTGGGCAACTAATTTCTATAAAGCTGACGAGCATTTGGTCAGCGCCAATTTAAGCGTTAGTGACTATACGGCGAAAATGCGTCAGCATGGCCTTAAGTCCGTGTTTGATATTGTGGCAAATCATGGCACACCAAGCTTCACCATGGAGAAGGACTTACCTGGCTACGGGGAAATATATGACAGCGATGGAAATCTGGTTGCTGATCATCAAAACTTGGCGCCTGAAGAGCTTGACCCTGAAAACAACCCACTTCATAGCTTTTTTCACAACTATCCAGATTTAGTAAAGCTTTCTAATCTAGACGACGAAAACCCCGCCGTACGCGATTATCTCATCAACAGCTATTTATATTGGATTTCTCAAGGTGCTGATGCATTTAGAATAGATACAATTAGGCATGTGCCTCATGCGTTTTGGCGTGAAGCGTCAGATCGTATACGCGAGCAAAACCCTGACTTTTTTATGTTTGGCGAAGCATTTGACTATGAGGCGAACAACATTGCCCAACATACGTTACCGAAAAATGGGGGCGTCAGTGTATTAGACTTTCCTATGCAAAAGGCCATGGTGAATGTATTTGAAAAGCCGCTAGAGAGTGATTTTGCTGACTTAGAAACGGTGCTTCATCTTACGCACGGGCCATATAACAATCCGTATGAATTAACTACGTTCTACGATAACCACGATATGGCGCGCATTAATGCCACTGATGAAGGCTTTATTAATGCGCATAATTGGTTGTTTACAGTAAGAGGCATTCCGGTTGTATACATGGGATCTGAAATTGGCTTCATGCGCGGTACGGCGGAACATGCTGGCAATCGTAACTATGTTGGCCAAGAGCGCCTAGACCGAGCCAAGACACATCCTATTCAACAGGCGCTTACAAAGATTGCCAATGTGCGTAAAAACACGGTAGCACTGCAGCGCGGTGTTCAAGTCAACGTTGAACTTGACGGTCATCAAGCGGCGTTTTATCGCGTTGTTGATACTGCAGAAACACAGCAGACAGCACTTGTATTACTTAATAAGGGTAATGCCGCACAATCTTTTGAGGTTAGTGACTTTATGCAATCGGGCGAATGGACAGAACAATTATCAGGAGAAACGCAAACGGTAGAACTCGGTGATGCGTTAACCGCAACGGTTAAGCCCAATGGCGTTCAGGTATGGGTGCGCGATGGTAAAGTAAGTAACAGTGCATTACTTGCTCTAATTAAGCATCAGTTGGCCCGCCAATAAAACGTGTTTAGCGCACAATAAAAAAGCCCCGTGGTTGTCTAACGCCCGGGGCTTTTTGTTTAGTTTGTAGCGTGTAATTTGCACACGCTTACTCACTGCCACATGACTGTCTAATAATAATATCCGCAGGCATTAAATAATCCTGAACGTCTTCGTTGTTAATGGCTTTTAATAAGGTGTTTACCAATAACTCGCCCGCCAGTTTGGTATTTTGCTGAACAGTGGTGAGCGAAGGCGTGGTGTAGGCTGAAACTGCAATATTGTCATAGCCAACCACGGCTACATCATCAGGCACATTCACCTTTGCCTGGCGCAGCGCTCTAAGCACGCCCATTGCAATAAGGTCTGATGCGCAGACAATTGCTTGGGGAAGTTCGCCACTTTGGAGCAATGATTTCACCGCTTCTGACCCCGCGTCCTCAGTCGAAATAGCATTGCGTTGAACACTTGACTGATCGAGCCCATGAGAATGAAGGGTTTCAAAATAACCGTTAAAACGCGCTTTGAATTCAGGGGCGTGATCGCCGTTGTCGCCAATAAACGCAAAGGAAGTTTTACCCAAGCCTATTAAATGTGACGTTATGCTTTGGCCACCTTGATAGTTATCACAACCGATACTAACCCCTGGGTGGGCTTCATCTGGCGCACCCCAACGAACAAAGTGGGTGCCCTGTGATTCAAGTTGCGCGACTTTGTTTTGGTAATCAGTATAGTCGCCATATCCTAATAGAATAATGCCGTCAGCCTTATTTGAGTCTTCATATTCTGCGTGCCAGTCATCATCTAAATTTTGGAAGGACACAAGCAGATCATAGTTTGCTTGCGCACACGCTCGAGTAATACTGCCGAGCATCGCTAGGAAGAACGGATTAATCATCGAATCATCGGACGTAGGGTCTTCAAACAAGAGAAGGGCAATTGTACTGCTCTTTTGCTTTCTCAAGTTACTTGCGTTTTTATCCACTTTGTAATTGAGTTCCCGGGCAATACGCTGAACGCGATCTCTAGTTTCTTGATTAACTAGCGGGCTATTATTTAACGCTCGCGAAACCGTCGACTGCGAAACACCTGCCAAGTGGGCAATGTCAAAAGAGGTTGCTTTTTCTTTCATAAACACCACGATTTGCTGCTACGACCTTGTTGTCGCGAATTTAGATTACCATATTTTTCTGATGACGCGCGCATTTTGAGACGCAGTCGCTCAAATGCCACGCAAAGTTACGATTTCGTTAGTGCTTATTTATATTTGGGAAGTCACAACGGCATTTAGTTTAGAAGGTATTTGCAGATCGCTCTTAATTCAATCACTTGTCAGGCTTCTTTGAATAAAACATGGTTGAAGTAATTGCGAGAGTGTTATACTCAGCGAGATTTTGAAATATTACGTGCATAAGGGGAACAAGCGAATGGCCGAGACTGAACACCGTCCGACCAATTTTATCCGTCAGATTATTGATAAAGACCTGTCTAGTGGTCTACATGACGCAATTAAAACACGGTTTCCACCAGAGCCGAATGGCTTCTTACACATTGGCCACGCCAAGTCTATCTGCTTGAATTTTGGTATTGCTCAAGACTACACAGGTACGTGCAATTTACGCTTTGACGATACCAACCCTGCAAAAGAAGACATTACCTTTGTTAATTCAATTAAGGAAGATGTGCAATGGCTTGGATTTACGTGGGACGGAGAAGCGCGCTATTCATCGAATTACTTTGACCAACTACACGCATACGCCGTTGAACTTATTGAAAAAGGCTTAGCCTATGTAGATTTTTCAGCGCAAGACGTTATGCGCGAAATGCGTGGCACACTTAAAGAGCCTGGTCAAAATAGCCCTTATCGCGATACAGACGTTGAAACTAACCTCAGTGAGTTTGCCAAAATGACGGCAGGCGAATATAAAGAGGGTGAGTGTAGTCTGCGTGCGAAAATTGATATGGCATCGCCATTTATGTGTATGCGTGACCCGGTAATTTATCGCGTTAAGCATGCTCACCATCATCAAACTGGTGATAAATGGTGCGTGTATCCAATGTACGATTTTACACATTGTATTTCAGACGCCATTGAGGGAATAACGCACTCCCTGTGTACACTAGAGTTCCAGGATAACCGTCGTCTTTATGATTGGGTTATCGAGAACATTTCTATCGACTGCACGCCGAGACAGTATGAGTTTTCACGTCTTAATTTAGAATATACGGTATTAAGTAAGCGTCGTCTTATTCAGTTAGTCGACGAAAACCATGTAAATGGCTGGGACGACCCACGCATGCCTACCATCGCAGGTTTACGCCGTCGCGGCTACACACCGGGTTCAATCGTTGAGTTTTGTAAACGCATTGGTGTGACCAAGATGGACAACATGGTTGAAATGTCCATGCTAGAAGCGTGCATACGCGACGACCTAAATGCAAATGCTCCTCGCGCAATGGCTGTACTAGATCCAATAAAGCTCGTTATCGAAAATTATGAGGTAGGCCAGACAGAAACGCTGGTTGCGCCAAATCATCCTAACGATGAAAGTATGGGTACGCGTAACATCGGCTTCAGTCGCGAAGTGTATATAGAAGCAGAAGACTTTCGAGAGTCGGCGAATAAAAAGTTCAAGCGCTTAGTGCTTGATAAAGAAGTTCGTCTTCGCAACGCCTACGTGGTTAAAGCTAATCGCGTTGAGAAAGATGAAAACGGCAATGTAACTACTGTTTACTGTACTTATGACGCGGATACTTTAGGTAAAGATCCGGCTGATGGCCGCAAAGTTAAAGGTGTTATTCATTGGGTGGATGCAGCAACAGCACAGGCTGCGGAGTTTAGGCTTTATGACCGCTTGTTTAACGTGCCTAACCCAGCAGCGGAAGAAAACTTTACCGATGCGATTAACCCTGACTCATTGGAAGTAAAACACGGTTGGGTAGAAGCCGGATTGACAGACAATGTTCCTGAAGCAGGAGCATGGCAGTTTGAACGCACTGGCTACTTCTGTGTAGATAAAGACAGCACAGACGACAAGCCGGTGTTTAACCGCACAGTAGGTCTACGAGATACATGGGCCAAAATGGGCGAGTAGGCACTGGCTTTTAGCCATTTGTGCGCTGTAAACAAAAAACCGCTTAAGTGCTGCTTAAGCGGTTTTTTTGTTTAATGGAACATTGCTTTCGTCAATTACTTTGGTTGGCAATCAAGTGACTGTCCGGTTGTTCCCTTACTGTCTTCGCCCATAAGATAAAGATACGTAGGCATAATATCTTCAGGTGTTTTTAGTGTTTCAGGGTTTTCTGCTGGAAACGCTTGAGCGCGCATTTGTGTGCGGGTACCACCTGGATTAATACAGTTAAAGCGCAGTGACTTATTTCGATATTCATCAGCAAGGGTTTGCATAACGCCTTCTGTTGCGAACTTTGATACGGCGTACGTTCCCCAAAATGCGCGACCATTTCTGCCTACGCTAGAGGTGGTGAAAATTACCGATGCACTTTCTGCCTTCTCTAGAGCGGGAATAAGCGCTTGTGTCATGAAAACCATGCCATTTAGGTTAATTTGCATCACGTCTTGCCATTCTTGCGCATCGATATCTTTAAATGCACTAAGGTGACCTAAAATACTTGCATTGTGAAGAACACCATCTAATCGGCCAAACTGGTCAATTATGGTTTGCGTCATTTGCTGATAATGAGAGGGCGTTGCGCCTTTGATATCTAGAGGAACAATGGCGGGTTCTTGACCACCTGCTGCGACAATGTCGTCGTACACAGCTTCAAGTTTAGACACGGTGCGGCCTAATAAAATACAAATAGCGCCATGTGCAGCATACGTTTTTGCGGCTTGTGCACCAATTCCATCGCCAGCCCCGGTGATAAGAATAACTTTATCGCGCAATAAATCCGCTGGTGCGTTGTAATCGTTCATCATTTTCCTTCAAAAGGTTCATTTATATCGCAATGATTGGGGCCTGTAGACCCAATTAAGAATCAAACCCCAGATCATACTCAGCCTGACTCACAAGTAAAACAATGAATGAAAATTTCTTCAAACGTAAAAAAAGTTAACAAAAGTAGTTAACAAAACTTTGCAAAGTTGCAACAAAGTCAATAAGATTGAGGGAGATACAACTGGTCTAACATGTTTAAAACTATCATCTACGCCTGTAAAGACAGGGTAGACCAAGCTACTTTTAATAGAGTTAAGTTTTAGACACAGAATAACAACAATGCTTGTAGGGAGTAGAGATGAGAAAACTCGTATTAAGTTCCAGTGTGGCCCTTGCGCTGGGTCTAGCAGGCTGTGGTGGCTCCGATGAAACCCTTTCCGACATTCAGGCCGAAACAGAAGTCCAAACACCATTTTCACGAATCGTTTTTGACCCAGCTAATGGGAACTTAAACATTCCAAACGACCTTCTGATGCTCCCAGGCGATGATGGTTTCTTTGATTACACACTGAATATTCCGGTCGATGACCCTACAGATTTTGCTGACCCGCAAAATGCACTCAACGTGTTAGACGGTTGGTCAACTCAACACCCGTTTGTAATTAATGTAGAAACACCTGCCGGCGCATCGCTTGATGCAAGTACATTATCTTCTGGCGTGTTGCTTTTTGAAGCAACGTTAGGTCTTGACCAAAGTGATCCTGACTGTGCGCAGGTTACAACACCTTCTGCGGGTTGTAAGCTTGGCGATCAACTTACCTTTGGAGTTGATTACGTACTCAGCCTTGCTGATAGCAACACAATCACTTTTGTTCCTCTTAAGCCGCTAAAAGCAGCTCAGGGCTACATGTTAGTAATGACCACTGATTTGAAAGACTCTTCTGGCAAATCGGTTCAGGGCTCAACTACGTGGGACTCAGTAAGACAAGACATCGACACTAATCCTCTATCAAGTGCAGCACAGCTTCAATTACAAGGCTTAGTTAATTCGTTAGTTAATCCAGTGCTTGGTGCGGGTTTCGACCGTGAAGACATTACTTACGTGTCAGCTTTCACCACACAGTCTATTGCCAACTCGCTTGATACCATCAAGAAGGTCATGATTAGCCGTTTTGCACAACTGGCTGCTGGCGGTGACCCGTCCGCTCCAACTGCACTACCTGCAATTACGGTAAGCGATGTATCTGCAGCGCCTAATGCCATGGAAGCACTTGGTCTTGTAAACGCTACTGTTGTAGCTGGCGCAGTAGAGCAGGGTAAACAAGGTCTACCAGATAACATTCAAGCAGCGATTGACGCTACTGATTTCAGCTTGTTAGAAACTTGTGCAGGACTTGCGGGTACGGCGTCTGGTCAACTTTCTGCTCAATGGGGTGCGCTGAACGAATTTGCTGTTGGTGTTTCTACGGGCATTTTAGCGCAAGCCGGTCCATTCTGTGCAGCTCAACGTTATGAAGGTAATATTGCATTACCTTATTTCTTGGGTGTTCCAAGTGCAGAGAACCCACTTGCGCCAGTGAATGAATTTTGGAAAGCGGCCTGTGACAGCGGTATTGTTTTAGCGGGTGCCCCACAAGAATTACTTGCAGACGCAGAGCCAGGTCCTAATGCAGCAATGTGTTCTTCACTAGGCCTTGCTGACGTTCGTATTAACGGCGAAATGTTAGATAGCGCAAGAAACATTACTAAATTCAACCCATATCCACAGCCTACTGGCGGAAACATGGGGACAGAAACGTTAGACGTTCAGGTTACTATTCCTGACCCAGCAATTGCAGGTGCTTTAGGTTTTCCTATCAGCATGCCTGAAGCCGGTTGGCCAGTGGTTATTCTAGCGCACGGCATTACCAGCCAAAAAGAAGATATGCTTGCCATCACAGGTACTCTGTCTCTAGCAGGTATTGCGTCAGTAGCAATCGACCAACCATTACACGGTAGCCGCGGTTTTGACCTTAATGGCGACGGTACAGATGAACTGAATGCGACTACGGTTAGCGCAACTCACTATATGAACCTTGCCAGCTTGCCTACGGCTCGCGACAATCTACGCCAAAGCGTGTCAGATTTACTTGGTCTACGTTTAGGACTAAACGCAGTTGTCGATACCACAGCAGCGCAAAATGTTAAGTTTGATATGTCACGTGTATCGATTATGGGGGTGTCTCTAGGCGCTATCACTGGTGGTAATTTTGCTTCAGTGGCAAACACGTCGATGGGCGGCGATTTAGCAGCACTTGATGGCATGTTTGCTGTCAAGCAAGCTTCTCTTGAGTCTCCAGGGGGCGGTGTTGCTCAGTTCCTAATTGAGTCAGCCGCGTTTGGTCCACTTATCAAAGGTCTGTTGCTGTCTCAGGCTTCTGAAGAGTTTGTTGCCTTGCTAAATCAACTGTATGAAACCACTGATGTGAGCGAAGAACAACTTCGCGCAGCGGTAGCGATTTTTGAAGAAAATCTTACTGCTGAGCAGGCTGCCCAAGTAAATGCAGTATTTGCAGAGTTTGCTTTTGCTGCGCAAACGGTAATGGATGCTGGTGACCCTACTAACTACGCTCAGACACTGGGTAGCAATACGCCAGTTCATATGATGACCGTAGTGGGTGATGGCAGCGACGCGAACCTTCCGGATCAAGTTATTCCAATTTCAACAGCGTTACCATTGTCAGGTCAGCTTCCTCTGGCAGCGACCATTGGCTTAGAGCAAGTGACAACCACGCAAGGTCCTGGTACAGATCCAATTAGCGGAATTGTACAGTTCAATAGTGGTGCTCATGCTTCTAGCTTAAGTCCAGCGGCGAGCGCAGCGGTAACAACGGAAATGCAAAAAGAAGTGGCGGGTTATATTGCGTCTGACGCACTTGTACTGCCAATTTCTGATGAAAGTGTTGTAGCGAACTAGCCACGGGTAGTTTACTCCAATGAGCAGTTTACAACTGCTTACATTTTATAGAATAAAAGCCGGCGTTATTGCCGGCTTTTTTGTAGAAAAATTATAATGTTGTTTGAATGTTTTCATTTGTTAATGTAGTGTGAATTCAGGTCGGATCAGTTTTACTTTTGCTGTAATTAACACCGCTTTGAAGACGCGTGCGGTAAGAGTGGTTGACCTTTTTCATTTATCATTAGGGAACATTTGAGATGATTGACAACACCTTTAACGCTAAACGGACGCTTATTGCGTTATCACTCACTGCACTTCTCGGTGCGTGTGGCGATAACGATAACGACTTTTCTAACGTAGAACAACCAGCGCCCACAACGCCTACGACACCCGAACCAACACCAGCACCAATTCCAGCATTTTCTCCTGACGGTACACTGTCCGCGGATGTTACCTGGACCACCTATGGCGTTCCGCATGTGAAAGCCGATAACCTAGAAAGTATGGCTTACGGTGTGGGTTATGCGTTTGCACGCGATAACCTTTGCGTACTGGCCGACCAGATTGTTAAGTATAACTCTGAGAGAGCTAAGTATTTTGGTCCAGATACTGTACCTGGTAGCGGTGATTCAGAGCACCTTATTAACGATTTCGGTTTTCTTACTCTAGGTATTAGAGAGTTAGCAGAAGAGAACTTACCTCGGTTGTCTGCTAATTCACGTGCAATGTTTCAAGGCTACACTGCTGGATACAACCGGTACTTAGCTGAAACTCCTGTAGAAGAACAAGATCAAAGCTGTGCTGGCCAACCATGGGTCACTGAAATTGATAGTGTGGATCTATTAACGTACTCATTAGGCGTGGCGCTATTACCTGGGGCCGCTAATTTCTTAGGACCTATGTTTATTGCAGCGCCTGAAGGTGAGAGTTATCTACCTACTCCAGCTGCGTCCTCAAGTGACGTTGCTTCTACCTTTAAGATTTCACCAACGGTAGGTCTGCCTGAAAAAAATCCTCAAGAAATGGGCTCTAATGGTTGGGGGTTAGGCAGCGATAAAACGACCAATGGCAAAGGTATGGTTTTAGGCAATCCGCATTTTCCTCACACAGGAAACCTACGCTTTTGGAATTTCCATGCTCAAGTACCCGGACACTTGAATGTAACAGGTGGCTCGTTGATGGGATTGCCTGGTGCGGTAAATATTGGATTTAACGAAAACGTTGCATGGACACACACCTTCTCGACGGCTGAACATTTTGTTGTGTATCAGCTGACCCTCGACGAAAATGATGAATCTGGCCTTACCCATATGGTTGATGGCAACAGACGCACCATCTATGAAAAGCCACTTCAAATTGATGTCGCAGTGGGTGGAGGGCAAACCATTAAGCTTAATAAGACCGCGTATTACACCAACTACGGTCCAATGATTGAAGTGCCTGGTAACTTTGATTGGAATGGTAGTAATGCCTTTGCCATAAAAGACGCAAACCTGCCTAACTTCGATATTGTAGACCATTGGCTTGCCATGAATATGGCGACATCCATGGACGAGTTTAAGCAGGCGTTTAAAGATTACGACGGTGTTATTTTCAATAATACAATGGCTGCCTCTGATGATGGTCAAGTCTTCTACATTGACGATTCAACCGTGCCGAATCTAACCGAAACCGCAATTGAGCAACTAACTACAAACCCGTTACTTATTCAAACTAAAGCAGCTGCTGGCTTTACCGTATTACCGGGTAACATTTCGCAGTTTGATTTCGAAGGACCCGTTCCATACGAAGAAGCACCTAAGTACGAGGGCACGGATTCAGTTCAAAACTCGAACGACAGCTATTGGTTAACGAATTTAAACTCACCAATTGTTGTAAGCAATCCGCTATTTGGTAGCGTGGAATATCAACAAACACTACGCTCAAGAATGGGTCAACAGTTTATTGAAAACGAAGCGGGAAGTGACGGAACCTTTACGCCAGACGAAGTGGAAGGCTTACTGTTTAATAACAGAAGTTATTTAGCAGAGAATATTTTGCCTTCATTGCTTTCGCTATGCGCCGCGCAAGGTTCAACACCTGTAGATGTAGACGGAATTAGCGTTGATGTTTCACAAGCCTGTGCTGCGTTGGAGGATTGGGATGGCACCATGAACCTTACAAGTACTGGTGCACACGTGTTTAGAGAGTTTGCATTCCAGTTTAACCAAGCGCCACAGTGGGAGACGCCGTTTTCACTAGAATCACCAGTCACTACGCCTTCTGGCTTGATGCAAAATGACGTTACTCTTGAACAATTGGCAAGAGCAACTCAAGTGATTGAGCAAGCTGGTGTCCCATTTGACGCGCCGCTAGGGGACGTTCAGTTTGTTGAGCGAAGCCTGCCAGATGGCACGGCGTCTGGTATCAAACTACCATGGGCTGGTGCACACAATATTGAAGGTGGCTTTAACGTGTTTGACGTTATAAGCAACAGGAACGGTACGTTGCTTCCACGTCATAACTACGAGCCTGTGAATAGTAACACCATAATGAGTGCAGAAGCTGAGGGCTACCATATTAACTATGGCACCAGTTGGGCTATGGTTATTAACTTCACTGATGAAGGCCCCAAGGGACGGGGTATTCTGACCTACTCACAATCTCGCAAGTATGGCAGTGAACATTTCTTAGACCAAACTCAGCTTTATTCTACGCAGCCTACGCTAAGAGATATCTTCTTTACTGACGAGGAGATAGAGGCTAACAAGATAGAGCAAGTTACCCTATCGTCAGAATAAGATGAGACTGGTATTATAACGTAATTAGCAAAGCGGCGTTGCTTTTCACAAAGCAAGGCCGCTATTTACGTTGTGGGTAAACAACGACGCTTACCCGTTTATTTTACTAGGAGTAAAGTTTGGAGTTTTTGTACGAGTACGGTTTGTTTGTTGCCAAGGCAGTAACGCTAGTTATCGCTTTTATTGTGGTTGTATCTACCATTGTTGGCTTAGCGAGTAAGCAAAAGCATGGGAAAGGGCAACTTGAAATCGTGTCTATTTCTGAGCAGTTGAAAGACATTACAAATTACGCGAAACAGGTTCTGTTAGATAAAAATGCGTTAAAGAAATTAGCCAAGGAACAGAAAAAAGAAGCGAAAGCTAAAAATAAAGCAAAAAACAAAGCCAAAATCACAGAACAGGGCGAAGAGTCTGAGAAGTCCCGTCTTTATGTCATCGACTTTAAAGGTTCGATGGACGCCAATGAAGTGGAACACTTACGAGAAGAAATTACCGCTATCTTATGTGTAGCGAATAAAGAAGACGAAGTCTTGGTTCGACTTGAAAGTGGTGGGGGTGTTGTACACGGCTATGGACTTGCAGCGTCTCAACTTCAGCGTATCAAGGAAAAGGGTCTTAAACTAACGATTGCGGTAGATAAAGTGGCGGCAAGCGGTGGTTACATGATGGCTTGTGTTGCAGACAAATTACTGGCGTCTCAATTTGCTTACATTGGCAGCATAGGCGTTTTAGCTCAGTTGCCTAACTTCAATAAACTATTGAAGAAAAATGATATTGAGTTTGAACAACACACCGCTGGTGAATTCAAGCGTACTCTAACCGTATTTGGTGAGAACAACGATGAAGGCCGCGCGAAATTTAAAGAAGAAATTGAAGAGATTCATGTACTGTTCAAAGACTTCGTTCAAAGCCAGCGTCCAGATATGGACATCGATAAAGTCGCCACAGGCGAGTATTGGCCAGGTATTAAAGCTAAGTCGCTTGGCTTAATTGACGACATCACAACCTCAGATGACTATATTCTTTCTCATTATCCCGCACGCGAAATATTTAGTGTTAAGTATGCTGTGAAGAAAAATGTAGCAGAGAAACTGGGGATGTCTGCAGCAAATGTTGTTGAGCGCGTGTTTATGAAATCAATGAGCAAAGCGCGTCACTGGTTTTAATAGCGACAATTTGTTTGTGTTGATAATTCAGGACCGATAAAACGATTGTTAACACAGACATACGTTAAATTTTTAACCTACAAAAAGATAATAAAAAGAATATGGCACGGCATACTAAAACCGATATATTAGATGCGGCAGAATACTTATTTTCTCAAAGCGGGTTTACTCAAACATCCATGCGCGAGATTACTGCCAGAGCAGAAGTGAATTTGGCGTCGGTGAACTATCACTTCGGCAGTAAGAAGAATTTAATTCAAGCCGTGTTTAAAAGGTACTTTGATCACCTAATGCCGCAGGTAGAGTCTTGCTTGGCGTCTTTGACACCTATGGAAGGTGCGAAGGGCGTTGAGCAACTCTTGTATTCGTTGATCCCTCCTATGCTTAACCTCAACACCATTTCAGAGCAGGGTACTTCTACGTTTGTTAAGTTGCTAGGACGAGGCTACAACGAAACTCAGGGGCATTTGCGTAAGTTCTTAATGAATGATTACGGTGATTGTATCCGTGCACTTGTCGACGCTATAAGGCGTTGTCTTCCTGATCTACCTGAGGAAGAACTATTCTGGCGCTTGCATTTTGCGATGGGAAGTTTTGTATTTTCAATGGCGTCGAGCCAAGCGCTAACAGAAATAGCTGAGTCTGACTTTCACAAGCATGTAGATATAAAAGAAGTTATCCAGCACCTAGTTCCATTCGTAGCCCAAGGGCTAGCAGGCAAATAATTCAAGCGCGCTCGTTAAATACTCAGTTGAGAAAGAGTGGTAAGCTATTATTATTTCATAATAAATAGTGAAGGGGTCACATAACATAAGTGCCTCAACGACACTTACGGTATGCGACATTTATTGCGTTTTTACACCAGTAGCTAAACTAGATATTGAATCAGGTTATGCAAAATTATCGAGGAAGGGTTGCGCCAGGCGCCTCTGCATTGAGCTTTTCTGCCCAGAAATCCTTTACCGAAAATCCTGACTTTTTGGATGAAGGTGCCTTTTTCTTCGCTGGTTTCGCTGCGGCTTTTGCCTCTTTCTTTGGCGCTTTTTTCTCTTCGCTTTCACTCGTGGCGTCAGAAGAGCCAGAAGCTAACGACGCTGTCATTTCTTGAAGCTGTGCTAAACGGACGTTCTTACCGCCATCTACACTGTACCAACCACTTTTGCTCTCAATAGACGGTGCTTTGCCGTTCGCCTTTTCATAAGCTTCGGTAAATGCTGCTATCACTTCGTCTTTGTCTAAGTTTGCCATGCTTTTTTGCTCTTTATTTTGTTAAGATGACGAACGCTATGCGACGTATGTAATTGCTATAACGCTGAGAAAAACTCGCCCAGCGTAACGACCAAGCCAGCAAGTGTCGCAAAACTAAAATTGGATCTACTCACCACTCATAATTGTCTAATTACAGGTATAATGCTAAACGTTCGCGTCTTTTTATAACGTTTTTTGAACAATTTGTCTAACTTTCAACCGGAGGACTTGTGTCTATTACCCGCCTAGAACTACAAAATTATCTTGATGGAATGTTAAGGGTTAGCGAGATCAGTGATTATTGCCCCAATGGATTACAGGTAGAGGGCGCAAGTAAAATTGAGAAGATAGTTACCGGTGTAACTGCGTCACAAGCACTCGTTGATGCCGCCATAGAAGCTAAGGCAGATGCGCTAATTGTTCACCATGGTTATTTTTGGAAAGGTGAGTCACAAGTGATTGCGGGCATGAAAAAGCGCCGCCTTCAAGCGCTACTGTCAAATGATATCAATTTGTTTGCTTATCACCTTCCACTGGATGTACACCCTGAATTTGGCAACAACCGACAACTTGCATCGCTATTAGGCATTCAAAATATAAGTGCAGTGAGCGGTGTGAAGCCTGTTGGCGTTGTTATGCACGGAAATTTTGAAGAAGAAATTGAAGGGGCAGCGTTACAGGTTAAATTACAGAAGTTGCTGGGGAGAGACGTGCTGATTGAGGGGCCTGTATCAAAACCTATATCGAAGCTTGCTTGGTGCACGGGAGGTGGACAAGGGTTCATCGAACAAGCGGTTGAACTGGGCGTCGATGCATTTATTACCGGAGAAGTGTCTGAACAAACTGTACACACGGCAAGGGAAATGGGGATAACTTTTTTTGCTGCTGGTCATCATGCTACTGAACGCTACGGTGTGAAATCCTTAGGAGAGCACATTGGGCAGCAATTCGACGTGCCTGTCGAGTTTATTGATATTGACAATCCTGCTTAGCGATGACTGTAGTATATGAATAACGATCGTATCTTCGATGGTATTGCAGAAAAATTCTCAAGCAATATATATGGCACTACTAAGGGAAAGCTCAGGCACACCTTATTATGTGATGTTCTCGAGCCTTATTTAACCACGCCTGTTCGCGCTATTGAAATAGGCGGGGGGACAGGTGTAATGACAGCGCATATTGCTTCTAAAGGGCATTCTGTTGTGTTAACTGACGCGTCGAAGGATGTACTTAAACAAGCTGAGACACTGCTTGCAGATGCACCAAATATTACAATTAGGCATCAATATTTGCAGCAGATTGAGGATTTAGACAGTTTTGATTTAGTGATTTGCCATGCGGTTTTAGAGTGGCTGGATGCACCCTTTGATGCTATCGATTTTATGTATAAGAACATGAAGCCAGGGTCCCGTTTAAGCCTAAGCTTTTTCAACCAAGATGCGAATTTGTTTGCCAATGCTATCTACGGAAACTTTGATTACATCGCGAAAGGGATGAAAGTTAAAAAGCAAGTTAGACTGAATCCAAAACAGCCGTTAAGTGCAACCCGCGTGGTTGAACATTGTGAATCATTGGGTTTCAAAATTATCGAAAAAGCAGGCATTCGTTGTTTCCATGATTACATGCGAGATATAACCCATCAAAGCAGCAAATTTGATGACTTACTTGCGCTAGAGCGGCAGTATCATAGGCAAGCGCCTTACCTTTGGTTAGGAAAATATTTTCAGCTGATTCTAGAAAAAGAGAAATAGAAAAAGCCAGTAAAAAAGAGTTTCTTGGGATATTTACGTGACGGACTACATAGGGTTATGAGCGCGCTAATACGTAGATAGTTGTAGTGTCGCCTTAGAGCGCGTTCTCACCCGTCATAATATTATTGACCGTGATTTTTGCGATTTCCTCTAAGGCTTCGAGCGTGAAGAACCCTTGGTGGCCCGTTATTAAAACGTTCGGAAACGTAGTTAAGCGCTGAAAAATATCATCCTGAATTATGTCTTGCGAATGATCGTTAAAAAACAGTTCGGATTCTCTTTCGTAGACATCTAGCCCTAAATATCCAATTTTTTTCGACTTAAGCCCTTTAATGATGGCATTGTCATCGACAAGCCCGCCTCTTGACGTATTAATTAGCATGACGCCTTGAGGCATTTTATCAATACACTTAGCATTGATTATATGATGACTCTGTTCGTTGAGCGGGCAGTGCAGGGTAACAATAACGCTTTTTTCAAGTAGTTCATTGAGCGTTACATAATGGGCTCCCATTGTGGTTACATCATTGTTTGGATGCGGATCGAAGCAAAGCACATGGCATCCAAATCCCAATAGTATGCGTATAACCGCTTGTCCAATCTTTCCTGTGCCAATTACCCCTACGGTTTTACCGTGAAGCGTAAAGCCCATCAATCCTCCAAGATTGAAGTTGCCTTCGCGTACTCGGTTGTATGCTTTATGTGTTTTTCGGTTCAACGTAAGGATTAGCGCAATTGTATGTTCAGCTACGGTTTCAGGGCTATAAGCGGGTACGCGGCTTACAGTGATACCTGCCTTTGCTGCTGCATCCACATCAACATTGTTGAAGCCAGCGCAGCGAAGCGCGATATGTTTAACGCCACAGTGTTTTAGAGCTTCAATGGTTTTCCTATTAATGTCGTCATTTACAAACACAACAACATCGCTGAATCCACTGCAACTCGCTGCGGTTGAAGCGTTCAGTGGGTGTTCAAAAAATGTGGCATTGATGGTTTTGTCACTAGCACCGTTTAATGTTTCCAGCAATTCAGAAAACAGAGCGTGTTCATAAGAGCGAGTACTAAAAAAAGCGATGTTTTTGTGTTGTTGGTCGCCGAGGTTATCGTGCGCTTTTTTACGTGCAGAGGTATTCATTTTAGTACCCAGTTAAGTCACTTAGACGGCAAAAAATTACCACATTCACATTCAAACTACATAGATGTAGATCAATAAATCTAGCGGGATGTATTGAGCACTAACGCATTAGGTATATTTCAAAACGCTCGTTCGCTGCCGCCATGTCGGCGACTATCTAAACTGCAAAGCGTACTAATTCGCTGATAAAAGCTTAGCGATGTCTTTCTCAATGGCTTCTGGTTTTACAGTAGGCGCATAACGTTTTAGCACCTTGCCTTGAGCATTAACTAAGAACTTAGTGAAGTTCCATTTTATACGTTTTGTGCCAAGAAGACCGGGGGCTTCGTTTTTCAATTCCTCAAAGAGCGGATTGGCATCTGGACCATTTACATTTGTTTTCTTAAATAATGGGAATGAAACGCCAAAATTAAGGCTACAAAATTGCGCAATATCTTCGTCGCTACCTGGCTCTTGATGTCCGAACTGATCGCAGGGAAACCCTAAAATTTCAAAGCCCTTATCGTTGTATTTTTTATAGAGCGACTCTAGTCCTTCATATTGAGGAGTAAAGCCACATTTGCTTGCCGTATTAACAATAATTAATACCTTACCCTTGTATTGTTCAAGGGTAGTTTGTTCACCGTTGTTCAACGTAATAGCGTGTTCATAGAGCGCCAAAATTATTTTCCTATATTTTTGTTGTTGTTAAGTCTGTTACTCTTAGGTAATCCAACCATCTTTGTTAAGTATCTAGAGTATATTTTGTATGAGTAATTTGAAAGTGAGTTTTTTGGGCTTGGGTGTAATGGGCTATCCTATGGCAGGGCACTTGAGCAAAGCTGGCTATTCGGTCACTGTTTATAATCGTACCTCTCAAAAGGCGCAGGATTGGCTTTCAACCTATAACACTGGTGACGCTAAAGTCAGTGCTAGCAATACCGTTGCGCAGGCGTGTGAAGGCGCTGACATCGTATTTATGTGTGTGGGTAACGACAACGATGTAAGAGATGTGGGCACACAGGCGTTAGCAGTGATGAAGACGGGCAGTGTGCTGGTCGATCATACGACTGCATCAGCAGATATTGCCAGAGAACTATATAAAAGCTGCCAAGATAAGCAAGTTGGCTTCTTGGATGCACCGGTTTCTGGTGGCCAGGCTGGGGCTGAGAACGGGCAGCTGACCATTATGGTGGGCGGCGATGAAGACGTATACAGCACGGTTGAGCCGGTAATGGCACATTATGCACGACACAGTCAGCTACTTGGTAAGAGTGGCAGCGGTCAACTAGCAAAAATGATGAATCAGATTTGTATTGCCGGCATCGTACAAGGCTTGGCCGAAGCATTGCATTTTGGCCAGCGTGCTGGGCTTGATTGTAATGCGGTTGTCGATGTTATTAGCAAAGGCGCAGCTCAGTCGTGGCAGATGGAAAACAGAGCCAGCACTATGCTAAATAACAGCTTTGATTTTGGTTTTGCTGTTGATTGGATGCGTAAAGACTTAAGCATTGCATTGGATGAAGCGCGTAAGAACGGTTCGACTTTGGCGCTTACGGCACTCGTTGATCAATATTATGCAGATGTTCAAAAGCTTGGTGGCGGCCGTTGGGATACATCGAGTTTACTTACCCGACTAAAATAACGCTAACAGACTAACAAGAATAAAAGGCCCGCTGGTTTACAATAAGTTGTAATAAACAGCGAAATACAGTGGCGTTCTGGAAGCGGTGCGTTGTTATCCATAACGCAGGTTATGGATGTTGCTTTAGTAATTTGCTAATTAAACATTACAGCGCCTGTTCTTGAGCAGATAGAGTAAGCTGTTCCAAACGGGCCTTGTTAACGTCATTCAAGGGGAGTGACATTATCTTGTCGAGTAGCTGTCTGACGTTAAATTTTCGGTAAACACCTGTGTCTGACTCAATCATGCACTGAAGAAGGTTTAAGCCAAATGCTGCGGTATCGGGGGAGAGTTGGAAAGCATCATAAAAATGCCTCATTGCCTTGTTGAATAAGCCTTCGATAAAGAGTTGTGTGCCGGCCTCGTTTATAGAAATGGCCTGTTCGTGATTTAAACCTAACCTTTCTCCACCCGAAAAAATCAGCTCGTCATTCATAACCTGTTCTGAAATAGCTTGTAACTCTGTGTTTTTGCGCTTAGCCATCAAGAGTAACTCACCAGCTTTGCGTTCATCTCCAAGACCGTGATGTACTTTTGCGGCAATAACGAGGATAGACGGCTCAGTGCGAAGGTAGTTGTCGACGTAGTCGCTTTCAAGCAAATGTGCTGCTTTTTCTAAGTCGCCGTCCAGCACAGCCGAGAAAGCCAGAAGGTAGTCTCTTTTTTGTAAAGTTTGCGGGTCGCCCTGACTTCTTCCGGCAATGCCTACTAATTTTCTAGCCTGAGACAAGCTTTCTTTTCTATTGGTTTCAGGCGACTCTTCTGCAAGAAACAAATAGAACTCAGCGAGCTCAAACGTAAAGTCATTGAACCTGTCTTTTGCACTGCGATGCATAGCCCGTTTCTTCTGTAAGAGATCGATGGCTTCTACAACCTTGTCCTGCTTTTGATAGGCAATGGTTTTTAACTTTGCAGCTGGTAGGCTTAATTCACTAAACTTAATTTCATTTAAGTATTTTTCTACTTGATCGTAGGAATCTTGTTCAAATGATATGGATGCAAGCCATTCAAATGCCTTGTCTCGAGCCAAGCTAGAGTTAACCATTTGGCTCAAATGGCTTTTGCAATGTGGCCATTGACCCGAAGCGTACTGGCACTTTACTTTTCCCCATTGTGCCCAAAGGACTTTGTCAGAGCGGGTTAACACGTCGTCATAAATACTCAACGCTCGTTGTAAATCACCATTCTCGAAAAGAAGACGCGCATAAAGCTTTCTAATTTCAGCAACAAGCCGAGGAGGAATGCCTTCGGTGATCTTGGCTCTAACGACACTAATTGCTCGGTCAAGTTGTTTGTTATCCAGCGCGTGCAATACGTTTTTAACAAAGTCTCGATAACTTAAGTAATGGTTAATTTGGCGGGTTAGTGAAGCAATGGTGTATGGCTTAATAAGCAAAACGTCAGGCTGTAAATCCATTATACGGCCAATAATTTGCGGTGAGCGATCAGACGTTAAGAAAATAATGCCTGTGCTAGGTCTTATAAAGCCTGCCTCTCTTAAACTCTGGATCCATTCCACGCCTGTTTTGCCTTGACCTAGGTGATAGTCCATTAACAGGAGTTCAAAGTTTTGCTTTTTAAGTGCCGCTTTCAGTTCTACACCAGATGCAAAGCTACTTACCGATAAGTTAGCAATTGACATTAAATGTCCTCGAAGCGCAGTCCGAGCAGTAGCATTGTCTTCTACTATAGCTATTCTGAATTCCACGGCGACCAAACAAGGTTTACTTACATCAACCTAGCTTATCAGCGGCGAGATAAAAGTGCATTATTAAAAAGGATAACTTTTTTCTGCTTCGTGCTGGAGTCTATAAAGAAACAGCATTTCTCGTCACAAAATATTTACGTTAACCCTCAATGTTTTTAAATAAAAATTTACCTTTACGTTTACGTAAGGGGTAAGTATTGGTTATTGTAGTTCAAAAGCAAATCAATTGAGGGTATGCCTAATGAATTTTGAATTAACCGATGACCAGTTAGCCTTTGAAGACACCGCCCGTCAATTCGCTCAGCAAGAGCTAGCACCTAACGCCGCTATGTGGGATAGAGAACATCACTTCCCAGTAGAAGCAATAAAGAAAGCGGGTGAATTAGGCTTCTGTGGATTGTATGCGCCTGAGAGTGCAGGTGGGCTGGGTTTATCCAGGCTCGATTCCTCCATAATCTTCGAGCAGCTTTCAATGGGATGTACCACGACTACAGCTATGTTAACCATACATAACATGGCAACGTGGATGATTGCTACTTGGGGCACCAGTGAAGTTAAAGATATGTGGTGTGACCAACTGGTAACCGGTGACAAGCTGGCATCATATTGCCTAACCGAGCCTGGCGCTGGTTCTGATGCAGCGTCGCTAAAAACAAAGGCGACGAAAGCTGACGGTGGGTATGTCCTTAACGGGTCTAAGGTGTTTATCTCTGGTGCTGGCAGTACGGATGTTCTTGTTGTAATGGCGCGTACAGGGGAAGATGGTCCTAAGGGCGTATCTGCATTCGCGGTTCCGGCTAATGCCGACGGGATTGAGTACGGTAAAGCCGAAGAAAAAATGGGGTGGAATGCACAGCCCACTCGTATGATCACGTTCGATAACGTGAAATTAGATGCTAGTTGGTTACTTGGCGAGGAAGGACAAGGCTTTAAAATGGCCATGCAAGGGCTTGATGGCGGCCGAATCAATATTGCAACTTGCTCGGTAGGAACTGCACAGCAGGCGCTAAACGTTGCGCGCGACTACATGAATGAACGTGAGCAGTTTGGTAAACCTATTGCAGGTTTCCAGGCATTACAGTTTAAATTAGCTGATATGGCTACTGAACTTGTTGCAGCGAGACAAATGGTACGTATGGCGGCTTGTAAGCTGGATAATAACGACCCAGACAAAACCACCTATTGCGCTATGGCGAAAAGGTTTGCGACAGATGTTGGCTTCAATGTATGTAACGATGCCCTTCAGCTACACGGCGGGTACGGTTATATCAAAGAATATCCGTTGGAGCGTCACTTCAGAGATGTTCGCGTACATCAAATATTGGAAGGCACCAATGAAATTATGCGCGTTATCATTGGTAGACGTTTGTTGTCAGATGAGAGAAGTGTACTGTAGTACACTTCGCTAACGAACTAATTCAGGCACGATTTAATGGACTATGGGAAGGAGTGAAAATGACAGATGTGGAATCGGTAGTCATTGTTGATGAAATCAAGACGTCTAGCAATGACTACACAATAGGCCGTTTAACGCTTAACAAGCCAAAGGCATTAAATGCATTGGATTTGGAAATGGCTGGCATCATGCTTGACGCGCTTCAGCGATGGCAGTCTCGCGACGATATCGTAGCTGTTGTGATCGATGCTGCTGGCGAGAAGGCATTTTGCGCCGGTGGTGACATAGTGTCTATGTACAAATCGATGGTGGAAGCTAATGGGCAAATTCCAGCTTTCTTAGAAACATTTTTCGAAACTGAATACACGCTAGATTATACTATTCACAATTACAGTAAGCCTATTGTTGTTTGGGGCAGTGGTATTGTTATGGGCGGTGGCATGGGGCTTCTATGCGGTGCAAGCCATCGAATAGTAACCGAAACCTCTCGTCTTGCTATGCCGGAAATTACGATAGGTTTGTACCCGGACGTAGGCGGAAGCTATTTTCTACCTCGCTTACCAGGAAAAGCAGGTCTCTTCCTAGGTTTAACTGGCGGCCAAATGAATGGCTCCGATGCTTGCTTTGTAGGGCTTGCAGACAGTTTGCTGGCGAGTACCGAAAAAGACACTTTGCTTAATACCCTCGTAGAATACACGTGGGAAAAGACCGACAGCGAAAGTTTGGCTTCTAGTGTTTCGCACATTATCAACACAATGAAAACGCCTGAAGAACTTCCCAATGGCAACGTTGAGCCGAATATGGCACTTATTAATGACTTGTGTTCGGCTGACAATGTTACCGATGTAGTTCATGCCATTCTTAACGCAGACATGAGTGAGAATAAGTGGTTACAGAGAGCGCAAAGCACTTTAGCCAAAGGTTCTCCTATCACTATGCATTTGGTGTTCGAGCAATGTAAGAAAGGTGCGAATATGACGTTGGCTGACTGTTTTAGAATGGAAGCTGATATGTCCTGTCGATGTGGAGAAAGTGGAGAGTTCCAAGAGGGTGTAAGAGCGCTTTTGATTGATAAAGACATGTCACCACAGTGGAAATACAAAACAGTAGATGAAGTGCCGCAAAGCGCAATAGCACATTTCTTCACTTCTCCATGGGCTGAAGAGCAACATCCATTGGCAAAGCTGTAGTGTAAAAGTTCTCCAAATAAGCACGAAAGCGCCCAGTATTAGTGTTAACTCGGCGTGTGAAGTTGTTACGCTTATTGCCGTAAAGGTGTCGGGTTTGATATCCTTTACGGCAAATTCTCAGTAAAAAGAACCTGTCATGTGGCACTGTCCACTTTGTAAACTCCCTATCTCATTACATACAACGCCTATTCGCTGCGAAAACAACCATACCTTCGATAAAGCGAAGTCTGGTTACGTTAACCTTTTGCCCGTTCAATTTAAAAAATCGAAACTTCCGGGTGACGACAAAGCAATGGTGAGAGCCAGAAGGGAATTCCACCAATTAAATGCCTATAAGCCGTTGAAAGATAAATTAGTGACGCTGGTGAAAAAGGTACTAAATGAAACGGCAGCCAATGAAGAAGCATCAAAGAATGCCATAAAGGTTTATGACGCGGGTTGTGGTGAGGGGAGTTACTTGGATGCGATGGTACAAGGACTTTCAGCGAGTGGCTTAAAGGTTGAAGGAGCAGGTAGCGATATCGCCAAAATCGCAGTAGAGCTGGCAGCTAAAGCGTACAAACAAGCACAGTTCGTTGTTGCTAGCAGTTTCGATTTACCCCTAAGCGGTAACTCGCAAGACGTGATGATTCAGGTTTTCGCACCTGGGAGTAATGAAGAATATGTGAGGGCTCTTAAAAACAATGGCCTTTTAGTGACGGTCGATCCTGCGCCTGAACACCTGTTTGAGCTTAAACAGCAGGTGTACGACAATCCAAGACAGCATGAAATCGACAACCAAGAACGAGATGGGCTTACACGGGTTTACAATGAATGTTTTTCCTTTCCTATCCATTTCGAAAGCGAAGAACATGCGCTGGCACTTATCAAAATGACGCCGTTTTACTGGAAACTGCCAAACGGCAAAATCGATGAGATTGTTGAAACGTTGAAAAGCGTAACCGCAGACTTCCATATTCAGCTATGGCAAAAAACACCACAGTAATATTTAATACCAGTCCGCATAGATCATTACCCACTCAGCGAGAGTTAAAATGTTCGTAATCGCGGCGTGTTACCGCAGGTATAGTGGTTCTACATCGAGGTAACACAACAAAGTGTACGGACATTTTAAACTCGCCCTTCGGGAAGGTCTGGCAAGCTTCCTAGCTTCATTCTGGGAATTTGAAAGGAAACAGCCATTCCTGCATTCCCACGCTTCGCTAGGAAACTTGCCAGCGCCTTCTGAGTGGGCAATTATCTTTGCGGATTGGTATATAGTGGATTACCCATCGGATTCAATGGGGGGTAGGCATCCACACCTCTAGCTAGATGGCCTAAAACTATAGTCTTTATTAGTTTGCGTCCTTAACACAGAGTGTTGCGAGAACCCGTTTGGGCCGGTGTTTCGTAAAGTGCTGGTTTTCTATATTAGTTATGCAAAACAATTAGATGGGTGGTTATGCGTAACTTATCTTGAGTGGTTGTACATAACACAGAAGCGCTTAACGGCAGACTTTCCTTAGTCTGCCGCCAGAATTTTAATTCTGTGTTGAGAATCGTGATAGGTGTTTAATAGCCTGACTTAATAAATCGACATTTAGCGCTTCTTTACTGCGCTTGCCGGTCGCCATGTCGCTTATTTCATAGCTGCCGTTACTAAGTACGTCAGTACGCTTATTGTCATGGAACACAACAATGCGTTCACCAGAGGTGCTAACTAGCCATGGTCTTGAAGGAGAAAGTAAGCTTTGGCCAGTAGAATAAAACGTAGCAGGGGCGTTACATCCCAATGCTCCTAAAATGGTAGGCGCTAAATCTTCCGTGCTGGCTAAGCTAGCATTCAGTTTAAGGGTACTGTACAGCGTGCCTTTGCCACTTTCGCTACCAAAGCCAGTTGCAACAATCACATCGTGTTTACGCGCTAACGTGTTTTTCACATAGCTTTCGATATCAGCACTCTTCAAAAACGCAATATGCAAACCATCATGATTGTTGCTCAGTGGTTGCAAATATCCCGCTAATTGAGGCAACGGCAACGCTTCATCGCTGTGAATAGAGACCGGCATGCCAGACCCCAATGGAAGTGCTAATAACACCGGACGCTTTTGAGATAAAGCGTCTTGGTATATTTCGGGAACACCAAATAGGGTAGTAGTCATTAAGCCTTCTATGCTGCTGGCCGTCGAATAGTAATTGGCTACTTTGTTTAAGGTGTTGCGCTTAATGTTACTTAAGTCCACCGCCTGTTCGTTATCAGTCTGGACAACCACGGTTAAGTTTCTATTTGTTTCAATAGAACAATAAACCGGCTCGGCTGGATAAGTAATATTGTGAATATCAGGGTTGAACTGAAGTTGTTTTCTTTCTTCATAAGCCGCTAAGTCAAGCAAGCCATAACGCGACATCGTCGTTTTAGCAGTCGCAGGATAAGAAAGCGGAAACATGTTGTCCTGCTTTATGATAGGTTGATACAACTTGGCATCAGCCCACACGTGTACAGCGTGACTGGTAACAAAACAGCTGACAAAAAATGTAGTAACAGGGATGCCCACTTTATGGCGAGTGAAGCGTTCAACACGTTTCCAGATTGCATTGGCTAAGACCAGCTGGAAGCCAAGCCAAACGATAAACAGAAGAAATAAAAATGCCCACTGTTGCCAGCTTTCTATCGCCATTGTTGACTGAGCTTCACTGCGCAGTAAATCCGCGGCGTGAAAGCTAATATGGAAGCCTGTGCGATTAAATAGCAACGCATCGAAAGCCAAGAGCGCTAGCCCCACAGCTGCAATAATAGACGCGCTGACCTTTATGACTCTGGGGTTGTTAACCAAATAGCAAAGAGGGAGGATAAAAATAACAAAGCCAAAAAAGGTCATAAAACCAATATGACCGAACCAGTTGGCTAGAAGATACAAGGTGCCGACACCTGTGCCAGGCATAGGTGATGAGAAAACAAAAATCGAGGCAATAACTATGGCGATGATAATGTTCGCCAAGGCAAACCAATGCCCCCAATTTACCAGTTTAGTAACACGCTGGCGACGAGGTGATTCGGCAAGTATCATGCAATCCCTTAGCTATTTTTAACGCTTTTCTTGAGTACGTCGGCAAACTGCGTTGCCATGGCTTCGCGATTTTCAGGGGCTACCTGAGTATTTAAAATGTGCGTAATGACATTTCCTAATACCATAAGTGAAAGATCGCGGTTTGCACCGCCTTCTTCAAGGGTTAGAATAACGTTATTCATTAGCGTTTCGAATTCGTCGTTGCTATAGCGGCTCTGTTGGGGCATTGCTACGCCTCTTTTTTATGATTTCTTTGATAAAAAGAATGGTTTTACACGTAAAATGATTATAATCGTTGTTTGAGTGAGTACAATCATTCATTCTAAAATCCCGCAATTCTTTGGATATTTCTGACACTTTTTAAGCAACAGGACACCCGATACTCTATGAGTGCACTGATTCATCACTTTGTTGTACATCGTTTGATTGTAAACAAAGAAGAGAAAATTGAAGCAATTCCACGTGACAACTGCTTAGCTGTTACTCCGGAAATCGAGCTTCTTGCCCATCAAATAAACCACAGTTTCAATGCTAAACCTGGAAAAGGGGTTGGCCACTTCGTGACGGAAGTTACCCGTGAAGCAAACGTGGAAAACGAAGAAGGCGAAGCGACTACGCAAAAAAGCACCGAGAACGTAGAAGAATTCGCGGAAGGCCTTAAGCAATACATGGATATTCAAAAAGCGGCGGGTGATAACGTTGAAGATGCATTCCATGCGTTTTCGGTATCAGCGACCAATCGCTTAGTTCGCACTTTGGCAGAAACGGGTACGGTTGAGACCGGTTTTCTTATTTTCTGCCAGTATGAGTATTTAGCCACACAGTATTTGATGATTGCATTGTTAAATACCCGCTCGCACGTTGAAGTGACAAACTCTTTAGACCTTTCTGCGCGTGAACACTTGGATTTAGCAAAAATGCAGCTCGCTGTGCGGTTCGATTTAACTCAGTGGGATATTCAACCAGAGCAGCAGCGTTACGTTAGTTTTATTAAAGGTAGAATGGGACGTAAGGTATCAGACTTCTTTATGCAGTTTGTAGGCTGCGAAGAGCTGGTTGATGTTAAACAGCAAAATAAACAACTGATTTCTACGGTCGATGCCTACCTAGCCAGTGAGTCACTAGACCCGCAAGAGCAGCACCAGCATAGAGAAGAAGTTAAATCGTACTTTAAAGAAAAGATTGATGCGGGCGAGAGTTTATCGGTAGATGAACTGGCTAACCGACTTCCACAAAATGAAGAAACTAGCAGTAACTTTTCTGCGTTTACACAGTCTATGGAAGTACCGCTTGAAAAAGAAATTCAGCCAGACCCTGCAGCGCTGAAACAACTTGCTAAATTTACCGGTCAGGGCGGTGGTATATCGCTTAGCTTCGAACGCAAATTAATGGGCGATCGGGTATTTTACGACCCAGCTACTGATACGCTAACAATCCGTGGAATTCCACCTAATTTAAAAGATCAGCTTAATCGCCAATCTTCAATGGACTAGTCGCTGCGAAGCAAAGATAAAAAACGTATACTAGTTAGTAGAATATAAACTCGACTCAAGGGTGTTATGCAATTATTTGTAAATGATTTGACAGTGATGGACTTCTCTTACCTTTGCCCAAAACGCGGCATGGTAGGGGAAAGCTGGATTGTCGATGTGATCTTGGACGGTGAGCTCAACGAAGAGAGCATGGTTCAAGACTTTGGTCACGTGAAAAAGAACTTAAAGCGACTAATCGACGAATATGTTGATCACAAGTTGCTTGTACCTGCTGAATACAGTGGTTCAGAGGTTATTCACGACGACGATTCTGAACAGGTAGAAGCGCGCTTCACCTGCATTGATGGGCGTAGTATCATGCTACATTGCCCCGCTGAAGCTTATGCATTTGTTTATTCTGATGAGATAAACATGGAATCTGTCGGCGTTTACTTAAAAGAAGTGTTGGCGACTCATCTTCCAGAAAACGTTGAAAACATCACGCTGCATTTACGTGAGGAAGTCATTAATTCTCCGTATTATCACTATACCCACGGGCTTAAAAAGCACGACGGTAATTGTCAGCGCATAGCGCACGGTCACCGTTCGCGTATTGATATTATCCTTGACGGCAAAGTGTGTGTTGAAAGTCAGCAGTATTGGGCTGACCGTTGGGCCGACATATATATAGCAACCCGTGAAGACGAAATAGCGTACAGCGACAGAAAGCTTAAAGGTCAAGTTTCAAATGAAGCGGATTACTACTGTTTTGCTTACGAGTCGTCACAAGGCTATTTTGAACTATTAATTCCTAAGTCAGATTGTGAAGTCATCGAAACCGACTCTACAGTTGAGTGTTTGGCGCAGTATCTGCTTGAAGAGCAGAAGAAACGCACGCCTGATGGCGTTTGCCAAGTTATCGCTTATGAGGGCGTAGGTAAAGGCGCCACAGTAAAGGGTTAACATTTGACCACAGCTCGTTATAGGGAAAGGAAACAACTATGGCACTCACGCTTTCAAAAAACGCATTGCATAGCGCACTATCTCGTGTAATGAGTTGTGTAGTGGCAATTAGCACAGTTGCCTCTATGCCATTTGCTTATGCAGATGTAGAGTTAAACGGCCAAAAAGAAGCGTTATCTAGTCAAGAGCAAGTAAACGTAGTGTTGAACGGTAAGTTTACGCAAGGTGCCTTACTGCGCGGGCAAGCTCCCGCTGGAGCCAAAGTAACGCTTAATGGCGAAACTGTTCAAACCAACAAAGACGGAAAATTTGTTGTTGGCTTTGAACGAGAAGCGCCACTGCAGCAAACGTTGGTTGTAAAATTAGACAACGGCCAAAAGTGGCAGCGAGACATTACCCTTGAAAAACGCGAATACAACATTCAGCGAATTGACGGGCTAGAGCAAAAAATGGTTTCTCCGCCAGCAGAAGTGACGGCGCGTATTAAGCAAGACAATATCAACGTAGCTAACGCGCGAAGCGGTAATACTGATTTAGATGCATTATTCACCCGGTTTGAGTGGCCTGCGAAAGGCGTTATTTCCGGTGTTTACGGTAGTCAGCGCATTCTAAATGGCGTGCCGAAATGGCCGCATTATGGTTTGGACATCGCCAATGAAACGGGCACGCCTGTGTATGCACCTGTTGATGGTGTGGTAACAATGGCTGATGATCTCTATTATTCGGGTAACACCTTGATTCTCGACCACGGCATGCGCGTGTTTTCAACGTTTCTTCATATGGACACTATAACGGTAGAAGTGGGTGAAACCGTTAAGCAAGGCGAGCAGATTGGAACGATAGGTTCAACAGGGCGCTCTACAGGCCCGCATCTGGATTGGCGTATTAATTTGGGCAACACTCGTTTAGACCCACAGACTATCATTTCGGGGTCTCCCGAAGAGTAATCATTAATTTGATTTAGTTTTAACAGTCATAAAGAAAAAGGCGCTTTCAGGTAAACTCTCAAAGCGCCTTTTTAGTTTTTACGCTACAGGGCGGAGTTATTTCCCCAGCCACTGATTAAGCTTTTCTTCATCAGTGATTTCAAAGTAAGCCATTTCTTTTCTTGCCTGAGTTATCTCAAGAGGCAGGGTTAGAAGCCGCCCGTCTCGAATAAGCGTTAACTCCACCTGCGACGTTTGGGCATTATCTAATAGGCGCTGAAGCTTCTGGGCATTGACGATATGACCGTCTAACCCAATGATGACATCGTTTAAAAGAACACCTGCCTTCATTGCGGCAAGACCCTCAAATACCTGCATTACCGTAAGTCCGAAGGTAGCTGGCTTTAACGTGGCGCCAAGCTGATTTTTAATAGCAGGCAGCGAGGAGGCACCGCCTTTATCTTCACCTGACACGCGAGCACGAACCGCATAGTTAACGCCCATTTCAGATACTAACGAAGCCAATTCTACATCGTCTGTGCCATACACCACGCGATTTAAGTATTCTGAAACATCAATGCCAAAATGCGTTGTACATAGATTTTGGATCACGTCATCAGGCGTACCTTTTTCATCCACGCCATAGTGTTTCCACAATAACTGCATCAAGGTATCTAAATTCACTTGTTCGTTTGACTGCTTACGAAGGAGTAAATCTAACCCAAGGGCGATAATGCCTCCCTTGGTGTAATAACTTACGATATTGTTAGTAGCGCTCGCATCTTGCTTATAGAATTTTGTCCATGCGTCGAAACTACTTTCAGCTGCACTTTGTTTAAAGCGACCAGCGTTTTGCAAAAGTCGACTGACATTTTGCGCAACAATATCGAGGTATTTCTGTGGTTCAATAACGCCGGCTCTAGCAAGGGTGACGTCATCATAGAAACTGGTAAAGCCTTCATAAATCCACAGCTGATTCGTGTATGTTTCTTGAGATAAGTCTGGTTTCACCATTACGCTAGGTTTAATGCGCTTAACATGCCATGTGTGGAAAAATTCATGGCTGCACAGACTTAAGAACGTAATGTAGCTGTCGGTTTTTTTCTCACTTTCACCAACTTGAGGAAGGTCGAAGCGAGGGTAAAGAAGGGCAGTAGAATACTTATGCTCTAAACCGCCGAACCCATTGTCGGCAAGCAGCGTCATAAACAGGTAGTTATTAATAGGTTGTGGAGCACCAAACAAATCTAGGTGGTGCTTGCAAATTGGCGTTAAGTCACTTGCTATGCGCTCATAATCAATATTGTTGTTACCTGAGAAAAGTAACGTAAACGTAATGCCGTCAACCTCAAAGCTGTGTGTGTCTGCAATGCCCACATAAATGGGATGATCAATGAGCTCATCGTAATTTTTTTCAACGAAGTGCCACCGAGACGGGCTTGTACTTTCACAACGAGAAGGCATTGACGTATACGCCTTCCAATTCGAGGTTGCAGAATCGCTGTCGTTCAGCTCAATGTCCACCTCACACGGCACATTCTCGAAGCCGGAAACGTTTAGAAACGCACTGGTTCCATTTATAAACGCATATTGGTCGTTCATAAAAGCAGAGCGAATAGATAAGTCGTTGGCATAAACCGAGTAAACGACCGTACATGGTTTTCCATCTGTGTCTACACGCCAAGTTTGTTTATCGAGCTTAGTTACCGAAAGGCTATAAACGCTTCTATCGCCAACATTTTCAGTACTATGACCTTCAGAAGTGTTTGCAGTTAGCTCGATAATGCTTTTTGCAAAATCGCGCACCATGTAGCTTCCCGGGATCCAGCTTGGAAGGCTAAGCTCAATTGATGAGCCAGAATGCTCAGGTATTTGCAGCGCGACAGTAAATTGATGGGCACGCCAATTGGAAATAGTTAACGTATAGCGAAGAGCAGAGGTCATAAACGTCCGAAAAGATAAGCAAAACTATCCCTCAACTATATCAACCTATTGAGTTAATCCCAATAGATTGCCTGCTACTAAGAGGCAATTTTTACGTTTATTGAACATGGTTTTCAATCGTAGTATTGATAAGTTTTTGTTTGATGCGTACATTGAGTTAAATGACATTAAATCCAGCAATAACAAATACAAATGGCTGAAAAAATACAAAGCAATTTACTAAGCGAAGATAATTTGGAATCGTTGCGTACGCTGGTACCCGGCGATACAGTAGATTTACAAATTGCTATGCCTGCAGCGCCAAAGCGTGTGAAGACTGACTACATAGGCATGCTTATTGATGAATGTTTGCTTTTTCATATTCCAACATCGGCGAAGTGGATTACCGTTAGGGATGCTCTGACTGTTGGCAACGATATCGTGGTGCGTTCTGTGCTTGAGGGCGATACTGGCCAGGTTATTGCGTTTAAAGTGAAAGTACTCAAATTGCTTTCAAAGCCATCAGGCTTACTTATTACAACCTTCCCAAAACGTATTGAAAGTATAGGGCTTCGCGCTGTAAAGCGTGCTCAACTTGGCGTTTCAGTAACGTTAGAAGCTGACGTTTATCCCAGTGACGAAAACGTAACGGGGATCATCATAGATTTAAGTGAAAAAGGGTGCAAAGTAGCGTTACAGGTCAAGCCAAATTGGCCGGTAATGCTCGATGAAGCTGAGGTTAAGCTAAACTATTCGTTGGACGGTAAAGAAGTAGCGCTTACTGCAAAAGTTAAAAATCATAAGCTTGATAGTGATGTGGTTTATTATGGGCTCGCCTTTACCTGTGAAGAAAAATTGATAAAAACGCTGTTGTCCCGACACACATTGTTAACGTAGGAAAACAATAGTTGGGTGCTCTTTAGATAATAATCAAAATAACAGGCTAAGGGGATCTACATGAGAAGTATTGAGCGACTTTTAATGCAGTACGGTGAAAGCCACCAAAACAAGACCAACGTTATCATCCATGCTATTGCCGTACCCAGCATCTATTTCGTAATGATAGGTTTGCTTTGGAGTTTGCCGGTACCTGAAATGATAGCGCAGTTCGATATAACGTGGGCGCATATCATAGCGGTTCCCGTATTGTATTATTATTTTATGTTGTCTGGTCCGATTGGGGCTGCAATGACCCTCTTAACTATACTGTGTTTCGGTGCAGTTAATACCCTAGACCACTTCAGTATCTCAGTATGGTTATTTTCTCTTGTACTGTTTGTCGTTATGTGGATTTTGCAGTTTATTGGCCATCATATCGAGGGCAAAAAGCCTTCGTTTTTTGACGATTTGCGCTTCTTGCTGGTTGGCCCAGCCTGGTGGTGGGTGCACTGGCTGAAAAGAATGAATATCAGTTACTGAGCTTAATCAGCGAATTGATATAGCCAAAACATGTCTAATTTCAAGATTTTGCCCTGCGACAAGAAGCATAAGGGGCACGACCAAGGCGCTTGGGTCGTGGCAAGGCTTGCGTATAATCTTCTTATAAGTTTTTAAATTGGTAATATTGTGAGTCGCTTTCAGCGTGTAATAGAAAGTAATGAACGTTTATTTTGGACATTGCACAGTGCAGGCTGGGCAGGGTTCGCAATAATTTATTACATCGGATCTTTTCTCCATGATGTTCGACCCATTTGGGTTTTCATCATCATGCTTAATGCCTATGCAGGATGGTTGCTAACCATTCCGCTTCGCTACATCTATCGATGGGCAAGAAAGCAATCACCGCTCAACATGATCATCATAGTGATTGTGTCGTGCTACTTAATTGCTTTGCTATGGGCCGTGGTGAAAAACATTAACTACTGGGAAATCTACAAGCACGGATATCGCCCAGACGAATGGTATATGTATTTTACCAACACCATTAACTCGCTAATAATGGTGGGGTGTTGGAGTGGTGTGTACTTTGGCATCAAGAACTTCCAAATGCTTCAAAAAGAGAAGCAGAACGCGTTAAAGGCGAGTACCATGGCGCACCAAGCTCACATAAAGATGTTGCGCTATCAACTCAACCCGCATTTTCTCTTTAATACGCTTAACGCTATCTCAACTCTTATTCTTTTAAAAGAGAACGACACAGCAGAAGCGATGGTGTCGCGTTTGAGTGACTTTCTACGTTATTCATTAGACAACGACCCGATAAAGCGAGTACCGCTAGGTCAGGAAATAAAGGCATTACGACTCTATCTAGAGATAGAGAAGGTACGTTTTGACGATCGTCTAGAAGTACTATGGGACATCGATGAAGGGTGTGAAAGTGCACTTGTGCCGAGCATGATCTTGCAGCCCATTATTGAAAACTCAATAAAGCACGCCATATCTAAGATGGAAAATGGTGGTCGTATAGCGATTACGGCACGTACATTTGGCAATGATTTGTTAATGGATGTTGCCGATAACGGACCTGGTGCAGATATCAAAGACGGAACACTTAGTCGAGAAAACGGCGTAGGCCTAGCCAATATAAAAGAGCGTTTGCAATCCCTCTATCATCGTAATTTTGCATTCTCTATAGAACACAATCAGCCTTCAGGCGTGCGAGTTAGAATACGCATTCCCTATGAAGTTAAGGACGTATAACATGACAAAGCAAGTGATTAAAACCATTGTAGTGGACGACGAACCTTTAGCACGCAAGGGCCTTCGTGCCAGGTTAGAGCGTCATGATGATGTGCAGGTGCTTGCAGAGTGTCAGAACGGCCTAGAGGCTGTAAGTAGCATTTCTCAACATCGTCCAGATTTGGTGTTTTTAGATATTCAAATGCCTGGCTTAAACGGCTTTCAGGTTATTCACAAGTTGCGCGAACTGAAACAGCCCATTCCCATGATCGTTTTCGTAACTGCTTATGACAGCTACGCAATAAAAGCATTTGACGTGCATGCTTTAGATTATCTGTTAAAGCCAGCAGACGACGAGCGCTTAGGTGCGGCGTTAAACAAAGTACGTGAATATTACTCAACTCAGCATCAAGATGAGCAGTCCCAAAAATTGGTAAGCCTTGTTGCTGAACTTACAGGCGATGATTGCGAAGAGATTTTACGCAAGTTAGCTAATGGTGAGCCGGTTGAAACCAATCCATACCCAGATGTATTGGCTATTAAAGATGGCTCAGAAGTAACGCGCGTAAACGTTCAAGACATTCAATGGATTGATGCTGCAGGTGATTATATGTGCGTTCACGCACTGGATGGCATGCATATAATGCGCAAAACCATGAAAGAACTTGAGCAGGAACTCAACCCACAGTTCTTTGTTCGAGTGCACCGTTCAGCTATTGCTAATATCCGTTTTGTTAAAAAGTTAGTGAGCCATATTAGTGGCGAATATCATTTAATACTTCAAAATGATACAGAACTTAAAGTGAGTCGCAGTCATCGTGATAAAGTGAAAGCGGCAATGAAGATGTAAAGAAGCTTGAGCATTAAGTACTAAAAGGCGGTGTTTTATTATAAAGCACCGCCTTTTTTGTTTTTACAATCTATAAAAGTTTCAAGTTAAACAGCGTCTGAACCATCTTACTTAGTCGCAGCTGTATCTTTCGTTCATTAGGGTACGCATAGCGTCAACCCGGGCTTGATTGAGGGGTTTTGTTTCTTCCCAAGTTTTGGGTAGAGGTACGGTAATAGGGCGTTGATTAACTTCACCAACCATTATGTTGGTGACGTCGCTTCCTACTAAGCTTATGGCGAATTCGCCAAGAGTAGTGGCGAGCAGTCGGTCCTGTGCTACCGGCGAGCCGCCACGTTGGACATGTCCCAAGGTTACTGGCCTAACGTCGTTGATATTGTGATACTGCAAAGCTTCGGTTAATCCTGTTAAGCCATTAGGCCAAACGTTTTCAGCTACTACAACAATAAAACTGACGGGCCCTTTCAAAGCACGCTGCGCTTTTATCTGGTTTACGATCTTTTTGATTTCAGTCTCAGCGGATTCAAAAAACTCAGGAACAACCACATAGTCAGCAGCCGCGGAAAGGGCACCATTTAATGCTAAAAAGCCAGCATTGCGACCCATTACTTCTACAAGGAAAATACGTTCGAACGCATCAGCTGTATCACGAACTTTATCGATAGAACTCATGGCGGTATCTATTGCGGTAAAGTAGCCTATAGTGGCATCAGTGCCCGCTATATCGTTATCAATTGTTCCAGGAATACCAAGAATCTGGCCATCCCATAGTTCGCTCAACTTTGCTGCGCCGCGAAAAGATCCGTCACCACCGATTACAATAAGTGTGTCGATCTCTGCCTGTCTCAAGTTATCAGCCGCTTTGATAAGCCCTTCACGATTTTTAAATTCTTTACACCTTGCGCTGTGTAGTATGGTGCCGCCTTGCTGGATAAGATTGTGCGTTGAATCAAGAGATAGAGGAATAAACTCTTGCTGTAGTAATCCGTTGTAGCCGTGCTTGTAGCCAAGTAAGGTAAAATTAGCTTTCTGACACGCAATAATTGCGGCACGTATACATGCATTCATACCTGGGGCGTCGCCACCAGAGGTTAAAATTGCGACACGTTTTGACACATTAAAGTCCTTCTTTTTACAGGCAATGCCATTAAAGTAGAGTAAAGGCTGTGCAACGTAAAGTTCTCTATTGCGGATATTTATTGCGTAATATCAAAGTAAAATTCAATTTTTCAGTACACAGCAATAAGCGTTTTTGCTTGTCACGACGTAACTAACGTAAAAAAAGGAAATACTATGCGTTCATTGTTGGTTGTTGTCTTTATTATTTTTCTTACTTCATGCAGTTCTAAGCTGGCCTATAACAACCTGGATTGGTGGGTGTATTGGTACATGGACGACTACATCGAGCTTAAAGGTGAGCAAGAGGAGAAGTTTGATGCGCATTTACAAAACTGGTTGAGCTGGCACAAGAAGAGTGAACTTACTCGTTATAAAGCGCAATTAGAGGATATAAAAAAGCAGATTCAGAATGACACCCTTAATTCGAGTATTGTTTATAACAACCTTGAGCTAGCTAGATCGCATTGGGAGCGCGTACGAGACGAGGTCAGTCCTGAATTAGCGGCTATTGCTAAAACACTCGATGATGAACAAGTTGTCACCCTATTTGCGGCATTAGAAAAAGACAATAAAGAAGAAGAGGAAGAGCGACAAGAGGCGCTGGAAAAGTCTGAAGCAGAGAGACTTAAAGATAGAATTGAGCGAATACAAGAAACAATAAGTGAGCGTATTGGAGATCTAAGTAAAGAGCAAAAACAAATTGTTAGCACCTACGCACAACAATTTATTTCTACAGGTGACGCTTGGATAACGTATCGCAGAAACATTCAAAATGCGGCAAGAAAGCTATTCGTTTCGCGCAAGCAAAACGAAAGGTTTGAGCAAGAATTGGTGTCGCTAATGCAAAATCCGGATAATTATAAAAGCGATGTGTACAAGCAAAGTAGTGCTCATAATATGACTGTGACAGCAACGCTACTGGCCGAGATATTTTCAACTCTTTCAGAGAAACAGCGTCAAACACTGATTGAAAACGTGGATGAGCTAATCGAAACGGTTGATAATTTTATGGATTAGTTAGTAATACTTTGGCTCAGTACTCATTCAGCTCGGTCGATACAGTACTGGCCTTCTCGTAATACAAGAAGAAAGCTCCGACTTATGGTGGTAGAACTCAGTACTAAATAAGGCATTAAGTTATAATTCTTTCCAGTCGATTTTAAGAACTTTACCTTCTTCGTTAGCAACGAAAAGGGGAAGTTCGGTCAATTTAGTGTTTTTTTGTTGAGCCTGTAACAGATTCTGTGTAACTGCCATTAGTTAATATGCTTTTCGAGGCGTTCCTCGAACTCGATAATAAAA
>NZ_JAYMEU010000014.1:0-136297 GCF_037029575.1 Alteromonas sp. CH_MED4-4 | reverse complement strand
AGACTGATATCGGATTTTGAAGTCTTAAAACGATCGGTCAACCGATCAGGAAAATATTCTTAACTGATCGGCATTAGGAGTACGATCCGGCTTTTTTACAGCTTGTATTTTACGCTTAAATTAGCCCCATATGTCCTGCATGGAACTCCAAGTGCTCTTCAATAAATGATGCAATAAAGAAGTAACTATGATCGTAACCTTCATGCATGTTAAGCGTAAGTTGCGTATCTGACTGTTGCGCAGCATGAACAAGTGACTGAGGTTTCAGCTGCTCGTGCAAGAACTCATCTTTTGTCCCTTGCTCTACTAGCAGAGGTACACTGTGTGTTTTGCTTGCTAATAGCAACGAGGCGTCGTAATCCTGCCATGCTGCCTTGTCATCGCCTAAGTATCGACCTAAGGCTTTCTCGCCCCACGGACAATCTGAAGGATTTGAGATAGGGCTAAAGGCCGATACCGATACAAACTTATTAGGATTACGCATGCCAATAACTAAAGCACCGTGTCCGCCCATTGAGTGGCCGCTAATAGCGCGCTCTTTGGTTACAGGGAACTCGCTTTCAATAAGCGCAGGTAGCTCGTTCACAATATAGCTATACATTTTGTAATGCTTATCCCACGGCGCCTGCGTAGCGTCAACGTAGAAGCCTGCCCCAAGGCCAAAGTCATAAGATCCTTCTTCGTCATCTGGAACGTTCTCGCCACGGGGAGATGTATCGGGCGCTACAATAGCCATACCTAATTCCGCCGCTAGCTTCATTGCACCGGCTTTTTGCATAAAGTTCTGGTCGGTACATGTCAGCCCTGACAGCCAGTAAAGCACGGGCACTGGCTTTTCTTTCGAGGCGAAAGGGGGAAGAAAAATTGCGAAGGTCATATCGCATTGTGTTGTTTCAGCTTTATGGGTATAGCGTAAATGCCGTCCCCCGAATGCTCTATTTTCGCCAATAAGCTCCATTTCAGCTCCTTAAATACGTAAATTTGCACCTTTATTGTGGAATCAGTAAAGGCTCTATCGGATTTTAGATCAAGTTCGTTTACACTAAGCGCCTAATTTTTGAGGTAAGTACAATGGTAAAAGCACTGTTGCATCATATTGTTGGCACTATTTCGGTCATCTGCTATTTCGTCAATACGGTAGTGTGGTCAACGCCTATTTTTATTTTGGCTATTTTTAAACTTATACCTATTGCGCCGTGGCGACGATTCATTTCTTATTTACTCGACGCATGCGCGACTGCGTGGATCGGCGTTAATAACCTGAATCAGCGCATCAGCGGACGCACCAAATGGCAAGTAAACGGACTAGAAAAACTCACTCGAGATGATTGGTATCTCGTTGTTGCTAATCATCAATCTTGGGTCGATATCTTAGTTCTTCAACGTGTATTTAACCGAAGAATCCCATTTTTGAAATTTTTCCTCAAAAAAGAGCTTATCTATGTTCCCATTTTAGGTCTGGCTTGGTGGGCACTCGATTTTCCATTTATGCGCCGGTATTCCAAATCATTTTTGGCTAAAAACCCGCATTTGAAAGGAAAGGATATGGAAACCACGCGTCAAGCGTGTGAGAAATTTAGGAATAAGCCTGTAAGTATTATGAATTTTGTTGAAGGCACCCGCTTTACGCAAGCCAAGCACGACAAGCAGGCCTCGCCTTTCACTCATTTACTTAAGCCTAAAGCAGGCGGCATTGCATTCGTTTTATCTGCGATGGGCGATCATTTGCATAAGCTTATTGATGTCACAATTGATTATCCGAACGGCGTACCGTCTTTCTGGGACTTCGTTAGTGGTAAGGTTCGTGATATTCGTGTGAATATCAACGTAATGCCCATCAAAGACATTATGGAAAACGGCATTTTCAGCGACAATTATTTTGATGATCCGCAAGTTCGAGCCCGTTTTCAGACGTGGTTGAATGAACGCTGGCATGCCAAAGATCAACTTTTAGATTCACTAAACGCAACACAGAAACCATTATGATTCGCGCAGTACTCGCTCCTTTTATTTTCGTATTACATACTTCACTACAAATCCTCAATCTTGCGTTGTGGGGAGGCTTAATTATCTTACTGGGTTTGGTAAAACTTATTATGCCTAACGGAAAGATAAGAACGGCATGGAATAAAGTGATGCACGGGCTAATGTTTAGCTTCGGACGGGTCAGCGTTCTCATGATACGCTTGTTTAACCGCGTCGATATTGAGTGTTCGGTACACGGCGAGCTGTCAAAAGACCGTTGGTATCTGATTATTGCCAATCATTTAAGCTACCTCGACATTATTCTGCTCATCGAATTCGCAACGAACCGCATTCCTGCACCCAAATTTTTCCTTAAGAAAGAGCTTATTTGGCTGCCATTTGTCGGACTGGGTGCCTGGGCACTTGATATGCCGTTTATGCACAGATACACCCGTGCGTATTTAGAAAAGCACCCAGAGAAAAAAGGAAAGGATCTCGAAACCACCAAAGCGTATTGTGAGAAGTTTAGAACGGTGCCCACAACGGTCATTAACTTTGTAGAGGGAACTCGATTTACTTCATTGAAGCATCTGTCAAAGCAAAGTCCCTATAAAAACCTCCTGCCTCCCAAAGCCGGCGGCGTTTCCTTTACGCTCTCAGCTATGGGCGAATTATTTACCAACGTGTTAGATATCTCGCTGCTTTACCCGGAAAATAAGCGTCACCCTATGATGGCAATGCTTAGCGGTCAGATGACAAAAATCGTGATCGATGTGAACGTTACGCCGGTACCTGAATTACAACAGCATTCAGAACGCACTGAGTCTGAGTTTCGTCTTTATTTCCAAAACTGGTTGAACGGTCTATGGGAAAATAAAGACAACCGTATAAAGAAAATGTTGGAGTCGTAATTAATGGAAGTCAGTGCTTCAGTACGCGATAACTTTATTCACATAGTTAATGATATTTTCCCGAATCTTACTACTGAAGATCCGCTGTATAACGTCATCGCACTAAGTAGTATTTTAGTGGTGTCGGCGGTAATCTATATTATCGCAAGGCTATTGGTGCGCCCTCAGATAGCCAGTTGGGTATACAAATCCAATAACCTCTGGGACAACGCCTTGCAGCAGCACGGATTTTTCCGTCGCTTAATGCACCTGTTTCCTGCCCTGTTTATTTACCTAACTACACCAGTACTTATTAGCGATGAAGCCGTGATGCACGGTATGGTGATAAAGAGCGCTCAGCTATACATGCTATATAGCGGCCTTCTTGCCTTATATGCCATGTTGAGCACAGTGGAAGACGTTTATAACGCCTCAGCGCTTGCTAAACGCGCACCTATCACTGGCTTTATTCAAGTTACCAAATTGGCATTTGCTATTGTCACCATACTATTAAGTATCTCTTTAATTGTAGACAGAAGCCCGCTACTTATTGTGTCTGGCTTAACCGCCATTGCCGCTGTTTTACTATTGATATTCAGAGACACCATTCTGGGCTTTGTTGCCGGCATTCAAATAGCCGCTAACCGCATGTTTAATACGGGCGACTGGATTGCCATGCCTAAGTATGAAGTAGATGGTGAAATACTCGAGATAGGCCTTACCAACGTCAAAGTACAGAACTGGGATAAAACCATTTCTACGCTGCCGACTTACAGCCTTACTACAGAAGCAGTTAAGAACTGGCGCGGTATGCAAGAGTCTGGCGGACGCAGAATTAAGCGCGCCATTTATATTGATGTGCACTCTATTAAGCTTTGTGACAACGATATGCTAGAGCGCTTTTCGAAAATTCGCTATATCAACGAATATATCGATAAGAAGAAAAATGAGCTCCGCGCTTATCACCGAGATTACTCCATTGATGAGTCGGATCTGCTAAACAGCCGTCGCCTTACCAACATCGGCACTTTTAGAGCTTATTTAGAGGCATACTTGCGCAAGCACCCGGATATAAACCAAGAACTGACCCTAATGGTTAGGCAGCTACCGCCTAATGAGCTTGGTTTACCTTTAGAAATTTACTGCTTCAGTGCACAAAAGGAATGGGTGAGGTACGAAAAAGTACAGGCGGATATTTTCGACCACGTTATGGCTATGCTGGATTTGTTCGATTTACGTGCTTATCAACGTGATGGACATTTGTCGCTGCTTGCCCATCGCGAACAAAGCGCTTATAGAAACAGTCCTGAAAGCGACAATGCACCTGAGGATGCTCAGGAGAAGAGCGAACCTAATCGATAAGGCAGTGATGAATAAAGACTTGTTCAAGACGAAAAAAAACCGGCTGAGATAGCCGGTTTTTTTAATGCTTATCGCTTAAGCCAATGCGTAGGCCATCAGTAAGCAAAGTACTAAACCAGTAACGCCAAAAAAACCGTACTCGATTTTTTCCTGCATACCTTCAGCACCTGCTTTAGCAGTCAAAAAGCCCATAACGATGCTGCTTAGCCCTAGCGTAAAGGCAATTAGCGCAACACCAAACATAATTGCATTAATCCAATCAGCCATTGTGATAACCCCTTAAAAATATTGGCGGTATTATGCACCAATAAATAAGATTTAACCATGCTTGGATTGGCTTAAATGTACCGCTATTGGTATTAATTGATCTTAGTCAAAACTACTAATTAGTTGGTAATCTCACTAAATAGTGTATTTAGCAGAGCATAAAGAAATCATCAAATATTACTAACCATTTGAAAGATATAGACTTTAAATATTGGCAAGGCCATTGCTCTACCTTAGGTATACAGCGAGTATCGTTAGCGTCTATCTGACAGTGACACTACAACGCATTGCAGTTTGCTTCGAGCACTTTCGTTAACGCGTCACACGTAAATTAAGGAATGAACAATGTCTAAGAAACTATTACTTTCAGTTGCCCTTACCAGTACTTTAATGAGCGGCCACGCATTTGCGCATGACAGCAGCTTTCAAAACAACAGTTGTGACATGGAGCTTGATGGTCATATTCAATATTACCAAGGTGATCTAACGGTACAGATGGACAATGGCTCAGTGATGACGATTGACTCCCATCACAATATGACCATTAACGGCGAACCAGTATCGCTTGACAGCGAACAACAGCGCTGGGTAAGTGAATATTACAACAACATTGATATCGCCATCCCTATGACCTTGAATATCGCCAGTGAAGGGCTGCAAATTGCCAACGTGGCAGTAACTGAAGTATTTACTGAACTGTTAGGCGGCGATCAAATGGGTGACGATTTTCGTGAACTGTTCGACTCACTTGAAACCAAACTAAACACTTCATTCTATGATGACGCAGGCAATATTCGCGTTGATTCAACTAAATTCGATGAGCCAGGTTGGTTTGACGAAAGCTGGGAGCAAGAATTCGAAGCGCAAATTGAGTCTTTAATCAGTGAGTCTATGGGTAGAATACTTATTGCCGTAGGAACACAAATGTTGTGGGAAGGCGGTGATATGTCTGAGTTTGAGCAAAAGATGGAGCGCTGGGGTGAAGATTTAGAATATCGCTTAGAAAGCCAAGCGGCTGCGCTGGAAGAAAAAGGCGATGCATTGTGTAAGGTACTGAAGAAAGCGGATTATGCCGAAGGCAAGATGCAGGCATCCATATCGGGGCTAGATGACTTGAACCTGCTAGATATTGATCAAGACAACCACCATGACCGCAACGACGAAATGAAAATGTAGTTGGAACATTTAGCGAACTAAACGCGCAAAGCGAAACGACTTGCAACTCTAACCACTCACCTTTGAAAACCGACTGTAACCCAGTCGGTTTTTCATTTTTACAGTTAACGACAACCGCCCTCCAATTAATGTACTCTTAAGCCCTAAACAAAGGGGTATTTAATCGATGACTCAAAATGTAGTAATTAGTGGCTACGGCTGGTTAGCCAGCTATGTGGGCAACGCACTTTCAGGCAAGGTCAATATTGTTGGCACCACTCGAAGCCAACAGAAACGTCTCGCGTTAAAAGACCAAGGTATCACCGCAATTGAATATGCCCTGGGCGAAGATACATCAGCGCTTTGTAACCACTTGCCAAACGCTACCTTGTTGCTAAATATTCCCCCTGGCAGGAGAAACACAGATCTCTCGTCATACACCAACAATATGCTGCAGTTGATAGACGCAGCCATCAGCGTAAAGGTGGCGCATATCGTGTTTATCAGCACCACGTCGGTTTACGGCGATGCAACAAATGAGGTAGTGTCCGAAGTCAGCACTACACAGCCGCAAACAGCCTCGGCCAAAGCCCACGTGACTATTGAAGACTATTTATTGTCTAAACGAGGTCAGGTTGATATCAGTATTGTTCGCCTAGCCGGTTTAGTAGGCCCAGACCGTCACCCCGCCCGCTCGTTAAGTGGAAAACAGTTAGATGCAGGAAATAAGCGAATAAACCTTGTACATGTGTACGACATTGTATCTGCGCTGACGACCATCATTTGTGGCAAGCCGCTTAACGATGTTATTCACCTTTGCAGCTTGTCTCATCCTAAGCGCGGTATTTATTACGTGGATGCAGCGAAGGCGATGGATATTGATGCTCCTCGCTTTTCTGATACTGAAGCAGAACCTGCTGGCAAAGTGATTGACGCCGCACAAAGCTGGGCAAGGCTAAATATTACACCAGAGTATAGCGACCCCTATCGCATGTTTTAGGCTTTACACTTATTGAAAATACATACTCTGACACAAACAAAAACGGCAAGCTTTAGGCTTGCCGTATTTAAGTTGAGCTCGCTGCTAGCTCACGTCATTTCATGTAAAACCTGACTATCCGAATAGGCTCAACCCGAAGTATTTTACCGCTACCGTGTTTACAAAAATCACGAGTAAAATAAGTGGAATAAAGGTTTTCAGCGATATATCCACATATTTTTCAAACCAGCTACCTTTGTAACCACTGCTGCCCTGTTCCAAAGAAGCATTGAAGTTTGCACTCTTCCAACGATAAATAACAAACAAACAAATTAGCAAGCCGTTTAAAGGCAAAATCGTGTCGTAGAACACATCGTAAATGACATCAAACAGTGATTTATCTGCGCCAGCGTAGTGCATAAACGACGTAAGCATATCAACTTTACCGAATGACAACGCACTTAGGATGGCTAGCAAAATCATAATGCTTCCTAGCGACCCAAGCGCCCATTTACGGCTTACACCTTTTTCATCCATAAGCGCCGCAACTGGTACTTCAAAAATAGACACTAGCGACGTAATTGCCGCAAAGAACACTAATAAGAAGAACAAGCTAGCGACAATCGATGCGCCCATATATCCAATCGAGTCTTGTAACGCTAGAAAGATACTAGGCAGGTAAGTAAAAATCATGCCCACTGACGATTCACTCAAATCATCAGGGTTAATGTCTGGGTTAAAAGAGAAGATGGCTGGAAGGATCATCAAACCCGCAGTGAACGCCACGGCTGTATCCGTTAACGCCACCAGCTTGGCAGCGCTCGGTACATCTGCACGCTTATCAATGTAGCTACCATAGGTTATAAGAATACCCATGCCCAACGATAGAGAGAAAAAGGCCTGCGATAGCGCACCATTCACCACTTCAGCAGTAATTTTTGAAAACTCAGGAACGATGTAGAACTCAACGCCAGCCATCGCATTTTCGCGGGTTAATACGAAGATAACGAGACCGATTAGCATCACGAATAGCGCAGGCATGAGCAGCTTTGCCGCTTTTTCTATCCCTTCTTTTACACCGCCTTGAAGGATGAGGTAGACCACACCAACAACGGCCGCCATATATAAAAATATGGCTTCTGAGTTAATAAACAGCCCAAAGGTTTCTGGGTTAGCTAACTTGTCTAGATTTCCGCTTACTGCTTCGAACAAATAGCCGAAAAGCCACACGGTAATAACCATGTAGAAAACGGCAATCATGAATGGCGTAGCAATAGCTAGCCATCCCGCGACTTTCCATTTCTTTTCATTACCGCTTATATCACTGTATGCACCAAGCGGGTCTTTTTTAGCATGGCGACCAACTGACATTTCCGCCAGCATTACCGGTAAACAAATGGCAAAAACGAAAATAGCGTACATTAAAAGAAATGCACCACCGCCATTTTTAGCTGCACCGACAGGAAACCCTACCAAATTACCTATGCCTACCGCAGAACCTGCAGCAGCCAAAATAAAACCTATGCGCGATCCGAACTGTTCTCTGGCCCCGCTCATATCCCTTCCTCTTGTTGAGTTATTGTTATAGCAGTTCGCCGTATCACGCCTTGTGATGCACAAACACGTCGTGTGCTCACAATTTATGCTGGTTGTCGGTACTTACTATTCGTAAGAATCAAGCCGAGCGAACTGGTATTATTTATTATCAGGATGGCGTTTGTTGTTATGACTCACGTGTGGCGTCAACGCGTTGTATTGCTACCTCTATGGGCTTATCAATACGCTGCACCATTCCCAAAAATAGCATGGTAACAGCAGTGAAATAAAAAGTCTTGATGTTGGACTTGCTGAAATGATGTTAGACCGTATCACCAAGTTACCACTTCGCCATTCCAGTCGATAAAATGACAAGCTTGGTCTCGATTAAGCGCCGAAAGGTGGTGAATGAGCTGTTTAGCGGTAAACTCAGGCGTGAACAGTATCTTGGCGGCGACGTTCTTTTGAAAAGGCTTAGAAAGCCCCGTATCAACCGTCCCAGGGTGATAACAAACAAGCATCACGTCTTTCAATCTGCGCTTGTATTCTACCGACGCCGTTTTAACCAACATGTTGAGCGCCGCTTTCGACGCGCGGTAGCCGTACCACCCTCCAAGTCCATTATCTGAAATACTCCCTACTCTCGCGCTTAAGCAAACAAGGGTTGAACCTTCTTTACTCATGATATTCACTAAATGCTTGAGCCACATTGCGGGAATAATGCTGTTAGTCGAAAAATAAGCCGCTAAGGCCTGCTCGCTGACATCTTCCAAACGTTTCTCAGGATGAATGCCATCGCTTTCGTTATGCAAAAAACCGGTTGTTATTACTACCGTATTTAACACAACGTCTTGCTCAGCGAGTTGTTTTACAAAACCGCTAATGTACATATCGTCCTGTTCGGCCAGCTGATGATAGGTAACATCCCCAGAATGATTAGTGTCAGATAAAGGGGCGCGACTAACCGCAAACACCCTAGCACCATCACTGCTATATTGCTCAATAAGCGCAGACGCAATACCGCCCGACGCGCCCACTATAAGGACGTTATTTTTCACTGGCTTCTCCTGGTATGCAGCGATCGCACTGGCGTTTTTTACCTGTTAACAGGTATGAAATGGTGTATCTATGCTTTGCGAATACATTGTAGAAAGCATCGGCTATATGACGAATAACAGGCCAGCGAAGCGGTGCATATAGCCAACCCATGCCCACGGCTTTCCATGCTTCATGAGTGACATCAAGGCCAGTTATCAACGTCCCGTCTTCACGAAGTCCGTGAATTCTTGCATTGAGTGCATGCCAATCCATGGTTGGATAACGGCTCGAAAAATCGGGGGCCTGGATATCTACCAATGTTAATTTGTTGTGCTTGTCTCTTTTTCTTAAATGACGCATTTCAGCGATACACAACGGACAATACCCGTCATAGAAAATAATCACGACTGAATACCTCTGCCAAATTTTGAACACGCTTATACGCACTCTTACCAGTTGTAAACTGCTTGAAAGAAAACAGCTAACTTTACATGTTAAAACCTTTCACTCAGCTCGCACATTATTCTTATTTAATATTCGTTTATACGATAAAAAAACACGCTTGGATGACTTGTGTTGTGACCTACCCGCACCCACACTACAGACAAAGATTAAGAGAGGTTTTTACTATGGCAAATTTACAAGTCGCCACGTTGGCAGGCGGATGCTTTTGGTGTATCGAATCAGCGTTTAATAGCGTTGAAGGCGTGGAAAAAGCAATTTCTGGCTATGCTGGAGGCGAAAAGGCCGATCCAACCTATGAAGAGGTATGCAAAGGAAATACTGGCCATGCTGAAGTGGTACAAGTGACGTTTGATGCCGACAGCATTAGCTACCGAGAGATACTAGAAATTTTCTTTGCGCTGCACAACCCTACACAGCTTAACAGACAGGGCAATGATGTAGGCACACAGTATCGCAGCGCGGTTTTCTATCACGACGATACACAAAAAGCTGAAGCAGAAAAAATTATCGCAGAAATCACAGAAGAAGAGATTTGGCCCGATCCCGTAGTGACTGAAATAGTAGCAGTAAATAACTACTACGACGCCGAAGACTACCACCAAGATTACTTCAAAAATAATCCACAAAACCAATATTGCTCTATGGTGGTGGCGCCTAAACTTGCGAAGTTCAAAAAAACCTTCGCTTCTCGACTTCGCAGCGGCGCATAAATAAAACAGCGATATTAAGCGCGCTATCAATAGCGTTAGCCAACAATAAAAAGGGTTGCTTAAAAGCAACCCTTTTGTTTTTCAATCTATTCGTTTTCTTATTATTCAAACCAAACGCTGTTAATTTCTAATGGAAACAATAAAGGCGCTAAGTCTTCATAACGCTTCTTATGAGCTTCGCACGTCGCGTTTTTAAGGTAGTTTTTCTCCCAAGGATCGTTAATGATCCACAAGGTATTTTCAATGGTCACTAGTCCTTCCATCGACGAATTATCCATTGTGTATTGTTCGCAACTCTGATCGCCGGCAACGTCGAAAGTAATAGGGATACGCTTTGTTGGCTTACTGCCACTCACATCAATTACCCACAGTTCATTGTCGTTTCTTGCTGCGCCAAACAAATAGGATGCGCCCGTTGAATGAGTATATAACGCCAGTCCATTGATAGGATGATTACCTGAAGTAAACGAAGGAAGTTGAAGGTTAGGCTCGCTCACTGTGGCAAAATCATTCGACGAGAAAAAGTCTTCATCAACAGCCAATGTAAAAATTCTTGGCTGTCCTGCTTTATCTTTCTCTAGCGCCAGATATAACGTGCCGTCTTCAGCCATCGTCAACCCTTCAATGCCGTCGTTAGGAAAATTACCTACTTCAAAATCGTTGGGAAACTGAAGAGGTCGCACATCCGACATTTCAACCGAGCCATTATCTTTTCGTGTCAATTTTACCAACAAGGTAGGGTAATCTGTTGACCCTGTTTCCTCGTATTTGGTTTCACAGCGAGGGCTTAACGCGCCGGTACGGGTAGCATCTTCGGTAACCGTATAAATTACGTTAGTGTCTCTGGGGTCTACGGCTAGCGCTTCTAAATCAGGTTGCTCGCTCAAATAGCTATAAAAGCAGCTTCGGCGCACGGTATTGGAAAATGAAAAGCGTTCGCTCGATGCGCTCAGCGTTGCGGTATCTGGTGAAATGCTATGAAGTTTCAACTGTTGAGTGGTATCAGCGCTAGCATCTGCGATAGTGACAAGTTGACCGTCTAGCACCACTAACCCTGAGGTTTGAGGATCAAACATAACGTTGCCTTTTTCATCAAGGATCCATTTACCCACAGTGACTTCTGTTAAGTCTTGAGGTTCAGGAGTGATAACAACGTCTTTCGGCTCGCTACAGGCGCTTATCAGTAAAGTGGTTAGCACAGCACTGGTTAAATATTTTAGCATAGTGTGAAGTCCTCTCTCCGTTTATTAAGACGAGAGCAAAAGGTAAAACTGAAAAAATTGTAAGGGAGTATATCGAGCATACCGTTTATTCACAAAAAAGAGTAAGGTTATGCGATAGACATCAGGTTTGCTGAGTACATATATGATTTGGCAACGTTAAATAGTCGTGCTGTCATCATGTTTTCGATTAATGTGCAGCATATTTAGTTAACACGCTTACGTGTATTAATATTGACGAAAATTAAAGGAGAGCGTCATTTCTACGCAGCACTTGCCCCAAGTTATTGCAGGTCCGATAGTAAGAAAGGTGACATCTACAGAATGTCATATTTGGGTAGTAACCAGTAACGCCGATTCACCTACGCTAAATCTATCTGCAAATGAAGTCGTCGTCAGCGGCAATTGTCAACGCGAAACCATACGCGTAGGTAAGTACGCATTTATACACTTGCTCTCTTTCACTTCGTCAGAGCCCTTCGAAGATACTGCGCGGATAGGTTACTCGCTATCTTTTAGCGACGATGCTCAGCAGGCTTCATGGGAAAATGAACAACGCGGGCTTCTTTACGATGGGCAGTCTTCCTTATGTTTCCACTACACCGAGACTCCCGAGACCATATTGCACGGCTCATGCCGTAAGCCTCACTTTCACAGTGATGATGCCCTAGCACAAGTAGATGTACTCCATAAAAATGCGTTCAAAAAGCAAAATGATTTTCCCGATCTCCTGTTGATGACGGGCGATCAAATTTACGCTGATGATGTCGCAGGTCCTATGCTTAAAGCCATACACAGCGTGATTGACCGTTTAGGTCTTTATCATGAAGCACTGGAAGGGGCAGTAGTAACCAACACTAATGAACTTGCCACACATGAACATGGGTATTACGAACGAGAGCAGCTTCTGCCACAAATTGCGACCAATACGGTACTGTCTTCAATATTCTTTGGTGCTAAGAAAAAACCGGTATTCACATCAGTAAACGCGCAAAACCATTTGATTGGCAGTGCGGAGATCATCGCTATGTATTTACTGGTGTGGTCCGACACGCTTTGGGCTGATATCAATATAGATAAAGATGGGATCCCCCCAAAATACCACGTTATTTTCGACAAAGAACACGAGGCGCTTAACGGCTTTGTAAAACAGCTACCGCAGGTACGTAGGGCTCTGGCACATATTCCTACCTATATGATCTTTGACGATCACGATGTTACCGACGATTGGAACTTAACCCGGGGCTGGGAACAAGAAGTCTATGGAAACCCTCTATCAAAACGCATGATCGGCAATGCGCTTATCGGCTACTTGCTTTGCCAAGGCTGGGGAAATGCACCAAAAAAAGTAGCGCCATTAATTGCTAAAGTACAAGAATCAATGGGAGAAAGCGGTTTAAACTCGCACGATGAAATCATTGATGATCTTTTGGATTTTGATCAGTGGCATTACCGTTTAGATACTACACCACCTATTGAGGTTTTAGACACCCGCACGCAGCGTTGGCGCAGTGAATCTAATATGAATAAGCCCTCGGGGCTAATGGACTGGGAAGCACTGTGTGATTTTCAGCATTCGATAATTGGCAAAGAATCTGTCATCGTTGTTTCTGCCGCTCCCATTTATGGTGTAAAGGTTATCGAAGCCATTCAAAAGGTGTTTACGTTTTTTGGCAAGGCGCTTACTGTTGATGCTGAGAACTGGATGGCCCACAAAGGCACCGCGAACGTTATATTAAACATATTCAGGCATTACAAAACGCCCCCCGATTTCATCATTCTATCTGGCGATGTGCACTATTCCTTTGTATACGATGTACGTCTGCGCTTTAGGCGCAACAGCCCTCACATCACCCAGTTCACCTGCAGTGGATTAAAAAACGCCTTTCCGGATGGATTGATCAAATGGCTAGATAGATTAAACCGCGTGCTTTATCGCTCTAAATCGCCTCTAAACCTTTTCACAAGACGTCGAAATATGTCAGTAAAAGCGAGAGAGCCAAGTTTGGGCTATGGCGAATTATTCAACGGTTGCGCCATTGGTGTATTAAAAATTTCACAGAAAAACACCGATGTTCAGTGCAAAGCTTTGTTGAGCAACGGTAAAGAGGTAGAATTCCCAGCTTCTAAAGACGATTAGTTCAAAAGAGGTATCTAATGAGTGATAGCGCACTGTCCATCGGATTATTTTACGGCTCAACAACCTGCTATACCGAAATGGCAGCAGAAAAAATCCAAGCGCAGCTCAATAGCCTTTTCGACGAAGATATTGTTGACCTTCACAACATTAAAGACGTTAACCTAACGCGCACGGCCGAATACGACATTATCATTTTTGGTATTTCAACGTGGGACTTTGGCGAGCTCCAGGAAGATTGGGAGTCTCATTGGGAAGAAGTGCACGGTTTGGATTTATCAGGGAAAACCATCGCCTTATTCGGACTTGGCGATCAACTTGGTTACGGTGAATGGTTTCAAGATGCACTAGGCATGCTCCACGATGCAATATTGCCATCAGGCTGTAAGATCGTGGGTTATTGGCCAAACGAAGGCTACGAGTTTACCGCCTCAAAAGCATTAACCGAAGACAAAACTCAGTTTGTTGGCCTGTCTCTTGACGATGAAAACCAATACGACAAAACAGACGCACGCATCGAAGCATGGTGCGAACAGTTATTGGTCTCGATGGCTTAACGCCTATTAATTTCGGATGTCAGTGTTGGAAAGTAAAGGCCGTATTCATCAGCAGTTTTATCGCAACGGCCCAAGCCACAGGGACGGCGCTGATGTTTCATTTCAAGATATTCGCAAACTGTTTAATTTCGCTACGATCACTGTGGGTAGATGGGTAACAGCAGAAGAACAACAGATCGCTGCCAACCTCTTTTTCGATGCGCTTTACGATCTGGTCGCGATCTTAAATATCAATGAACAGGTGTTATCGTTAAACGGATCCCTGTCACTGGCTTTTGGCAGTGGCGGTCAAAAACACAGCAGTGCCCACTACAACAGTGCGAAAAGACAGCTTGCGCTAGCAAAAAATGCAGGAGCCGGAGCGCTAGCCCACGAATGGTTTCACGCTTTCGATCATTATATTGCGCCGCGCATGTTCGACGGTATTGCTGTCGGTAGCTTTGCCACACAGGCCTGGCTCGACAATGCCCCGATGAATCCTCATCCGTTGAATCAAAAATTGAGCGATTGTTTCTCGCTATTGTTCCTAAATGATCAAAAAAGACCAAATGAGTACTTTGTGCGATCCGTAGAAGCTGATCGCGCGTTAAAAATGTATTATTATGCTATGCCTCAGGAGATGGCTGCCCGCGCATTTGAAGCCTGTATTCAAGATCACGAGATCAAAAACGCATTTTTGGTGCAGGGGACAAAAAAATCAACGGAAGCTAGACTTGGCATTTATCCTCATGGTAACTTGCGTACATCACTCAATCAGGCATTGATGTTGTATTTTTACCAATTAGGTGTCGCTATTTCACATAAACAAACCTAGTTTGTTGTTTTATTACTGTGAAACTGAGTATTTTTTCAACAACAAGTGTTAATGAGCACACTGTTTTTGTACAAAACCCTGTATATTTTTGTAACAAGCAGTATACTAAAGCGCTCGAACGTAACAGAAGAAAGAAGACGAGATGAAAAGAAAGAAGCATACCTCGGCTGAAGACGAGGCTCAGATTGATATGACCCCCATGTTGGACATCGTGTTCATCATGTTGATTTTCTTCATCGTAACGACCTCGTTCGTGAAAGAGAAAGGTTTGGACGTAAACCGTCCTGAAGATAATCAAGCGAAAAACGATAAGCCTTCAAAAGCGCTTTCTATCCGTATTGATGCTGATGGCACAATTATGATGGGCGGCCGCGAAGTTGATATTCGTCGTGTGGTTGCAAACACGCAAACATACCTAGCGGAAAACAACACGGATTCAGCTGCTATCCAGGCTCACGAAGACAGTGAGCACGGTACTGTGGTAGAAGTTATGAACCAAGTTAAAATTGCAGGTATTGATAAAGTATCTGTTTTGGTTAAAAAGAGCAGCTAAAACGCCTTTCTGACCACGCAAATTAAAGAAAGCCACCTTCGGGTGGCTTTTTTCGTATAAGACCTTATACCAAAGTATCTCTTGTGCTATCGCACGAATTTTGTTCAGATCGTACCATTCGGTGTGTCTGGAAAATCCATGTTGAAACTCGGTTCCAGACTCTGATGTCACTGGAGCCATTATGCACAAAAAAATACTCTACACTGCTGTACTTGCAGCAGTTATGTCAGCACCACAAGTGTCTGCCGCCAAAATTGAACTAAGTGAAGCGTTTGAATATAACGCATTCATCTTCGATAGCTTTACCGGCCAATCTTCCGATGTTGAAGGAAGACTAGCAGTCGGTGGCGAAATGAACGTATCCGATTTCAATGTCGGCTTACTGCTATCGCCAGATATGTCTGAGTCTGCTCTTGCCGTAGGCGGTAACCTTCATTTCACGCGCGGTGATGTTCACGGTGGTTCAACTACCGTGTCAGGTATGGTGTTTGGATCTGAACTCACATTCGATAAAGCGGTTAACGCTCAGCAGACTGTAAATCTCATTAATTCTACGGTGAAGTCTGGCGGTATCTCATCCAAAGGTGATGTCAAACTAGGTAACTCAAATGTTGTATCAGGTGATGTGCACGCCAATACTGTGAAACTTGGTGGGCCTAATAGTGTTTACGACAGTGTGAGTAACCCTACTTTATATGGCTCCCAAGTTGAAAACGGAAACGTATTTGCTGAGTCTAGCGTTGAACTTGATAGCAGCGAAGTTAACGGTACCGTAACGCTTAACGACGTTAACAATTACACAGCTATCAATGGTTCGACAGCAACATCTGTTGAACAGGGCAGCGTGAGTAAGGCTGACGTTAACAATATTGACTTTAATGCTATTGCTGCCGAAGTAACAGCGCAGTCTCAGGAGTTTGCGTCAATGTCGGTGAATGGCACAACAACATTGTCGTGCACTGACGCTAACGATTCGGATCAAGCGGTTGCTTGTACCGACGCTAGCAAGGATGTATTAAATACCATTACCTTCTCTGGCTCTGATGATATCAATATCTACAATATTGACGCTAGTTGGTTCAGCGCTGCTGATAAAGGCATTGTTTACGATTTCTCAACCACCAGCTACAACATCATCAATGTGTACGGTGAATCAGTTGAGTTATTTAACACTGGCTTCTTTAATACGGCCTTTACGCAGGAAAATGAATATTTCAGAGAAAATGGCCAGTACAGAGACAATGACAACAATGTAGGTCAGCGTCATGATGGCCTTTATACCAACAACATCTTGTTTAACTTTGTTGATGCCGATTTTCTTACACTACATAGTGTGGGTGTTAAAGGTAGTGTACTGGCGCCATATGCAGAGCTAAGTTTCTACAATGGTCATGTAGACGGTAATGTCATTGCTAATAGATTGGTCACTCCGTTGGTGCAACTGATTAATGACGACGGCGAAACCTACAATGCGCCAACAGGCCAAGTAAATAACTATCAGTTCGGCGCTATCAACGTAAGTGAACCTGCATCAATTGCTCTTTTATTTGGCGCTGGATGTTTCATGCTAGCTAGACGTAGAAAAGCGAATTAACGCTTTAAAAAGAGAGTGAATCTTCAGGCAAAAGCGGCTTTATAGTGCAAAGCCGCTTAATCTTGGCGAAGACAGCAACAGTTCATCGCTTGTTACACCAGCACCTCGCCCTTCTCGCCACCTTATCTGAATACCCGCTTCAAATGCTTGGTACTCAACCGCAAATGCTTTTCCTATATACCCAGCCACAATCCAGTTGTGATTGATTCGATACTGACCTTCAGCCATAAAATTTCCGCTTAAACCCGTATCTGAGCTTTCACCAAGGGTCGCGTTCTCGTCTGCCGTTGGAAATGCACCTCCAATCGGAAAGCGCAGATCATCGTCTTGTTCAACACGTGAAAGCGCAAGTGAACTTCGAAGTTTAACTTGCCAGTTTAGCGCCTCAAGCGTTAACAGCTCTGAATAGCCCCCGATGCTGACAAACTGACTGGGGCTAAAGTAGCCACCATTGCCGACCGTAAAGCCGCTTAGATTTTTATCATAGCTTGTATAGCTCAAGAATGGCCCTACGCGCCAATAATCAAGCATGGGAGATATCATGGTAGCAATATCGTAACTCACATCACCCCGTAGAGAGAGTGCGCTATTATCGGCAACCTGCTCGCCTTCTAAGCGACTAACCTGAGCAGTACCTGCAACAGACCAGTTGTCGGCCACTGCATGCGCTACTAACCCTCTTATGCCACTTTCTATCACGTAGCCCCAAGGTTTCGCGTGATCAGCATTGAAGGTTCCGGTTTGGCTTAATAAGCTGTCTTCTTTTGCCTTTCTAAATAAGGTTGCAGCTACCGTTGTACTGGTAAGAAATTTGGTTGCAGATATCTGCCCCGTTACTTTAGCGCCAACGGGTTGATCGAACATGGCATATTCAAGATTAGCGTAAAAATTGAAATCAGGTGCCTGATAATGCGCTTCGGCGCGAAGCCCCTTATCTTCGAAGCCGCTTATTCCCGAAAATGCTCCACTCAATTGGTTGTTACCAAACCAGTCTCCAACTTGAGGGCGACCGCTGTAGAATTGCTTATAGTCGAGTGATACTTGCCACAGCCAGTTTTCATAACCGCTGCCAATACCAATATATTGCGACAGAACATCGAAATTACCGAGCCCCTCACTTCCGCTTCGACTGCGAGTATTAATACCGTAGACTGCACTTAGGCCATCTTTAGTTTGTGCTGTAACTCCCCGCGCATCGCGATTTTGATAGGCTAGCCAAAACTGTTTTCTGGGCCAGGCGTTACGTGTGGTGCGTTCTTGCAATATGCTTTTTACCGCACTGTATCTCAGTGCCAATCGGTTCAGTGTGGCTTCGTCGTCTTGATTAATTGTAACCAATTCATTGGCAATTACCGCATCGGTTGGCGTCTTCGCGAGCACTCGCTCGAACGCTGCGGTGGCGGTTGTGGTGTCTTGTATCTCTTTAGCAGCCCACCCAATTAGTGCTTGCTCATCTACACTTAACGGTCTCAAACGGGCGAGTGCTTCGCCTGACTCAATACTTTGCTTGTAGCGCCGTGTATCGTAAAACTGAGCCTGTCGGCTAGCCAGACCATCAGCACAGCGTCGAATGAAAACCTCAGTATTGACACTACATGCTAGGTCGAACGCGCTTTGCTTGGCCGTGTCGCTGCTTTGCGCGCTAAGTGACAAATACCTGCCTTCATTATCGTTCACCAAACTAAATAGCGCGTCGGCAAAGTCGTAATTTTTCAAGTCGTATTGTTGCCATGCCGCGCCCTGCAGCACTTCTTTCACGTAGCCGCTGTTATCAGATTTGAGAAATTGCTCCAGCGTTGTCGTATCGCGCAAAGACAATGCCTGCTGTAGCTTAATACCAGTGACACTGTTAAGGCCTTGTTGAGCGGATTGTTTATCGATATCACGAACTGCCGATTGTTGGGCCTGAGAGAACTGCTGCGTTGCCATTTCTAACATGCCTTTATCAATGGCGGTCCACCCCATAAGCAAGTAAAAATCAGTACGCTTAAATTGATTGCTCAATGCAATAAGCGTTTCTACTTTTTGCTTCGACGTATTTGCTCTGGCTTTCGGCGTTAACTGAGCAAATTGTTCGAGCGGGAGGGCTTTAGAAGCGGGCTTATCTGGCTGCTTTTTTAAAGCCTGAAGCGATTCTCTTGGCGCTGAAACTACAGGCTTGATAGTACCTTTTAAGCGGCCGTTTATTCTGTTTAGTTCGGTTTCGACTTCTTGTGGCACCTGCCACGTAGGGTAACGAGCTTTTAAGCGCGTAAACTCTTCATTGGCTTGCTGAATCTGTCGCTCATTAATATGGTACCAAAGCCCTGTTAAATCCGGCTGATCTTGTTGTGCAGGTAATATACCCAGATCTTTTTCTTTGTACGTTGTTTTAGCTTGTCCGTATGCCTGCACCGACACAAGTGACGTGGCCAAAGCGCCTAGTGCCAGATACAAAGACGTGCGAGTAAACCGAGTTTTCACGATGCGTTATCCAAAACTGCTAGCATAGAAAGCAGCGTTAAACTTGCCGAGTAATAATCCATGTTTCGATTGATCTCAGGCCACTCTGGCCTTTGCTTTTCTTCTGATTTCATCAAGCTGTTTACGGCCATCTGCACTGAACGCATTCCCTTAGACATTTCGTACTCAGCGGTTTCCTCGTTTAATAGGTTGATAGTAGCTGGCGTAGGCGTTATCGCCCACCATGCAAAGTAGGGAGAAAGTAGCTTCTCAGTTAACCTAGCGTTTTGGCGAAAACGTGGGGACCATGCAAGCTGAAGCGGTATACGGATCGCATTAAAACCAAACTCAGGCGATATCACATTATCTAAAGTTAACGCACCAATTTTACTGTTATCGGACTCAGCACTATTAGGGGTGAAACGCACCCAATCACTGGGCAATTGGTAGGTAGAAAACTGCATATTCGACAGCAAGATCAAGCCTGACTCGAACAGGCTTTCCCAATGTGACGGAGTATCCGATAGCGAAGACAGGTCAGTTATGGCGGGAAAAACCCAATAGGACAGATTTAGCTGAAGGCTGCTATTTCCTGTTTGGTCAGATGCAAATCCGTATTCCCCAGGCAAGAGCACTACACTGTTATTATTCACCACCAGAAGTTTCTGCTCTACAGCACGTACAATATTCCTGGCGTCCTCCTCATACTTACCAACGCCCCACTTTTCACTTGCACGCAATAATGCCCAGGCAATAAGAATCTCACCATCAGAGGCATTATTAGGGTCATCGATACAAGAAGATGAATTATCCACACAAGGTCGGTAGCGCCAGCTAAAGAGCCCGTCTTCTCGCATGAGCGTACGTTGGGTCCAGTGCCATAATGCATCAAAGGTGTCTTTGTCGTTGGCGGCGACGGCAAAGAGCATACCGTAGCCTTGCCCTTCGCTGTGAGACACATCATCATTTCCTGTGTCTACCACGCGCCCGCCGTCAACAAACAATGCCTTATATGCTATGTACTGAGACTTGAATTCGCTATCTTCCTTGGTAGAGCACGACGCCAACAGGAACAAAAAGCCTATCACTAGCGTCGCTTTTGTTGCGTAATGCAGCTTTACCATGAATCTTGCACTTGTTTATTTCTGCGTTTAAGCAACAGGTAAATAAGTAGGCTTACAACAAATACAACCAATATAAAGCCTATTAACCAATACCACGGGTTGTTAGACAGCCATAGTCGTAAATGCAGCCAGCTGTCGTCGGCTTCACCCACTTCATATTTATCGCTTACCTGCATGATGAGTGATGGCGAAAGACCATCTTTCCATGCGAAGAAATCCCCTGCCATCTGCCCCCACATCGACAAACTAACCAGATCCTCGACTCTAGCTTGAAGAAGTTCCGGCGTCTGCGCTGCAACAATGAACAAGGTATCGGTTTGTGATGAAACAGGGTGTGCCTGTGCAGTAAGTACTGCTTGCTCACCTAAGTCACTTTCTTGAACGGTATGACCGTCTATGCGCATTTCTTTGAAAGACTGATCGTCAGTCAGGTTTCTTACGCGATTGTACAGATTGTTCTGTAACCGATAAGACCAGCGTTTCGTTGCCTCAATGGCCGTACTGAATTCAGACTGCTCAATATTCGTTAAGCTTTCAGGGGTACCTAGAACAATCACAGAACCTTCGGTTGTAATGTCGTTTCCAGTTGCTATTTTCACGTTCAATAAAGGCACTTGGGCTACTTGCGCTAATTTCGCTGAAAGGATTAACGCTGTATCTAAATAGTCATCTGACGGAATAGCAATGGTTGACGATGGTGCTGACTTAAAGCGCGCAAACGGGTAAGCCGTTTCTGAAAGCAAGACGAGATTAGGTTGAACTGCCACGTTTCCTGCATCAGGTAGTTTTATAGCCGAAGAATCATCAAGCTGGAACACGAGGTGGGAACCTGGAATATCATCACAAGGCACACCTGCTAACGGCGCTCTCATGGTTACCGCAAAGTCTAAATTATTCGTCCCGCCTTTGAAGAATCGTGCAGGTATTCTTAGCTGATAGTCTCGGTAGGATTGTCCGTTAATATTATTAAGAGACAAACCGTGTACAAGTTCGTCATTCACGCTTACATTCATAACCGAACCTGGCCCAAAACCTGCGCCATATCCAAAGTCTAAGAGCAAGCTCACGCTCGCGTTTTCAGGTACATAAAAATCTGCAGGCAATCTGAATGACACCCGTTTGGTGAAGTTCCCCTCATCCCTAAACTGAGTGGTCGCCACACCAAAGTCTTGGAATGTGTAGTGATTGTCTGGGTTCAGAATGCGATGACGCTGCAGCGTTTCCGCCTGCATTTGTGACTGTGAAAGTACGGTAACTTGTGAAATAGGGTTAATCGCATCGTCCATTACCGCCAAGGCTTTCGCTGCCTCAAGTACTTCATCTTGCGTAGTACCGCTGACAATAAGGCGGTAACTAGCCGGTACAATAACGTTGCTGTCCTTAACAAACGCAGGTGTGCGCTGTGCTTTTAGAAACGCGCCATCAATGTCGTTAATCACTTCGTCAGATAATACCGGTGATAACGCGTCGACTGTACCAACTAGAATATGAACAGGCTGTTTTTGCTTGGCTTTGAGATACCATGCAGCACGCTCGTAGCGAGCAACATTTTGGTCGTTCCAAAAACTATTTTCTGTGTCTTCTAGCTGGGGCAAAACGTAACCATCATCAAAGCTGTCATGCTCGATAATAAGCGGCTGATATTGGTTCCTAAGAGACAGTGCTTGAGCAACAATGGGAAGTGTCTGATATTTAATTTGATCATCAGCTTCTCGCGCCGTGTAAAGCTGAACGTTTCGCTGTCCGCCAATTCCTGGATTAAAGAATCCGCTCAGCTCATCTAACGTGAAGCGCTTTTCATTCACCGACGTCGCAATTTTTAGCGTTGAGTTGTATGCATTAATTTCGCTCCACAATTCAGGCGCACTGCCGTCAACACATTGCTCGGCATAGTGCTGACTTACCGCTAGTGTCAGAGAGTTAAACCCGGCTCGCCACAATGAAGTAGGGATCGCAATTTCAGATACAAGAGAAGGTCTGTCTGGGTCGAACGCAATCTGTCCAATGGTCGCATTATTGAATCTCACATACAGCTGAGAACGTTTTTTGATTAACGCCTGCGAGCTGACCACTTCTAATGTAAGTAGCGCGCTGTCCACATCAGTTACTGAACTAAGGGGAATTGGAATATCAATGGAGGCAGATTTTCCCTGCAAGCGCACGGTACTTTCACCGCCAAAAAAGTCGGTTAATCGATACGTGTCAGTTTGCGCCGCTAGGGTAAAAGGCATGCACAAACATACGATGAACATAAGGTATTTTTTTATCATTGATTTTCCTTTGCCGGTTTAGCAAGCAAACCTAATTTCCCGGCGAACTTCCCCATTAATACAAGCATATGCAATAAAACAGGCTTTAACCCAACTTTCAACACATGTTTTGCGCCGAACCAGTATGAGATAGCCCTTGTTCTTCTTCGTTGAAACGACATCCAGCGCAGACTATCACACAGTGAATAGGCGACGACTTCGTTTTCTTGTTCTTCGGTTTGAGGCATAAAGCGTACTCGAAGAATTTTTGACCTATTGTCGTAATGCAGAACGCTAATTGGCAAATGAACGTTCTTATTCAGTGCGTGACTCCACGATGTGAGCGTTGCATTTTCAGGTACTAACGCTCCCTCACCTTTCAAGCGTAACCGAGCTCCACCAAGCGAAAGATCGACCAAATCTCCAACCCAAGCTTCATCGCTTGTAGTCTTAATAACGACACTATTGGTAGCTGGGAGACGTGCCTGACTACGCACCTGTTTCCGCTCTAATAACACACTAAGAACAGACAACAATAGAATCAAATTAAATACATTCCACAACATGACCACCACAGTAAGTTCGCGTGTAAGAGGCTCTGTTATGAACTTATAGACGCCGCTCCCTAATGCGAATGTGATTACCAATATTAGCCAGTAAAACACGCTCGATAGTGGCGACACAAAGGTTCTGTCAAGGCTCTCTCCTTTTGGCGTCACAACAAATGAAGGTGCCCGCGGCTTTAAGAAAACCTTGATTAATGCATTTAGCGTAAATGCGCACTGTAGTATTTCATATAACTCTGACACTAAGGGCCATCGGGTTCGCCCAAAGAGCATGGTGGATATCATGTAAGTGGCAATAACGTGAGGCAGGGTGAAGGCAAAAATTTCCAGCATCGATGCATGGTAAACCTGAAGCCCAAAGACCAAATACGCCAGTGGCATAAGCAAAAAGATGATGCGAGCAAACGGGAACAGCCAAAACATGATTGAACTCATGTAGCCCACTCGCTGATACCATTTTAGTCCTTGCGCTTTAAAAGGCTTTTTGAGTAGTAAAATTTGCGTCATGCCTTGTGCCCAGCGCATACGCTGCTGAATAAACGCATCAAAAGTTTCTGGCGCAAGGCCGCTTACCATAGGTCTGTCCACATATACAGACTCGTAGCCCATTTTGTGAAGATCTAACGCGGTTTCTGCATCTTCAGTGATAGAGTCGCCGGAAATGCCCCCAACCAAATCGAGGTGCTTTCTTCTCATCAATGCGGCTGATCCACAGAAGAAGGAACTCCCCCAGTAGTCTAAGCCTTTCTGTATAGTGCCGTAAAACATGTCGTTTTCTGAAGGCATGCGAGTAAACGCAGAGAAGTAGTTACGCTCAACAGGATCTGGGTTAGCCATAAAATGAGGGGTTTGAACGAGAAAGACCTTCTCGTTTTTAAGCATCCACGGCACGGTTCTATCAAGAAAATCCGAAGTAGGAACATGATCAGCATCCAAGATAACAATCAAATCACCCGTGGTATTTTGTATTGCACTGTTCACATTACCCGCCTTGGCAAACTCATTTTTTGCTCGAGTGTGATAGGTAATATCCAAGCGTTTGCACAGTGCTTGCAAATCTTGTCGCCGCTGTTTTGCAGTGGCCGCTGACACAGGGTTTTCAGCGTTAATTTTCTGGTCGGTTCCGCCATCGTCAAGCAAATGAATACGAAGCTTTTCTTTAGGGTAATCGAGCATTTTTGCAGCGCGGATAGTAACTTCTAATATCCCTTCATCTTCGTTATAACTCGGGATCATGACGTCTACACTGGGCAGAGTTGATTTATCTACCCCTTCCAGGGACAAAAGCGGTCGACTGAGCGGAAACGCGTTAACGATCGCCCCTAACACTGAAGTGATCCCCGCATAAATTTCAGCGCCAAATAATAGCCAGACGGCAATCATTGAAAGAAAATCTGAGTAGGTTAGCGTGTAAATACCACGCCACAGCAAATACCTGACGCTAAGCGCAATGGCTAGCACCAGAGCTAAAATGCGGAATAAATGCTGGTATTTTTGCGTGTGCCGCGCTTCTTTGCTGCACAAGGATATTGCAATGAGGATAACGATTGAAGAGAGAAGCTGGCCCAATGCATCCATGGGTGCCAGCAGTAGCACCCCAAGAATAAAGGATGCTACTAACAGAACAATAATGAACTGAGAGGTGTAGTGTTGTCTACGAGTTTGCGAATAGTCCAAGTTTGCGATCCAATACGTGTATTTGCGTTACACTTGCATAGTTCGCCCTGTTAATTAACGTAATTTTACCGTCCGACATTTCAATCTCGTGATTACTTTTATAAAACAAACGAGAAATGTCATCTCTCTGCTTTTTATTGCTTTTAGACGCTAACAACCACGCCGGATACGTTGCCATTCCAAATGCAGCTACAACAATAAGGCCATAGAACAATACTGGCGACATTGTTGGCGCTATGTACAGGGAAAATAAAAACATAGCCATACTTGCAACGGTAAATATACCAGTAATTTTGCGAAAACGTATAACTTTCATAAGTTTATTTTCTGCATCTAGCAGCATCGAAAGACGCTTCTTCCACAGCTGCTCTGTCTCTAAACTCGTGCGTTCTTCAACCAGTTGAGGTTTTTTAAAAGCAGGGTTGGTATTTTTAAACTGTTGAGCAAGCTCAAACACGTTTACCGCAGCGCCTTCATTAATAGCGCTCTGAAACGATTGTTCAAGCGTAGGTGATTGATCAAATTGTTGTGAGTTATCTACTAATTTCACTGCGCACACTCCCCTCATTACTACACACTGAGTCTACTTCCGTACATTCAGAGGAAAAATTGCTGAAACCATACTTACTGATTAATAATGATACGCTTACATACGCAAATTGATATTGAACTTTAGCTCATTGAACTTTGGTATAAGTCATGTAGGGCAAGGCCTACAAGGGTGTGCAGACTATATGAAAAGCCATATAGCAGGTAGCGTAAGTCGCAGAAAAGCAGCCCGACTAAACGGGATTAAAGTGGGCAAATTAGACTAATTGATAAGGTGAGTTTTATTGCTAAAGCATTAGGGCTTGCGCAGCTTACTTAAAATACTGATCAAGTTACTTACATTGAATACCGTTCCAAAAATACTGCCCACGGAAATGGCATATAACAACCCCAAAGTTTCAGCAACAAGAAAAACCTTTCTAATAGTGTGCGTATTGCGGATAACCAAAGATCCCACTGTAAAAATAAGTGAAGACGCATAGGCAATGAAGATTATCCAGCTGTGCTCTAGCACAAACCACTCATAAGCGAGGAAGCCTAGATTCACCGCAACAAAGAAAAATAAAATGGCATTGCTTCTATGTTTAATGGCAATAAAGTTACGAACGCTGGCAAGCAGTGTTCCAATGCCTGCGGCCATGGCATCTAGCATAAAAAAATGCACGCTAAGTGCACTTAAGGCAAACGCAGAAATAAGCAAATACTTGTCTACGTTAGTTTGGCGATACCCAATAAAATTTAAAACAACGGCTATTGCGCCAAAGCCTTCTGCAACTATGTTCATTAATATAAGCTCATTAAAATTTAAGGTAGAAAGGCTGACAAAGGGCTTTGTATTCACTGGTATATTCGCCCTTTTGATCCCTAATTATCAGCTCATTTTTGATTGCATTTTTCGCTATTAAGCTCGGCCATTCCCGATGTGCAGTAACGTTTTTAAGATTATCACTTGCGCCCTCCATTACTTTTTTAAAGTGGAACGCGCAAAGATAAGGCGATTTGTTAGATGTATGCTTTACATAAAGAATATCTGCCAGCGATAGGCCATAACCTTCAGCCGTTTCGATAACCGAGGCTTCCATCGACGCTGGGTACACACAGTACATTTGCCCTTGTTCTATTAACAACTTGCTGCTTGCACTAAAAAGTTCATCTGAGCCCAATGCAGACGTTTGCCTTGCCACCGAGCGAGATTGGCTTTGCTTGCTGTACGCATTTGAAAGTGTAGCTGGCGTGTCAAAGTAAGGTGGATTAGAAATCACTAGGTCATACAAGTGGGTGGAGGTGTAGCCAGTTACATCACAGCAGTAAATAAACAGCTGTTTGGCCCATTTTGCATTTTTAAAGTTGGTAGCGGCCTGCGCTGCGGCTTGCTCATCTATTTCTATCGCGTCAATTCTGGCTGCGCCATTATCGAACGAGCTGATGTCAATTGAACTGCTTTGAACATTCTGCTCTTCACCGTTCGGATTGCAAAAGTGCGCTGCTTTTTGGGCCATCATCAACGCTAAAATGCCACTGCCGGTGCCGATATCCAAGATGCGTGGGGCATGGCTGAGGTTTGCGCGAAACTGTGCCCAACTTCCTAAAATCAGACTGTCGGTGTTCACTTTCATCGCGCATTTGTCCTGTGCTACGGTGAATTGTTTACAGCGGAACATAAGGAAGTCGTATTACCTAGTGCGTTAAAAGGCGCGCATTCTATATCAAGTCGGGTTGTGCTTCACGTTAAGGTTGTGACATTTACTGTGAGCGCTTATTTCCAGCGCTGCAGCGACATCATATTTCTGGCCACGTCAACGGCATGAACGGGTCGGTATTTCTTTAACGGGCCTTTCATTATGCTTTGCCATATGGGCGCCGTTTTCTGCGCTATATCTTCTAGCGTCCGCGACTCGTCGCGATTGCCTAACAATAACGAAGGGCGTACGGCAGAGGCATGGGGTAACTGAGGCATTCGCATAATCGCGTTTTCTAGCTCGCCTTTTACTCGTAAATAAAAGTTACTGCTTTTAGCATCAGCGCCTACCGATGATATCCATACAAAACTGTCCGCGCGCTGAGCTCGGGTCAGCTGTGCGGCAACATGAACATATTCAAAATCAACGCGGCGAAACGCTTGTTTCGATCCCGCCTTTTTAAGCGTGGTGCCCAGACAACAGTACACATGATTTACGCTAAAGTAGCCTTGATAGTCCTGTAGATTGTCGAAGTCGATAACTACAGGTTTTAGGCGATTGTGAGGGTCGTTAAACATACTGGAGGAGAGCGGTTTTCTGACTAAGCAGGTTACCTCATTGTACCGTCTATCCTGTAACAGCATATTTACAAGCGTTCGTCCCACTAAACCTGTCGCTCCTAGCACCATTGCGGATTTCATATGTCGCACCTTGTATCATAAATTGATATAACTACAATCAAACCTTCGACAGTCAAATATGCAGATAAAAATGAAAAAAGCCCTTTTAATTGGAGCCGCTATGCTCTCTACTGCTTTAAACGCTGAAACGCTCACTATTGAGCGTATTTTCTCTTCTCCTTCACTCGATGGCAACGCACCCCGTTCGTTAAAAGTATCACCTGACGGTCAACGGGTAACATTTCTTAAAGGTAAGCAAACAGACTACGAGCGCCTAGATCTATGGGAATACCATATTGAAAGTGGCCAAACTCGCATGCTTTTCGACTCAAACGACCTACAAAGCGGCGAAGAAGTGCTTTCTGATGAAGAGAAAGCGCGACGCGAGCGTATGCGTTTATCTGGCAGCGGTATTGTAAGCTACCAGTGGTCGGACGATGGTAAAGCATTACTTTTCCCATTAGGTGGCGATGTCTTTTATCACAAGCTGGGCGAAAAAGGGGCGAAGCAACTTTTAGATACTGACGCTTTTGAAACTGATATTAAATTATCACCAAAAGGTAACTACATTTCCTTCATTCGCGACCAGAACCTTTATGTAAAACACATTGAATCAGGTAAAGAAACGGCAATTACCAAAGAAGGTGGCGACAACATTAAATTTGGTATGGCCGAATTTGTGGCGCAAGAAGAAATGGGCCGTATGACCGGATACTGGTGGTCGCCAGATGAGACTAAAATTGCCTTTACCAAGGTTGATGAAAGCCCGGTAGATGTGATCACACGTTCTGAAATCTATGCTGACGACATCAAGCTTATCGAACAGAAATACCCGAAAGCGGGCACGCCAAACGTCTTGGTGGAACTTGCTATTCAAGACATCAACTCTGGCGATCGCACTTGGGTGGATTTAGGTGAAGATAACGACATTTATTTTGCTCGCGGTAAGTGGATGCCAAACAACACCACCTTCACCTACCAATGGCAGACACGGGATCAGCAAACGTTAGAGCTGCGAGCGTTCGACCTTAACAGCAAAAAAGAAAACGTGCTGCTTACAGAATCAAGCAACACGTGGGTAAACCTGCACAACGACCTTTACTTCCTAAAAGACAAAGGCCAATTTATTTGGGCGTCAGAGCGCGACGGTTTTAAACACCTTTACCTTTTCGACAATAAAGGCAAGCTTGTTAAGCAGTTAACCAAAGGAGACTGGGTTGTAGACAGTGTTGAAGCTATTGATACAGCGAACAACCGTTTGTACTTCTCTGGCCGCAAAGACACCCCACTAGAAAGCCATGTTTACAGCGTGCCTTTAGATGGCGGCGAGATTTCGCGTATCACTGAACTAGGCGCGTATCACAGCGCGGCATTTAGCAAAGATGCCTCTATCTTTATTGACCGTTTCTCAACCATTAACTCTCCTGCACAAGTTAGCCTAAATAGTGCTACCGGCGAGCGAATTACCTGGCTTGAAGAAAATAAAGTTGAAGAAGGCCACCCTCTGCACGCTTACATGGATAGCTGGACGGCACCTGAGTTTGGTGACATCACCACAAAGGATGGCGCAACCCTTAAATATCGAATTTACACGCCTGATAGTGCCAAGCAAAACCCTAAACAGAAGCACCCTGTTATTGTTTACCTTTACGGCGGCCCGCACGCACAGGTTGTAACAAACAGCTGGGCGGGTAACCGTGGCTTGCTATTCCAACACTGGGTTGATCAAGGCTATGTGGTATTTACGCTAGATAACCGCGGCTCTAACTATCGCGGTAAAGGCTTTGAAGATCCTATTTATAAAAAAATGGGCTTTATTGAAGTGGACGATCAGGTTGCAGGCGTAGAGTTCTTGCGTACGCTTGACTACGTTGACGCTGAGCGTATTGGTGTTCATGGCCACAGCTATGGCGGCTACATGACGCTGATGACCATGTTCAAAGCGGGCGATTACTTTGCAGCGGGCGTATCAGGTGCTCCGGTAACTGACTGGCGCTTATACGATACCCACTACACTGAACGCTACATGGGCAACCCAAATACAGATGATGATGCTTACACTGCGTCTTCAGTATTCCCTTACGCAAAAGATCTGAAGGGCGACCTTTTGATTTACCACGGCATGGCAGATGACAACGTGTTGTTTACCCATTCAACAATGCTCTACAAGCACCTTCAAGACTTGGCAATTCCATTTGAAACTATGGATTACCCGGGCAAGAAGCACAGCATCCGTGGTAAGCAAACGGGCATTCATTTATACAAAACTATTACTAACTTCTTTAACCGTAACTTGAAAGACTAATACGGTTAGAGCCTGGGGCCTGTTGATCTCTGTACATCTAAGCTCAACAAGCCCTAGAAAGCAGTAAAAAGCAAAAAGCGATGCTTATGAAGGCATCGCTTTTTTGTTTGGTCAGTTTAATTAACGCTTATTTTGTGCATGTTTGCGTTGTAGCGCTTTGTGCACTTGTAGGGTGATTAGACTTTCTTTACTTGCTACTTGCTACTTCAAAGCATCTATCAAGTATTACAAATGCAGAAACTAGCTAAACATCTGGGTTGCTAGGTTTTGCTGTACCGCCTGAGCAGACGATGCACTTAGTTCAATCTCAATAGGATCGGCTTTGCCCGACAGCCAAATTTTAAGCTCGGCGTCAGTATCAAAATGCCCTGCCGTCTCAACGATAAACTGCGTAATAGATTTATAAGGTATTGAATGATAGTTCACTTTGCGCCCGGTAAGGCCTTGCTTATCAATTAGAATTAGGCGCTTGTTCGTGAATACACTTAAATCGCGCACTAGCTTAAACGCAGTGGTAACAGTTTCGTTAGCAGCAAGTATAGGCGTAAGCTCTTCTTGAACATCTGAAGCGCTAGTCTCGCTTGCATTACCCATGATGGTATCAAATAAACCCATGACATTTCCTTTTAGGCAGAGGCAAGTTTAACTCGCCATTGAACTCTATGCGCCAGCGGCTTGGGTTTATCTAAAGCAAAGCCTTGACCGAAATCTACTTTAAGCTCTCGTAACACTTCAGCGGTCGCGTTATCGACCACAAACTCGGCTACGGTCTGTTTACCCATACTGTGCGCAATATTATTTATCGCTGTTACTGTAGCATGATCGATAGGATCGTGAACGATATTTCGCACAAAGGAGCCGTCAATCTTAACGTAATCAACATCAAGGTTTTTAAGATAAGTGAATGAAGACATACCTGCACCAAAGTCGTCTAGAGCAAAGCTGCACCCTAAATCACGTAACGTAGAAATAAAGTGTTTAGCAGCGCTCAAGTTTGTTACCGCTGTTGTTTCTGTAATCTCAAAACAAATTTTCTCAGCAGGTACAGAAGTACTTTGCATGCGCTTGGCAATGTTGTGCAGCGCCATTTCATCACCCAGTGTAATACCTGATAAATTAATTGCGACTTTGCCTACGTTATCGATGTGAGCAGGATTACTTTCAAGGGTTTTAAGGGTGTTATCTACCACCCACATATCCACTTTGTTCATTAAACCGTGACGCTCTGCCAACGGGATGAAAAGCCCCGGGCTTATAAGGCCACTGTCTTTTGCATTTAGACGAAGCAAAATCTCGTAATGCTGAAGTTGGGCGGCCTTTTCTTGGTTGGGCACGTTAAGCGGCATGATAGCTTGGCTATACAACTCAAACCCGTCGTTTTGTAATGCGTGATGCAAGGCATGTAACACCTGGTTTTCACTGTCATCAATGGCCATTTGCGAGTCATTATCATGAAACACAAAGTAACGGTTTCGACCCAAGTGTTTGGCTTTGTAACACGCGTTGTCAGCAGCTTTAATTAAGGCTTCTGCACTTTGTGTACTCTCGTTTATTTCGATAACGCCAATGCTTGCCCCCACAAAAAACAACTTGTCGTCATAAACAAAACGATAATTTGAAATCGCCAATAAAAGCTTGTCTAGGCGCTTGGTCACCTCATCCAAACTTTGATTGCGAAATATAATGCAGAACTCGTCTCCCCCTATTCGGGCAAGCAAGTCTTGCCCATTCACGTATTGCCTAAATATGATGGAGATTTCTTTTAGCAGCTTATCGCCCGCTGGATGACCACAGCTGTCGTTTACTAACTTGAATCGATCCATATCGATAAAGCACATCACGCTTTGCTTGTGGTAAGCGCGAGGCGAATTGATACTCGCCACTTTTTCAAAATCAATGTGGTTTAAAGCCTTGCTCTCGCCCTGCTGACCAGCCGCTTTATGCGTTTCATCAAGGATCGCTCGCAGTTTTTCATCAAATGCATAGCGATTAAACAGCCCGGTTAACTGGTCATGGTTAGCTTGAAAATACACTTCTTCCTGCAGCGCCAGCTCTTTGGTCACATCGCGAGCGATGCCTTCAACGGCAACCAGTAATCCTTGCTCGTCGACAATGGGCGTGTCTGAAAATTCAATCGCTAACGGCTCGCCGACCTTGCCTTGATAATGCACAATATAAGGCTCGGGCTTTTCGCCACGGGCAATGGTTTGGCGTATCTCAAATGTCTCGTCAGGTACTTGGCGAACGTACTTCGATTCGTTTGCACAGAAGTCTTCTGCGCTAAACCCTAAAATCTTTTCAATACCCGCGCTTACATACATAAAGTTGTGCTCGATGGTCTTGGTGTAAACAAAGTGGCGGTGCATGCCGTCAACTAAGCGGCGATACTTTTCTTCGCTACGCTTTAAATCGTGCTGGGCGCGAAAACGTTCGGTCACGTCCCTTACGGTTACCGCAATATTGTCACCGGCTTTTACCACCTGAACTTTTATCCATTGAGGCGCAATCTTATCGCTATGAATGGCAAGGTGAGCTTCATAAGGCACGCCAAGTTCAGCAACGTTTTTGGCGTTTTTAAATTCACTGCTTAAACCTAAATAACGCGTTTGCTCGGCTAAGTTCATAGACCGCAATACATCGCATGCACCGCGAAATAGATAGCGACTGTATGAGTTTGCTTCTACTAGAGAAAAGTCATCATCTGTTGGCTGATAAATAAGAAGCGCATCAAGGGAGGCTTCGCTAGCGGTGAGGTAACGCTGCTGACTCAAAGACAAATTAACCGCGCCTTTAAGCTGCTTGTGCAGCACATAGCTAACTAGCGCTGACATCAACAGTCCAATTATAATAATTAACAAGCCTGAGTTATATGGGCTTAGCTGAGACTGCATGGAAAGGTAAAAATCGCGTTCTAAAAAACTGAACGGCAAAAGCGACACAATGGTGCCATCGTTGACTAACTCACCGCTTTGAAAAAGCGTTGCACTGTCGGCGTTAAGCTGAAAGTTAAACTGTGGGCCTACTAACTCGCCTAACATCACGGTTAATATGGTTTGTACGTCGAACCCCGCCACCAGAAATCCATGCTCAGGCTCTTGAGGGCTTATGGCCCTGCCCACAACGATAAAGTGATGTTGAGCAGCATCTGAATACAAAAGCGTGCTTTCCAAATTCTCGGACAATCGCGATATGTTTAAGCCCAACGCGTCCATAGGATGGCCAATGAGGCTGTTGTCTATACGGGTTTTAATACCGGAAGATGGCGTTGCCACCCACGCTATCTCACCGTTAGCATCGACAAATACCAGCGATGAAAAGCCTCGCTGCATGCCCATCAATGACAGGGCTTGCGCATTAAACCAGTCTACTTGGTTTGGTTCAAAGGTGGGCCAGTTTCGCATTAGGTTGTGCAGCGCTTGAATACGTTCGCTTGAGAATACTTCAAGACTAATTTTTACCTGCTCGGCAACCGACTGCGCTTTAGAAATACGTGCTGCGCGTTCATCGTTTTGAATAAAAACACCAGCAGAAACAAATAAAAAGGTGAGAAAAAGAAACAAAACCGTAGGTAAGGCGTAAATACGATGGTTGTGTTTGCTTAACATGTGCCTGTCTCCGGTAACTAGCGCCGGTATACTAAAGTAGAATTATTAAATAAATATGAATTGTCTTATGTGGTATAGGCTCTGGCGTTATCTAATAGTATCTGGCACTGTAAGGCTTCCGATTTTCTTTTAGTGCGTAAAGGCCCTTGTCGGCGCTACCCCATAAAAAAACCAAAATGAAAAGAGCGTTACTTAATGAGTATTTCCCCAAATTTCGAAGACATTAAACAAGCCTATGAACGTATAAAAGGCGACGTAAAGAAAACGCCAATTGTTGAATCTTCGTTGCTCAACAAATGGATGGGCAACCGCATTCTGTTTAAAGCGGAGTGCTTACAGACCATCGGGGCATTCAAAATTCGCGGCGCTATGAATTTTTTAGCCCGCTTGAAAGAGGAAGGTCGTTTACCGAAGCATGTGGTCGCCAATAGCTCTGGAAATCATGCTCAGGCAGTAGCCTATGCAGCGTCTCACTTTGGTATTAAAGCCACTATTTTTGCGAGCGAGACCATTTCGCCGATTAAAGCTGCTGCTACGCAAAGCTATGGTGCTGAATTAAAACTATTTCCTACCCGTCCAGAAGCAGATGCGGCTGTCGAGCAAGCGTCAAAAGCACCAGACACGGTCTGGATACCGCCGTTTAACCACAAAGACATTGTGGCAGGACAAGGCACGGCAACGTTAGAAGCGCTTAACGAAATTGGTGAGGTCGATGCTGTCTTTGCGCCCTGCGGAGGCGGAGGGTTATTGTCGGGCTCATTGCTGGCAACTCGCGCACTACAGCCAAATGCATTGGTCATTGGCGCTGAGCCTGCCGAGGCGAATGATGCCTCTATGTCGTTGCAAGCTGGTGAGATCATTGCCTTAGACTATGCACCAAATACCTTAGCAGACGGCGCTGCCACGCCTTCTGTTGGCGATGTTACGTTCCCTATATTGCAAGAAATAGATGATTTCTATGAAGTGGACGAGCTGCAAATTGCTTATTGGACCCAATGGCTACATCATTTACTAAAGCTTCATATTGAGCCCACGTGCGCGATGACCATGGCTGCAGTAGCGGCTTGGGCTGCCAACACCCCGCCTGGGCAAACCGCTCTTGTTATATTAAGTGGTGGCAACATAAGTCAGGCGAGTATGGCTAAGATTTGGGAGAGAGATTTTTTGCTGCAGCCTCCCATTCTTGACCTTGATGACGAAGACGAATTTGAAGACACCGAGCGTGTCGAGGCATAGCGTTGCGTTAGTGCGTAGCTATTGAAACTCGAGCAGCTCGGTATAAAAACTATAAAAACAAAGAATAAAACAGAAATAAAAAAGGCAGAAACTCACTATGAACTCTACATTGTCGGCCCTGACATTTAAAAAGCACTCGCTTTCAAAGTTACTAACCGCAACCTTTATAACGGCGGCAACGTTAGGCGCTATAACCACCACGCTTACGGTAGATGCTGCAACGCTTGTTGAGAACGTAAAAGGCTATACGTTAAATGAAAGTGGCAAACTCATTACGTTTAAAAACCTTGTCATTGATGAAGGCAAAGTGGTTGCATTAGATATCGACAAAGGCACCACGCCTGTCGACAGCACTATTGATGGCAAAGGCAAAGTTATGCTACCCGGGCTTATCGACGCTCACGGGCATTTACTAGGCTTAGGCGCAAACTTGTTGGAAGTCGATTTGCGAGAAAGTAGCAGTGCACAAGACGCGGCCAAGACAGTTGCCGAATACGCATTTGCGAATGGACAACAAGCTTGGATTACCGGGCGCGGTTGGAACCAGGAATTATGGTCTGACAGAGCGTTTCCAACAGCGGCTGATCTAGATAAAGTCATTTCTGACCGACCTGTTGCACTAGCTCGCGTAGACAGCCACGCTACCTGGGTGAACAGTAAAGCGATGGAAATTGCGGGTATAACTAAAGACACCCCATCGCCTGCAGGTGGCGAAATCATTAAAGACGCTGACGGTAATCCTACCGGTGTTTTCATTGATAATGCATCGCAATTAATAGAAGCGCACTTGCCTAAAGCAAGCAACGCTATTTACGAGCAGCAATTACATGCAGCAGGTGAGCACTTACTAGCAAATGGTGTTACGTCAATGCACGATGCTGGCATAGACAGAGACGTTTACGATTTCTATTTAAAAGAAGCGGTAGAAGGTGACTTGCCTGTGCGTATTTATGCCATGGTGAGTGCGACAGACCCTGACCTCAGCACCATGTTAGGCAATGGCGCTATCCGCGATAAAGACGACTTTTTATATATTCGTTCAGTTAAAGCTTATGGCGATGGCGCACTAGGTAGCCGAGGCGCAGCATTGCTTGAACCTTATTCAGATGCGCCGCATCAACATGGATTGCTGTTAACTCAACCAGAAGATATGACCCAACTGTTTACTACGGTAATTGGTGCGGGCTTCCAGCTTAACTACCATGCCATTGGTGATAAGGCTAACCATGTTGCACTGAACGAGTTTGAAACCACGTTTAAGAGTATTGGCGGCAGCGAACTGCGCAACCGCATTGAGCATGCACAAGTGATTGCGCCTGACGACCTAGCCCGCTTTGCTTCGCTGAAGGTCTTACCTTCCATGCAGCCTACTCACGCCACCAGCGATAAGAACATGGCGGAAGATCGCCTTGGCAAAGATCGTATGAAAGGCGCTTACGCGTGGAAAACGCTACTCGATTCGGGCATTGCACTGCCCTTAGGCTCTGATTTCCCTGTAGAGCTTGCTAACCCCTTTTACGGGCTTCACGCTGCGGTTACGCGACAAGACAGAAACAATCAACCCGTAAAAGGTTGGTATGCCCACGAAGCGTTAACCATTGAACAAGCCTTTAAAGGGTTTACTTTAGATGCAGCCTACGCAGGGCACATGGAAGATACCTTAGGCACACTAACGCCAGGAAAATGGGCAGACTTTATCTTGGTCGACCAAGATATTTTTACCATTGATGCCAAAGACATTTGGAAAACCGAAGTACACGCAACTTATGTGGCGGGAGAAGAAGTTTTTTCTAAATGAGTAGCGAAAACAAAAGCCTGTTAACCAAAGGGATTGGCGGCATTGGCGCTGCCCTTTTGGTGTTAAATGGCCTTATTGGAGCGGGTATTTTTGCTCTGCCCGCTAAAATGGCCGCTGAGCTCGGCGCTTTCAGCCCTTACATCTTTTTGATTTTTGGCGCGCTAATGCTGGCCATTGTGTGGTGTTTTGGGCAGCTAGCGGCGCTGTACCAAGAAACCGGCGGACCTGTGGTGTACGCCCAGAAAGGCTTCGGCGACGCAGCGGCGTTTCAAACGGGCTTTATTTACTATTTAGCTCGCGCAACCGCGATTGCAGCCAACATGCACGTGTTATTGCTATACGCCGGCTATGTGTGGCCCGAACTAAATGCGGGAATAGGCAAATCATTCGCTATTATCGCGCTTACCACAGCACTAATCGTAGTGAATATTGTCGGCCTTAAGGCCGCCATGCGTTCACTTGATACTATCTCGGTGCTAAAACTGCTGCCTTTCGTGGCGCTTATTGCGGTTGGTTACTGGCAGCTCGATTTTTCTACTGCGCTAACACGTTCTTCGGAATCCGTTGTACCTGCGTTTGACACCATTTCTGCCGGCGCCCTACTTACGCTTTACGCCTTTATTGGTTTTGAAACGGTAGTGGTCACGAGCGGCGAGACCAGTTCACCAAAAAAGACCATACCTCGGGCTTTAATGCTTACAGTTTCAGGTATCGCCATATTTTACTTTTGCGTGCAGTGGCTTTATTGGCACACTGTAGGGCCTGCAAAGCCGGATAGCGCACCACTTATTGCACTCGCCAATATGATATTTGGCGAAACTGGGGCGCTTATTATGACGCTAACCGCCGTAGTGTCTGTTGCCGGTAACTTGTTAGCGAATATGATATCTACGTCTCGACTTACGTTCTCTATGGCGCAGCAGTCACTTATTCCAGGTAAACTGGGACAGAAGTTAGGTGAGATTCACACATCCTTTGCTACCCCAGCAGTTTCCATATCAATACTGGGAATATTTGCCGGTACTATGGCGCTGAGCGGCAGCTTTGTGTGGTTAGCTATTTCAAGCGTGCTTGCACGGCTTGTGGTTTACGCCGTGTGTGTAGTGGTGTTGATGAAAGCATAGCGGGCTTCATTGCAGAGGGCACCTTTACAGGAAACTTCCTTGCAGAGCGCTTATTCACAAAGCGGCATGCAGCAAGATACTTCTAAGAAAGACGCTTATTTTAACGGCTCTGCAGGCGCATTTGCCAGCCCTGTAAACCTGTTTCGACGTCTGATACCCTTTGTCGCACTAGCGGTTTGCGCATGGTCTATTGCACAGTCGTCAACCAACGCGTGGCTATTTTTACTGGGTGAATTAGTGGTTGGCGCACTGCTTTACTTTTTTTATTTCGCTCCAAGCAACAAAGAATCAAAAGGTTAAACCGTGGAAATTCAAGTTATACCCGTTACGCCCTTTGCCCAAAACTGTTCATTAATTTGGGATTCATCCACTAACAAAGGCACGTTTGTCGACCCAGGCGGCGACGTTGAAAAGTTGATTGAAGCTGCATCGAATAAAGGCGTGAGTATAGAGAAAATTATACTCACTCATGGGCACTTAGATCATGTGGGCGGCACTGTCGCCATTGCTGAACATTACGGTGTACCTATTGTTGGGCCGCATATTGGCGATAAATTCTGGCTAGATGCACTTATGCAGCAAAGCCAGATGTTTGGCTTTCCACCCGCCCAGCCTTTTGCTCCCAACGAGTGGTTAAACGACAACGATACCATTTCAGTGGGCAATTTAACGCTAGAAGTGCTGCATTGCCCGGGTCATACACCTGGTCATGTGGTGCTGGTAGAACGCTCAAGTAATCGCGTTATTGTGGGTGATGTAATTTTCGCAGGCTCTATTGGCAGAACTGATTTCCCACAAGGTAATCATCAGCAATTAATCGACTCGATTAAACAGAAAATTATGGTGCTGCCGGATAATATGACGATTTACCCGGGTCATGGGCCAACCACTACGGTTGCAACCGAAAAGGCTACGAACCCTTATGTATCTGGCAGGTTCGGTTAGCCTAATTAAAAATAAAAAGGCGAGGTACGTTTAATTGCTATTAACGCCCTCGCCTTCCTGCTAATTAACACCCGCTACATACAAGCATGAAGCGATAAGTAACAGACCTTACAAACAATGCTTATTCGTAAGCGCCGCTTGCATAATGCAACTCATAGCTGTGGCTATAAATTTCAAGGATGTTGCCAAACGGGTCTTCCATGTAAATCATGCGGTAAGGCTTTTCACCCGGATAGTAATAACGCGGCGCCTTCATTCGCTTTTTACCACCAGCAGCGACAATCTTCTCAGCCAAGCCTTCTACATCTGGGTCTTGAACACAGAAATGGAAGATACCGGTTTTCCAATATTCAAAGTTGTTTTCTGGGTTCTCTTGGTTGCTGAACTCAAAAATTTCAACGCCGACACGATCACCTGTTGAAAGGTGCGCAATGCGAAATTTCCCCCAACCTGGACCAAATACATCGGTACACATTTCGCCAATCGCCGAGTCATCTTCAACAATCTCGGTTGGCTTCATGATGAGGTACCAACCAAGTACTTCGGTATAAAATTTCACGGCAGCTTCTAAGTCAGGTACTGAAATTCCAATATGAGAAAACGTACGTGGATACGGTGTTTTTACTGCTTCAGTCATCACTTACTCCTATGTAGTGCAAGTTATCGAAATGGCTTAAGCGGCCGCCTCGTCAAGAAGGCCAACTCGAACACCGCTTAAGTGAATGTGCATACATAGTAGCTAGACAAAGATGAAACATGAAATTATGATATTTTCTAAATTTAATAAATTTAAATTATACCCGAATGATAAATCCTACTTGGCTAGACACCTTCATCACGTTAGTAGAAACGGGGAACTTTACGCGCACCGCAGAGCAACGGTTTATGACGCAGCCGGGCGTAAGTCAGCACCTTAAGAAACTGGAAGAGGCATGTCAGTGTGAACTAGTCATCCGTTTAGGCAAGGGGATTCAGCTAACTGAACAGGGCCAGCGTGTGTACCACTATGCCAAGGAGCAGCAGGAAAAAGAGCAAGATTTTATTGCCAGCTTAAAGTTTGACGCCCCTTTTGAAGGTAAGTGTGTAGTGGCCTGCTCAGGCGCGATTGCTCAGCGTATTTATCCTGCTCTGCTGGCACTGCAAAAACAGCATAGCGCGCTTAATATTCACGTGGAAGTCGCACCTCGTCGTACTATTTTGTCAGGCATTGCGAACAATACGCTGGAGCTTGGCATTGTGACAAACCAGCCAGAGAGCGAAGATATACATAGTGAGTATTTAGGCGAAGAAGCATTGGGGCTTATTCTACCGCGTAGCCTACCTGACGCGCTTGCTGCGCAGATTCCTGAGTTATCTGAAAACGCACAGGGTTTTATTTCGGGTTCGGGTTCGGGTTCGGGTTCGGGTTCGGGTTCGGGTTCGGGTTCGGTAGCAAAAGTAGCAAGCGTATCTGGAAAAGCAAAGAGTAAAACTGATGATGGTAGAATAATAGAAGCCGTCATCAAGCATCTAGGGCTTATTAATCACCCTGATGCCATGCACTACTTACAGCGCTATTTTAACGATTGCGGAGAAGCTGAGTTAGCCAACATTAATCCGAATAAGCTGCCTCATACTGGCTACATCAACCAACTTTCGCAAATTCTGCTGCCGGTAAGCGAAGGGTTAGGATACACTGTGCTGCCCACCAGCACACTAGACTTTGTGTCTTTTGCCGACAAACTTACTGTCTACAAAGCAAAAGATGAAGTAACCGAGCCCCTATACAGTGTTCAAACACCCCACAGCGCTCTACCCGCCCGCTACCAAGTAGTAAAACAAGCCATCACGCAAGTATTGGGTTAAAAATGGGGTCAGAGTACATTATCGAGCTAGCTAACCTGAATATTAGGGTCAGAGTACATTATTACGCTGGGTTACTAACTCAGCACCGAGCTTTTTGAGAGTGGAGCAATTAAAGTTACTCCGACCCCATAGTTCGAGTTATGGGGTCAGAGTACATTATTACGCTGGGTTACTAACTCAGCGCCGAGCTTTTTGAGAGCGGGGCCATTTAAGTTACTCTGACCCCATAGTTCGTGATTAGTCGTGAAGCGATGGATCTGGTGCAACCATTTCGGCTTCTTTTTTGTGTTCAGGGACATCCACTTTACCCGAGGCTATGACTTCGCCTTCCTGCCATAGCTTCCACTCACCCCGTTCGTAGATATCCCACTGTTCATCGTTTGTTAGCGGTTCAGTAGCAATAATGCTCACTACATCTTTTGGCGTGGTTTCAGCTGCAAAATCAATTTCCACCTCTACATCACTCAAACAAGCGGGGCCAAAAGGTGCTCTGCGGGTAATGCTAGCTAACTTTGTACTACAGAACGTAAATAACCAGTCGCCATTGCTCAGCAAGCAATTGAATACACCTTGCTGAGCGTACTCCTTTGCAAGTGAAACTAACGTTTCAGCTAACTGCTCAGGCATAGCGTCTCGAGGGAGGTTTTGCCTAACGTTATTCATAATATCGCAGAAAAGCTCTTCGCTATCGGTATCCCCAACTGCTTCGTAAACACCCGTACGGCGCGAGAAATTAGGGAGTTGTCCGTTGTGCGCAAACACCCAGTATCGCCCCCACAGTTCGCGAGTAAAGGGGTGCGTGTTAGCTAAGTTAATGTTACCCACATTAGCCTGACGAATATGGCAAATCGCATTCTTGCTTTTTATGGGCAACTTCGAAACAAAGTCTGCGATGGGTGATGTGGCGCAAGGCTCGGGATCGTGAAACATACGCACACCCTTCCCTTCATAAAAAGCAACGCCCCAGCCGTCTTTATGCGGCCCTGTTTCACCACCGCGGCGAGTCAGCCCGGTAAAACTAAAACATAGGTCAGTAGGAGTGTTCGCACTCATGCCTAAAAGTTCACACACAACGTTTGTCACCTATAGCAGTTATTTCATTAAGTATGTCGAGAATACGCAAGCACTCGAGCCGAATCAATTCGACATTGGTCCGTAATAAAGGAGAAGCGGCAGACTTTACAACTCATTCACCTTTTTAAAGCCAATGACCTTCATACCACTTTATTTTAATTTAATTACGTAAAAACGTCCGTTTTATGTTTACCTCCCCTTTCATTTACAATAAATAATAATGATAATCAATTACAAACAAACTATTCTTTCATATATATGATGCGCTACCACTCTTTCTCGATTTATTCGCTTTTCGTCATTGTTATGTGTTCGGTGTTATTACCTTACACTTCTTTTGCTAACGAGGTTTCGCCTTCAACTCATATCGCTAATTCTGGGAACAACAAGGTAAATCAAACCTTTAAGCATTTATTAAGCGAACATCAAATCGTGGCAATTGGTGATATACACGGCTCCGCAGCACCGACAGAGCTCTTAATCAACGCTCTGTCTGATCGTGATATCTTTGAGAGTGTCGACGTTATTGTGACTGAGTTCGGTAATAGCCATTACCAGCCCGAGTTGGATGATTATCTGCTTAACCCCAATACAAAGGTTTCACTGCAAGAGTTAGAGCCTTTGTGGCAGGACAGTATTTATTTCATGGCGTGGCAATATAAGCATTACCGACATTTTGTGCAGAAACTAAGGTTACTCAATGCATCGTCAAACCATAAAGTGCGCATAGCTCTAGCTGAACCAGAGTTTAAATGGGAAGGATTGAGCAAAGAGCAATGGCAGTCTCTCACCAAAACACGCATTGTTAACTATGAAAAAACTGTGAAGCAGATAGCTGAACAAAACGATAAAGCGATTCTTCTGTTTGGCGCAATGCATACATTAAAGCAGCCTGTATCGTTAAAGCGGGGAGAAGCGCTCAATGAGTTTGTGCCCTTTATTTTTAAACTTAAGGACCTAAATATTGCGACAGTATGGACCCACTTTTCCACATCGACAATACCCGATATTTCTACTCCTACGCTTGTTTTGCTTAACGAAAAGAGTGAATTGAACTCCCCTTTATCCAGCATTTCAGCACGATTTGCAGACGGCACGAATCAAAAGCTTTCAGACGTTGCTGACGCATACTATTACCCGGGTCCTTTGAACCGTCATGCGCCAGTACCTTCACATATTAAACAAAACAGCCAATGGCACCACGAAATGAATCGGCGCGCCGCAATAGTTGACGAACGAGTCTCAGCACAAATCGCTAAGCAATTAGCTGAATGGCAAGCCGAAACCGACTAGCATTTTGAGATCATGGGGTCAGAGTACTTTTTTAGTAATGTACTCTGACCCCATTTATTCGGCGTGTTGTTGGGGCTGACAAATCCCACGCAATGCTGACGGGTCGTCGACACTGAGATAAAGTGTGTCCATCGGCTCAATAAAAGTCGCTAAACCCGAGTAATACTTTTGTTCTGACACAAAGGTAAGCTTAACGTTTGCGTTGCCTCTACCGAAATGGAACTGTTCTTTTGTTGAAGCAGCCGTCCAACTGCCTGTTTCTACTTGTTTAATATTGGAAAGTGGAATAACAGTCATTCCCCACCACGAATTATTCACCATAAGCTTATCTTTTATAAGGTAAACAGAGTAATGCTTGCTGACTCTGTAGTTAGCAATAAACATCACTATGAGGTAAAAAACCAAGGTTGCCACCACAATGGCAACCGTTTCACTCCAAAGTGCTATGGCGAGATAACTTGCATACGTCGCAACTACAAGCGCTACACAAACCAGTGACACATGCCACCACTGTGCGGACCATAAATGCAGATTGGCTATGGCGGGAACATGGTTTTTACTAAAACGAGGTATGGCGTAGTACCAACTGGCGGGCTCATGAGCAAACATAAGTGCCAACTCTAACTTCTTTGCTTCTTTCGACCCTTTTTCATAAATGTTATCGCCTTCATATTGTTCCAGCATGTGAATTCGCGGATCGCCAGAGAGCTTTCGAGCCCCCCACAACGCTTTAACTATCGTTACCAGAAGGAGAATTTCTATCACCATCAATACGGCAATAATCGGATATTTAAGATAGGTAATGAATTCAAAGTAATAGGCTAACTGCTCTGGATAGTTATAGCGTCCGACCAAACTACTTAAAGAAAGAACTAACAATAATTTCCACAGCGCCTGTTTGCCAATTCGAATGATCCAGAAATAGTAAAGTACAGGCAAAAAGACAAAATATGCCAACGTGACCAGCAAGGTATTACGCCACTGTGTATTAGCCCAAATACTTTCAAAGGAGAAGGTTATGTCAGGAAGGGTTTCAGGTAAAAATAATGTGCCCACATAAAAGCAAGCAGCAGCAACTATTAGAAAAGCTATTCGGTATTTAACGGGTTTGCGCATAATTCATCCCTGATGCGTTAAACAAGCTGGCTGAATGCCGAACCAGCGTTACACCTACCATACTGAAAATGCGCTGAAACCAAAAGCGTAAATCGTAAAACTAATGGGGTCAGAGTACATTACTTAGAAATGTATTCCGACCCCATTAATTTAATGTACTCTGACCCCATTTTTTAAGCGGCTTTCACTTTGGGAGAGTCTTCGTGCTCAGTAGCGCTGCTTTGAGTATCGCTTTTTGTGTTGCGTGACTCGTCGGTAGTTTGGCTATCTCGTACGTTCTTCTGCACCGTAATAGCGGCAAAGAGGCTTAGAGTGAAGGCCATGCCGAAGAAGCCTTTTTCACTTAATAAAAGCTCAGCATTTAATAAGCCAACCACTAACAATATGATGGCTGATGCAGTAGCTACAGCTGATGCAAGGAAATACGCTTTGGTAGTTGGCACACCTTCCATTTTATCGCGTACCGTTTTTTGTAAGCTCACTACAGAAAACAAGCCGAATAACATAATAGTGAAGTAATAACCTTTTTCATTAAGCGCCATTGGGGCATTGTAAAGGCCGATAAAATAAGCGCCTACACCCACAATTAGGGCTGCCAGTGATGCTATTCGAAACGCTTTCGTTGGTTTATTCTGAGTCTGCATTGTTAAATTCCTCGATAATAGTTGTCTCACCGTTGCTCGCAAAAATAACTGCCTTTTCCGATAAATCGTATTTCTGCATGTAACGAGCAAGGCTTCCAAATGTAGTTGTTTCCACCTTACGACCGTGATCGGACAGCGTCACTCCGTCGCTGAACATACTCGCCAAGCCTAGTTTGGCGCGGCTCATGTTTACTTTTTGCGGCGTAAAATATGCCTTTGCATTAGCTTTTAGCTGGGCTATATCTGTGGTGGAGTACACCGCAGCATTCAGTACATCTAGTGTGTACTCGGTACAGTTTTGTCGTTCACTATTGAATGGGTTAGCAACTACTGAATAGCGTGGGTTATGCAACAATTTTGCTCTATCTTTGCTGTACATGCTTATAAGCGCTTGCTGCACGGCAACCGATGGGATAATGAGGCCTGCTTCGAGCGCATAAGCACTCCAGAAAAAATCTACCGGATAATCTGTAACTAAATGACTCACGTCTTGTTCATCAGCATCTTGATACAAATTATGGATTGCATAGCCTTTGGCTGTCTCACCATTATCTAGCTGAATGCTTGAATAGATAGCAATAGCAGTGTGCGTGAAGCGAATACCCTCCGGCATGTCTTCAATCGGTCTGCCTCGCCTTGCAATAATGAAGGCACGAGCTCCTTGGCTTGCCGCATACTTTTCTACTTCTTTAGAAAAAATGGCAATGGCTTCTGGTGAAAACGAAGGTTTTCCGTGCTGCTGACTACCTGCCAAAGCGTGATTAGCGTTAGCAGTAAGTAGTACCAAAGCCACAGCTATTGAATACAAAAATGTTTTCATACTCTTCCCTGCTTAAATTCTCTCGACTTGCACTGAATAAGAGCCACCTAAAGCGCTAGATGCACAACACTTCGCTGTAGCAGTTTTTTAACAAGCTACAGCTACTTTTTTAGCTTCCAGTCGCGCTTCAAAGTTCGAGCAATTAATTTACCGTTAGCGTTTAGTTGTGGTAGTGGTAGTAGTCGTTGTTGTGTTAGTGGTTGCAACGACTTTGTTTGGCGCAGGGTCTGCAGTAATGATCGTTTCGGTAACCACTAACGGCTGGTTATTATTAACGGAGGACTGATGGCTAGCTCCGTGAATACTGCGGCTACTCTCGTCAATCACACTTTCAGCAACTGCGCTACCTGCCACTACAGCACTGCCGGTTAGTATCACCGGAACAGCGACTACGGCACTCGCTACTGACGCCGTCGTTGCTAAGCCTTCAGATGCTGCAAGCGCGCTATGTTTACTGGCTTTGCCACTGTGGTCGATGGAATCATCTGCCATTACAGAATGGGTAAGAAGCGCACTACTTAATAGTGCAGTTAACATCAATGTTGAACGCGAATTTTTCATATCACTTGCTCCTAGTATGTAAAGGCGAGATGTGCCTGAACATGTTCTACACTAGAACCAAGAATAAATTTCGTAAACCACAATCGCTGATGTAGTATTAAACTACACCACAAGTATAAATATTTAATACCATGAGCCAAATTAACCTTGTTTACGACACGCTTAAACAATGTTTACGAGAGCAGCGATTTACCTACAAACAGATCGCACAGAAACTGAACGTAAGCGAGGCCAGCGTAAAACGAAATTTCTCTTTACAGGCTTTCAGCCTCGATAAACTGGAACAGATTTGTGAATGTCTAAATTTGTCATTAAGCGACCTTTTTAGCCTGTCGCAAAAGCAGCAGGAAAAAATATCACAGCTGTCTGAGAAGCAAGAAATGGAGCTACTTGCCAATCCCAAGCTACTGCTTGCAGCCGTATGTGTGCGTGATGGCTGGCGATTCTCGGAAATCATCAAGCACTACAATATTTCTGAGGTCGAGGGCATTAAGCTAATGACAACCTTAGACAAACTTAAGCTTATAGAGCTGTTACCGAACAACCGCTACAAGCTGCTCATTGCGCAAAACTTTCGCTGGATCCCTGGTGGTCCGCTAGAAAAATTTATGGAGCAGGAAGTAATGGTGAAGTTTATGGCTCCAAAGAAGAACGAGCCATGGATGTTTCGTTTCTATTTACGCGGCCGCTATTCTCAGACCTCGGTTTCCATTATTCAGCGCCGTCTTGAACAACTGCGACAAGAAGCAGCAAAACTCAGCAGCGAAGATAATGCCCTACCAATTGAAGAACGCCAGCACATTGGCCTTTTAATGGCGATGCGGCCTTGGGAGCCCTCGCTTTTTGAAAACATGAAGCGAAAATAACCCTGTCGAAGTATATTTGGGGGGGTCAGAGTACATTAAATAGAAAAGTACTCCGACCCCATTTTTTGCTACTCAGAAATGTACTCTGACCCCATTATTGAGAGGCGCTTTTTGCCTGCATAGTGACGGGTGCTCTGTTGGAGAGCAGCAGATAAACCATGCTGGCGATGATTAACCCTACAAACCATGCGTAGGCGTAAAGCGTATCGAAAACGGCTGGCACGCTTTCTAGAAAACCAGCTGCGTGAAGAAAACCGGGGATATTGGGTAAAATGCCTATAACAAGCGCAGTCACACCCGCCATGTTCCAACCGTTGTTCGCGCCATATTCGCCACTGTGTTGAAATAGCGCATCTATGTTTAAGGTCGATTTTCTTAAGATAAAATAGTCGGCAATTAGAATACCCGCGATAGGGCCAAGCAGCGCAGAATATCCCGTAAGCCACGTAAATAAATAGCCACCCGCGGTTTCAAGCAGCTTCCAGGGGAAAATAGCGACGCCGATACCAGCGGTTATATAGCCGCCCATTTTGAAGCTTATTTTCGAAGGCGCCATATTCGAAAAGCCATAAGCTGGGGCTACCATGTTAGCGGCTAGATTTGTGGTTAACGTTGCGAGTGCTAATGCAGCAAGTGCCAGCACTACACCCATGCCTCCCATTCGACCGGCTAGTGCAACAGGGTCCCATATGGCCTCACCATAAATGGTGACCGTTGCTGACGTTACCGCTACACCGATAAAGGCAAACAGCGCCATGGGTAACGGCAAGCCAATAGCTTGGCCTAACATTTGGTCTTTTTGTGATTTTGCAAAACGCGTGAAATCGGGAATGTTCAACGCCATGGTTGCCCAGAAGCCCACCATAGAGGTTAAGCCCGCGAAGAAGGCTGTCCAAAACTGCCCTTCTTTGGCTCCACCTTCAACAAACTGAGACGGCGTTGACAACATTTCGCCAAACCCACCAGCATTAACGTATGCCCAACCAAGAAGCGCTAAGCCCATTAAGATCAAAAATGGTGCAGCAAAAGTTTCAAGCCAACGAATAGATTCGGTGCCGTGTTTTATAAAAACCAAGTGCATCGCCCAGAAAGCGAAGAAGCACAAAGTTTGTGTGATATCGATACCTAAAAATGGTAGTGCCTGCCCCACAAAAGCGTCGCCGCTCACGCTATTTAGAATAACGTAAATGGCACTGCCGCCTACCCATGTGTTAATTCCAAACCAGCCACATGCAACAAGCCCTCGGGCCAAAGCAGGAATCTTCGCGCCTTTGGTACCAAAGGCGCTACGTAATAATACGGGAAAAGGTAAGCCGTATTTTGCACCTGCATGACCAATTAGCATCATAGGTACAAGCACGATGATGTTGCCCAACAGTACGGTGACAACCGCTTGATACCAATTCATGCCTTCTGATACCAGGCCGGCAGATAAGAGGTAAGTAGGTACACAAACCACCATCGCAATCCATAATGCTGCATAGTCTTTCCACACCCAGGTTCTGGTTACCGCGTTGGTTGGCGCTAAATCTTCATTCCATAAATCGCCATCGTAATGGGAAGGTTTTGTCATGGTATGATTGTTGGTGTTATCCACGATCTATTTCCTTATTGGGTTTGCTATTACTTGTTGCTTCTTTTTACACAGCGTCATGCTCGGCAAAGCGGTAGGTTAAAAAATGCATCAGCGCTCTCAACGGCGTAACGATTAGATTAGAGGCTCGCTGCTAACCTTTATTGGGGCCTGCTGATCTTTGGTGTACAACAAAGGTCAACAGCCCCTAGCAAAAAAGAAAAGCAAAAATACTGCCGCTTCGCGCGCTTTGTTAACGCAAAACCTAAATACCGTTTTGCTACGTCGGTATTTAGGCTAGCTACGCACGTTTCTTTTTAGAAGTAGGTGATACGCTTTATTTTGTTAAACAAAGCGCAACTACGCTAATTAGAAATTACGCCTTATCGTTACGCCATACGTCCTAGGCTTCGCATAGGAAATCTGGCTGGTTCCATAAAAACCAGTTACGTCAAAGCCAATAAGTTCATGGTCTGAGTCAAACAGGTTATCTACATAAGCCGCTATTAGCCATTTATCCTCAGCGTCTACCCAGGTTAAACGAGTATCAGCCGTGGCAAAGCTATCAATTTCATGAGCGGTAAAATTCCGCGCATTGTGAAAGGTTTCCGACTGATAATTGGCTGACAATTGGGCTGCCATATTGCCGTCGAAGGCGTCCCAGTTATAGCGAAGCATGGCAGACGCTTGATACTCTGGGGTAAATGGAGGTGTTGTATCAGCAAAGTACCCCGAGGCCACTTCTAAGTCTTCAACCACTGCATCGGTATATGAAAAGTTAACCATAACATCTAAGCTGTCTGTCGGGGTTAAGAACACTTCTAATTCAACGCCGCTAAATGAGGCTTCTTCGTTTGACACCACCCCCGCATTATTCACCCACGAAAACGACTGGTAATCGCTGTAGTCATAATAAAAAACATTGGCATTAAAAACGCCGCTTCCCTGCATAAAACTGTGCTTTAAACCCGCTTCAAACGCAGTAAGTTCTTCAGGTTCGTATAAGCTGAAACCTCCTTGAAGCGGGGCATTGAAACTCCCCGCTTTAACGCCCCGATTAATGCCTGCATAGTACAAGCTATTACCCACACTGTATTCCAGCTGTAGCTTGGCCGACCACAGATTTTGATCGTTAGAATCAACCAAAGTCTCTAAAGACGTCGTTGTGGTGTCAATTTCGATAACTCGGTCGTTAGTATTCTCGTTTTGATACACATTACCCACAAAGTCTTTGTCTTCACGGGTGTAACGCAACCCACCAACCAGAACAAGGTCGTCGGTCAAGCTATAGTCTATTTGCCCAAATACAGAGTATGACTCGGTTTCAAGAGATACCAAGGTGTTATTTTCTTCACCGCCTAAGAAAAAGGTGGTGGGTGAACCCGCCAAGCCTTGGCTATAGTCCGTATCGATAGACAGATAATAAAGCCCCCCAACCCACTTTAAGTCTGCGGATTCACCTGAAAAGCGAAACTCTTGGCTGAACTGCTCTATGGTGCTGTTAGATTGAAAAATAAGTTCGGGTGACGCGGTTTGGTCGGAGTCGAGGCCAACGGTACGTTTAAACTCTTTGAAATCAGACATGGCGAAGAAATCGAAGCTTTCAAATGCATAGTCTAATGTTGCCGCAAGCCCTTTTGACTTGATCTTGTTTTGATCGTCAAAGGCAAAGTCTTTATTTACTTTATTGCCCGACCCATCAGGGTCGAAGTTACCATTGAAATCGCCGCCTTGAACGGGACGGAAAGGATCGCCATTGAAGTTGCCGTCTACACACACGCCCGCTTGAATAGTGTCACAGCCAAGCGGGTCGTCAGCAGCATAAATAACGTCAATCACATTGCCGTCGGCATCTTTTATCTCGGTGGTGTTCACCACCTGATACGGGCCTTCACTTTTGGTTGTATCTGACCAGTTACCGCTTAGTAGCAGCGAGCCTTCTTCGCCAATGTCAAAGAGCAGCTGAGCACGAAACGCTTTAGTATCATCGTTGTACCCATCTTCACCGCCTCCCACAGAGCCTAAACGGGTATCGGGCGCGGCACCGTCTTCATAAATATTCTCTAGTATCTCACCTTGCTGATTGGTAAACCCAGAAAAGCGACCATAAATGCCGTCTGTTATTTCGCCTGATATCGCCCCTTCGAAGCGGTATTGTTCGAAACGTGCGGCAGTAAATTCCGCGTAGCCTTCTGTATCTGCAGTGGGCTTGGCGGTGATCGTATTAACCAGTCCGCCTGTGGCATTTCTTCCGAATAATGTTCCCTGTGGGCCTTTAAGAATTTCGATGCGAGCCACATCGAATAAACCAAAGGTTTGTGCTTGGGTACTGGCTAAATAGCCACCGTCAACGTATACGGCCACCGGCGCTTCCGCCAAGTCAGCGTAATCGTTTTGCACCACGCCTCGAATATTGAAAATAGCACGCTGACCACCGATATCACCGGCCAACGATACGCCAGGGGTAAACGCGATAAGCTCAGTACTACTTTCAAGGCCAAGTGCCTCTAGTTGTTCACCAGAAAACGCAGTAATAGCGATCCCTACATCGCTTATATTCTCGTTGCGCTTTTGCGCGGTAACTTCAATACTTTCCCAAACATTCTCTGCAGCAAAGGCCGCTGGCGTACTTAACGCCATAGCTACGGTTAACGCCAGCAGACGCTTGTGTGTGTTTAACGTATGCATGTTTTACTCTCGTTTATAGTTCTTTTTAACAAGCCTTGCGGCGGTGTTGTCCCGATATTTTTATAAGAGTAACGGTCGACGTGAACTGCATATCGATTGCCACTGGGGTGCAAACCTAAGGCAGGACTGGAGAGGAACTGCCAAAGGCTTGCGGTTTTAAATTGTTATTATCGATGGCTCATGGCTGAGCCTAAATCTCTGTTCTTTTACCTGCTGCGAGCAACTATTTGCCATACAGGCTTAATAGTTACCGTGCGTGGGCAAAGTTTTTATGGTCATTTATGGTTAATCAAGGTCAGTACGCCATGACATTAACTTGGAAATGAAAAGCTCACTCCTTCTCGAATGCCGCTTGAAGGCCAACGTTGAGTAATGGTTTTGCGTTTGGTGTAAAAGCGTACGCCATCCGGGCCGTATGCGTGAAGGTCACCAAAGAGTGAGCGTTTCCAACCACCAAAGCTGTGATAAGACACGGGTACTGGCAGCGGTACGTTTATGCCTACCATGCCTACTTGGATATTGTCTGAGAAGTAGCGGGCAGCCTCGCCATCTCGGGTGAAAATACACGTACCGTTGCCGTATTCATGGCTGTCAATGAGCTGCATGGCTTGTTCCATGCTTTTAACGCGCATAACTTGTAGTACAGGGCCAAAAATCTCGGCTTTGTAGCTGGCCATTTCCGGCGTAACCTTGTCGATAAGCGTTGCACCTAAGAAGAACCCGGTCTCGTAGCCTTCTACGCTAGGGTTTCGGCCATCAACGACCACATCAGCCCCTTGCTCAGCAGCACTGGTTATGTAGCCTTCTACTTTCTCTTTGTGCTGAAGTGTAATCAGTGGGCCGAAATCGTTAGTCGCATCGTCAAAAGCCCCTACTTTTAAGCTTTTCATGGCTGATTGCATTTTATCTACAATTTCATCTGCCACTTTGTCGCCTACGGCAACCACGACTGATAACGCCATGCAGCGCTCGCCTGACGAGCCAAAAGCAGCACCTAAAAGCTGATTCACTGCGTTGTCGATGTCGGCATCGGGCATCACAATAGCGTGGTTTTTAGCGCCACCTAATGCTTGGCAGCGCTTGCCATTAGCATTGGCTTTCGAATAGATGTATTCGGCGATGGGCGTTGAACCCACAAAACTCACCGCTTTAATGCGCTCGTCATCTAGTATTTGATCAACCGCTTCTTTGTCGCCATTTATAACGTTAAAAACGCCGTCGGGTAGCCCTGCTTCTTTGAGTAGCTTGGCTAGGAAAATGGCGCAGCTTGGATCGCGCTCAGAGGGTTTTAAAACAAAGGTGTTGCCGCATACAATGGCAAGCGGAAACATCCAAAGGGGCACCATGGCCGGAAAGTTAAATGGTGTAATTCCCGCCACCACGCCAAGAGGCTGAAACTCGCTCCAAGAGTCTATGCTTGGGCCAACATTTTTACTGTGCTCGCCCTTTAACAACTGGGGTGCACCGCAGGCAAACTCAACATTTTCAATACCGCGCTGTAATTCGCCTGCCGCATCATGGCTTATCTTGCCGTGCTCCGCACCAATTAATGCAATAATTTCATCGGCATGTTCTTCAAGTAAGCTTTTAAATTTGAACATAACGCGAGCGCGCTTACTTACTGGCGTATTACGCCACTCAACAAACGCATTTTGCGCGCTGACGATAGCGTCGTTTACCGTCGCTTTTGATGCCAGTAAAACCAGTTTTTCTGCCTCGCCCGTCGCTGGGTTATAAACATCTTGCATGCGCCCCTTTGGGGTACAGGTTTCACCGTTAATAAAGTGGCCTACTACTTTCATTATTTGTCTAATCCTTTAATTATGCGTCTTTGCACGCGCTGTGATAGCCGCGCTGATAATATAAAAGCGCGTCGGCTTCTGGGTCTTGCTTGATATCCACCACCTGGCAAAAAATAACGTCGTGAGTGGCCACACTTTTAACGTCCGTAATAATGCAATCGAAGCTAACTGCAGCATCGGCAAGCCTTGGGCAACCGGTCGTCGATTCCACCCAATCACCAATTTCAAAGCGTTCGTTCATGGGTGCTTTGCCACCAAACGTGTTTGAAATTAACTGATGCTGTGAGGTAAGGGTGTTGATAACCAAATGCGTGCTGTTTTTAAAAACCTGATGTACAGACGCACCGCGATTCAAACAAACCAGCAAAGTTGCAGGAGTATCGCTTACACTACATACGGCGGTTGCCGTGAAGCCTGCACGCCCTTCTGGACCAGTGGTTGTAACGACGTTTACCGCTGCCGCCAAACTCGACATACCTTCTCGATAAGCTTCGGGAGTTACCGGGGGTAGCACTTCTGTTACTGCGTTTTTTATTGCTGTAATAGTCATACAAATATCCTTTCAGTTGGCGTTACACGATTTGGCAGGCTTGCTCGAAACTTAAACGAGGTAAGCGTTTATGTACTTTCTCTTTATCGCCGTAGCCAATGTTCAGTAAGAAATTCACCTTCCACGTGCTATCTGAAAAGAAAGTCTCGTTGAGTAATGTGGGGTTGAAACCAGACATGGCGCCAGCGTCAAGGCCTAAGGCACGAACGGCGCTTATTAAGTAAGCCCCCTGCATAGAGCTATTGCGCATGGCAGTCTCATAGGCCGCTTCTGGGCTTGAAGTAAACCAGCTTTTCGCATCTGCATAAGGGAATAAGGTAGGAAGCTCTTCGTAGAACTCTTCGTCGTAGGCGACAATAACCGTACAAGGTGCAGTCATGGTTTGCTCAACGTTACCGCTTGAAAGGCAAGGTTTAAGTTTTTCTCTCCCTTCATCTGAGGTAATGAAAACAAATCGCGCTGGACTACAATTTGCCGATGTCGAGCCTACTTTTACTAAGTCGTACAGCTGTTTCAACACGTCTTCTGAAATAGGTTTGTCGTGCCATTTGGTGTGGGTATGCGCATCGGTAAAGAGTTGGGCTAGTCCAGCCTCGTCAAGCGGGCTAGTTGCTTTAAACTCTGTATTTTGTGTATCAGTCATTTTAAATTCATTCCAGTTTTATCAAATCTTTTAAACACTGCACTATGTTTTCGTTTTTTACGCTTAGCGCTTTTTTAGCTGCTTTCGCGTTGACGCTGTACTTGCAGCTTGCTTAGAAAGTTTTCGCCTCTTTAGCTGAAAACACCCCAAAGCCTGATGCAGTGTCATGTTCACGTTAGGCCACTTGCCCTAAATAGCTGCGCAGCAGTTCATTAAACGCAATTGTGTTTGTAATGCTTGATGCATGCCCGCCGTATTCCATGACCGACAATTCGGCGTTGGGCATAGCTTCAGCCAACATCTGTGAACGCTGCCACGGCACCAAGGTGTCGTCTTTGTTGGCAAGCGCTAACGTTGGTGTGGTGATGGCGTGCAAACTCTCATCGATATTGAACGTACTAAGGGCACCAATGCGGGCGAGCAGATTTTCTTCGTTTGGAAAATGGTTGAGTAAGTGCGCCTCTTCCTCTGCCAATTGAGCGGCATTCGCGGCTATCCAATCAGGCGGAAACAGCAGCAGCGCCTGAAGTTGCAAATACATGTCCTTTCTGCCTGCCGCCAATAACGCTTTGCGTATGTTAAAGCAGCGCAATGTGTGCGGATTTGGACTGCTCCACGCATTTACCAGTACTAAACTTTGTAAAAGCTTAGGTTTAGACAAAGCAAGCTCAAGCCCTACCAAACCACCCAGCGCGTGACCGACGAAATGGCACGCTTGCACTTCAAGTTTTTTAAGAAGTGCAGCGAGTTCATCCGCCATATTAGAAATGCTGTAATTTGCTGGCAAGTCACCCACACTTTTGTTGGTGCCATAGTGATCGTAAGTGATCACTCTGTAGTCTTGGGCAAAGTCACCCAGTTGCGGCTGCCAAAATTTAGCTGCCCCGCCCAGCCCTGAACTAAACACAATCGTAGGTGCGTCGGGCGACGTCAGACCGTGTATTTCGTAATGTAACTTGTTACACATTTCGCCGCTAATGTGGGCGTAGCTTGCCTGCACATCAGAATGCATAAAGCTCACCTATATAAAACCAGTGGGCGCAGTTCACGGGAAGTCCAAACATAATCACCTACCCAATGTGTGCTACAGACGCAATTTCAATTAAGGCTTCAGGCTTTACCAGCCCAACCTTAATGCAGTAGCGCGCTGGCTTTTCACCTGGAAAGTATTCGGCGTACACCTTGTTTACCGCGGCGTAGTCATCCCAATCGGTAATAAAAATTGAGTTGAAGGTGACGTCATCCATAGTGCCGCCCGCTTCTTCGATGACACTTTTAATGGTTTCTAGAACGTGGCGCGTTTGTGCTTCGGCGTCGCCCACGTGGACTACGTCGTTGTTTTCGTCAAACGGTAAGGTACCTGACACATATAGAATATTGTCAGCCATAGAGCCTGGAACAAAAGGAGCTATTGGTTTTGATGTACCTGCTGGAATAATGGCTTTCTTTGGCATGTTCTTATCCTTTTCGTTGCGCTTTCTATGCGTTGCTGCCTAGCGCCTATAAGTGGTTTACTTCAATTCGTGCTAACTGATTTATCGTGTTGTTTTTGTCTGCGTGGCTAGTAGATGCTAAGAAGAAAGCACCTAACTCGTCCCTTCAAATACTTCACAGAACTGCGCGGTGGTAGACACCCACCCGAAAAACGTCTGAATGTTGAAAAGTGAGGCCTCGTGAATGTCTGGCGGGCCAGCTTGATATGCCGCATCGGCCAGCACCACACCAAAATATTCCAGGTGGAAGCCATCGCGCAGCGTAGATTCCACACACACATTGGTTGCAATGCCTGTAAACACTAAGTTGCGAATACCGCGTGCGCGCAGCATGCTGTCTAAATTAGTATTGTAAAAACCGCTGTAACGGGTTTTGGGAATAACGATATCGCCATCTTGAGGCTTTAGCGCATCGACAAGCGCGTAATCCCAAGTACCCTTGGCCAGCAAACTTCCCTTAAGCTCTGGTTGTTTGCGCATGGTTTTAAGGGCATTAGACTTATACCAGTTCGGCGAACCAGGGCCTCCGGCCTCTTTGTAGTCGGCATCCCATCCATTTTGTAAGAACACCACCGGCATGCCTGCAGCCCGCGCTGTTTCAAGCACTTTAGTGGTGTTTTCAATGACTGGCGCCGTAGTAGACACATCAAAACCCGCCTTGTCTAAGTAGCCGTTTTTACTGGCATAAGCGTTTTGCAAATCCACCACAATAACGGCAGTTTCCGCAGGGTTTAACGTCAACGGTTCGGGCTTAGCTGGTAGTACGGGCTGCCCCGTCTGGCGCGCTTGAAAGCACCCTGAGACCTCAAATATTTCACCGGCTGACATTAGGCGGCTCCCGATGTGCTAAGCAAATGCTGACGGGATTTCATTAGCGGCTGAATTTTAGTGCCGAAATCATCCATGCCTTTAAGGAAGTCATCGAAGGTCAGCAATACACCTTCACAGCCCGGCACTGTGGCTATTTCATCAAGCATAGAGGCCACCGACTCATAAGAACCCACCAGCGTCCCCATGTTCAGGTTTACTGCTGAGGTTGGGTTGGTCATATCGCGGATATTCGTGTCTTTACCCGATTTCTTATCAGCAGCTCCTTGCGTTGCCATCCAGTCCAACGCTGACTGATCTTTGCCGTCTTTATAGCTTTCCCATTTCGCCATGGCGGCTTCATCCGTCTCATCGGCAATAACCATGATAAGTACCGCTGAACCTACGCTGCGACCGTGTTTTTCAGCCGCTTCAGTTAAGCGCGCTGCGGTTGGTGCAAAAGCGGTAGGTGTATTTACGCCTTTACCAAAGCAGAAATTATAGTCGGCATGACGGGCAGAGAAATCCATGCCTGCTGCGCTTTGACCGGCACAGATAAGTGGAATTTTTCGCTGTGGCTTGGGCAACATTCGGCAATCATCCATTTGGAAATGCTCGCCTTTAAAATCGCTTTTTCCGGTTTCCCATAATTCTTTGACTACCTGAATGTATTCATCCAAATACTCATAGCGGTTACCGAAAAATTCATCGCCCGGCCACATACCCATTTGCGAGTATTCAGGGCGTTGCCAGCCAGTGACTAGGTTTACGCCAAAACGTCCGTTGGAGATAGAGTCGATGGTACTGGCCATGCGCGCCATGATTGCAGGCGGCAAGACTAGTGTGGCAGCCGTGGCATATAGTTGAATTTTTGAGGTAACAGCAGCAAGGCCTGCCATTAACGTAAACGACTCTAAGTTGTAGTCCCAAAATTCGGTTTCACCGCCAAACCCTCGCAGTTTGATCATAGAGAGCGCAAAATCCATATCGTACTTTTCAGCCTTCATTACAATCTCTTTGTTGAGATCGAAGGAAGGTTTGAACTGAGGCGAATTTTTCGAAATTAGCCAGCCGTTGTTCCCAATCGGAATAAATACACCTATATCCATGTTGTACCTCTGCTTGTATGCGTTTTAAGCGGTTTATCCCGCTTTTTTTAAGGTTGCCGAATTCAAAACATTGAAGTGGCGGTATACTTAGTGAACAGCATAAAGCAGGCCAATTTATTTAATCTATAAATTTCAGTCACTTACAAAATTCAACAACCCAAATTGGACTTATTGGTTCAATTTGGAACACCAAGTCCAGTGCAATTGAACTTAATTGGTGCATATTTGTGCAAATGGGTTTATAGCGACGAGAACTCCACGTAAACTAAGCGCCTGATCACGGAAATTCCGGTAAAGAAGAGACAAGTAGTGAGTAAATCTGAAGGTCAAACAATTACGAAATCAGCGAGAGCATTTAGCCCGACCACGCAAAAGCGAAGAGAAAAAGCGTTATTAGAAAAGCGTACTCGCATTATGGATGCTGCCCTTTCCTTGTTCTCAAAGAACGGCGTGAGTGGCACCACTGTAGAGCAAGTATCGGAACTAGCGAATGTCTCAAAAAGTAATTTACTGTATTACTTTAAAAGTAAAGAGGGTTTGTACTTATCGGTTATTACCCACCTTTTAGATGTGTGGTTAACACCCCTTCAGAGCTTTTCAGCAGAACAAGACCCTATAGAAACCCTGAGCGACTATATTAAAGTAAAACTTGAAATGTCGAGGGACAATCCAGCTGAATCTAAGCTTTTTTGTATGGAGGTGGTACAAGGTGCCCCTCTTTTAATAAAGGAATTAGAAACGCCGCTCAAAACACTGCTGGACGCGAAAAGCGCCGTCATTATCGAATGGATTGAAGCGGGTAAGCTAAAGCCTGTTGACCCAATACACTTGATATTCAGCATTTGGGCCATTACTCAGCATTACGCCGATTTCAGCGTGCAGATCAAAGCCGTAACCGGTAAAGATTTAAGCGATCCCGCTTTCTTCGAAAGCACGCTAAGCAACATTCAGCACATTATTTTAGGCGGGCTAAAGCCAGCGTAATACTTGATGCATGAGTTGCCATGGGCGTGGAATAAATTTGAGGGAGGGTCTTTTGGCGCTCTCGCATGTGGAGGACATTAACCACTCTTACAATGGTAATAGTGACGAACTTTCTTTCAAAAAACCTTCCAGTCGCTCGACCTGGGTAATTGCCACGCCCCCGTAGCGCTTTTCAATCAACTTTAAATCATACAGCTTCATTAATGATTTATGTGCGGTAAGTACGGTAACGCCCAATCTTTCAGCATAATCGCTTTGCCTTAAGGGTATAAAGACGTGCTTAGAGGTAAGATACGATTGATAAATTAGCTTAGCTAACTGGACGTGAGTGGGTAAGCGTCGAATATCATCCAACCTTTCCAGCGCCGAGTGAAGCTTTATTGCCAGTGACCGGGTGATGAATTCAGCAATCGCTGGATGTTGGCTTGTCAGAGAACGAAAAGCAGGTTCAGGTATTTGTAATACCTTACATTCCGTTAGCGCTTCAGCGTGATGCGTTCTTGCAAGTGATGCATACAATGTGAACTCGCCAAACGTATCTCCTCGTTGCAATACAGTAGTAATTTGATAACTGCCGTCCAGGCCATAATTACCAACCTTTACTTCTCCTGATACCACAACAGACAGCCCTTTGTTTTTACTTCCCCTATCGTGAATTGTCGAGGTAGCCGCATAGGTTCTTAGCGTTCCAAAAGGCAAACAAAGCTCGACGTAGTCGTCAGGCATAATGGTTTGCTGCTTGCCGTGAATGTAAGACATGACATTCAAATCTATACAAGTATATATTTTTGCATGTTAACGCAATGTAAATTCACTCTCAACAATCTCTTGGTGGGAGTCATTACAATGGGTTATCAATGGGCAATTTTAGCGGTTTTTATCATGTTTGCTTTGCTGGAAGCGAAGAATGGTAAGCTATTTAAAAAAGCGACAGAAGTAAGCGATGATGGAAAAGTAGAGCTGATAGGCACGTTACTCTTATTTATTGTAACCCAGCCACTGGTTCTATTTTGTTCTGCAACAATGATGGCACTAGCATTTCCCCAATATCAGGGAATACTTGTAGATTCCCCTATTCTCTTGTACATAGCGCTACTTTTGATTTTCGATGACATGATGCAATATTGGTGGCATAGGCTCTCACATTCCACCCGATTTCTTTACAACTTACATAGAGCCCACCATAACGCTAAGTACATGAGCGTTCGCATTATTTACAGAAATAACTTTTTCTATTACCTGTTTATGCCTTCGCTATGGTTTTCCGGCGCGCTAATCTACCTAGGATTGGGTTGGACCTATGCCTTTTACTTGGTGGTTAAACTTACCGTTATCACCGGCGCCCACGCAGAGTGGAAATGGGACAAAACACTGTACAGTATTCGGTGGTTACATCCTGTAGCCTGGGTAATTGAGCGCACGATATCAACGCCTTCTACACATAGTGCGCATCATGGATTAAAAGCCGATGACGGCGTGACCAACTACAAAGGTAATTATGGAAATCTGTTGTTCTTCTGGGATGTGCTATTTGGTACCGCTAAGATCACCAGGCAGTATCCTGCGCAATACGGTATTGAGGGGATGTTTTACGCCAACTGGAAAGAACAGCTTATTTGGCCGCTTTATAAAACACCGCGAAAGCCTAGAGTAGTGCGAAGTCCATCGACGAAAGTGAACGATGCTAGCCAACCTTTGATACCGAACACAAAACAAATACCTACGGGTGAAACAATTGAAAGTAAAGCCTAGCGCATTGATACGCAGCAAGTGGGTTCGTGCTAGAATAGGGTCTTAATCTAGAACAAGCAGCGGCACTTTATGAATCAACAACCTAATAATCCCTTACATGGCTTAACGCTAGAGAAAATCGTCACGCAACTTCACGAGCGTTACGGATGGGATGGATTGTATTACCGCATCAAAGTGAACTGCTTTAATAACGATCCTTCGATTAAATCGTCACTTAAGTTTCTTAGAAAAACCCAATGGGCGCGAGATAAAGTAGAGCAGCTTTATATACAGACGTTTAGTAATAATGCCTCAAATGGTGAATCTTAAAGCCATTTGAGCTGCAAAAACTTGAAACCGGTTTCCACAAAAACGATCCAAGTGGGTCTGAGCCGCTTGGGACATTAGACAAATAAACCAAGCATTAGTACGAGAAAAAGCCCAATAAAACCTATTAGGGTGGCCATACACGTCCAAGACACAAACGTGTCTTTCACAGAAATATCAAAATAACGGTTTACGATCCAAAACCCCGTATCGTTCACGTGAGACATGGCCGTAGCGCCTGCCGCTATAGCAATTGTCATCAGGGCGAGTACTGATGGTGAAAACGCCAGTTCCTGCACTACAGGGCCCATTAAACCAGCAGCTGTTAACATGGCAACCGTTGCCGAGCCTTGAATAATTCTGACTGAAATTGCAATAAGAAACCCGGCTGCCAACGGTGGGAGCGGCGATAATGCGACAACATCGGCGAAGGCCTGCCCCGCCCCAGAATCGATGAGCACTTGTTTAAACATGCCACCCGCGCCTGTCACCAGTATGACTAGGGCAACCGGTTCTAACCCTCTTGATGCAATGTTTCTAATTTGTTCGCTTGATAAGCCTTGCTTCTTCCCTAGCACTTTAAAACAAGCAATGGTTGCAATGGTCAGGGCGATAAAGGGATGCCCAATAAATAGCAACGCCTCCTTCAAGACACCTTCGGAAAGCATAAACTTTGCCAACGTACCCACCAGAATAGCCACTAGCGGAAATGTCAGTAGCGCCGCAACTGAACCAAAGCTGGGGAGTTCCTTTGGCTTTTTATGTGAAGCTTCAATGATATGGTTTGGGACAGGTACGTGCAGGCGTTTCGCTAAAAATGTTGCGTAAATTGGGCCAGCTAAACAGGCGCAAGGAATACCAACGATAAAGCCGAACAAAATGACTAAGCCGATATCCGCCCCTAAAATTGAAGCTACCGCTACAGGTCCTGGTGTTGGAGGAATAAAAGCGTGAGTGACAGCGAGTCCTGCTGTGAGCGGGATTCCATAATAAATAAGCGACTTTCCTGATTTCTTTGCTAACGAATAAATAAGAGGCATTAATATGATAAGCCCCACTTCAAAGAAGACAGGTATAGCAACAAGAAACCCCGTTAACACAACCGCCCACTGACTATTCTTATCACCAAATTTATTGTTGATAGTTTGCGAAAGCCTATCAATGCCGCCGGATTCTTCTAAGAATTGCCCGAACATAGCACCAAGGCCAACAATGGTCGCTACAAATCCCAGCGTGTTGCCCATGCCTGACTGCATGGAAGCCAGTACGTCGGCCGCTTGCATTCCCGTACCCAGGCCAACAAACGCTGCTGCCACAAGGATAGCGATAAAAGCATGAACTTTTCTAACTACAACTAAATATGTGAGAAGTACAATGCTACAAATGGCGACAAAAAGAAGGGAAAAAGTATCGGTCATACGTGCTCTCTGGTACCTGTTAGTGACATTGTCTTCATGTTGACGAAGCCATAATACGGAAATCACCCGCTACCTTTACAAGCTAAGTTGAAAAACCCAGCCAATGTTAAATATTTATTAATACAAGATAGCTATCTGGTAACACTATTATAATCACCCCTTGAACGCAACCGGTTTCCAAACTAATATTTATGAGTAAGATGGAGACCAAATAACTCGCTCTTGATGTACTCCTGAATTTTAATGTGAGAGATAAGCTTATGACCCATTGCCATGTATTTTTCGTTTCGGGAGTTTCAGGGACGGGAAAATCGACATTGAGCCAGCATTTAGCCCAACGTTTTGACATGCCTTTCGAAGAAGGAGATCGTTACCATAGCGAGGCAAACGTAGAGAAAATGTCTTCAGGTATACCACTGCAGGATGCAGACAGATGGGAGTGGTTAATTACGTTAAACATGATTGCCAAGCAACACATTCACGCCGGCCGGAACGTGGTTATAAGCTGTTCAGCGCTGCGCTCAGCCTATCGTGACGTGCTAACCAAAGATATCGCGCCTCACTGCCACTTTATTTACCTTCATGCGTCACAGTCTGTGCTTAGTGCGCGATTAAAACAACGGGAGCATTTTTTTAACGGTGATGCTATGCTCGAAAGCCAGTTTGCAGCCTTAGAGCTGCCTTCTAAAGACAACGCATTCATTATTGATGTTACACAAACTTTCGAGTGTGTTTCTCAGCAGGCGGAAGACTTTATACACCCTTTGATATCGAATTAAACATCACGACATTAACACTCACTTCCGCGCGGATTAGCGGACCTAGCAGCATATAAAAAGATCGAAGAATGAGTAAGGTAAAAAAGTCACGCACAAAAATATCAGACGTAGCCAATCATTTGGGGGTTCACAAAACTACCGTATCTCGTGCGCTTAATAATTCTAGTGGCATTTCTAAATCACTCGCCCTTAAGATCAAAAATGCAGCGCGAGAGCTAAACTATATTCCGAACCGCGCCGCCCAGTCATTATGCTCAGACAATAATAGAACCATCGCGTTATTGCTTCCGTCTTTTGGAAACAATGTGTTTAACGATGTGATGTTAGGCGTAAAGGCCGTTGCCGACAAAGCCAATTATGCACTGATGATTGGCGACTCGACCTATACCGAGCTTGGCGAGGAGCGTACTGTCGAATCTTACATTCAACAAAACGTGAGTGGATTCATTCTTACTTCCACGCGCCACACTGAAGAAACGAGAAAAATGCTGCTAGCCACAGGGACGCCTGTGGCCGAAATTATGGATATTTCTAGTGAGCCTTTTGATATTAACTACGGGGTAAATAACGAATTAGCAGCCCAGTCTATGACCCAGCATCTTATCGACAAAGGGCGCCGCAACATTGCTTTTTGCTCATTGTATTTAGATTGGCGTGCAATATTGAGAAAGCAGGGCTGGGCAACCGCACTGGACAATGCTGAGTTGTCCGCCGAGCGATATGTTTCCTCTAGAGCCGACGCCACATTTCAAGCTGGTGCTGAGCTTCTTTCAGAAACACTGCATAAATGGCCGGATACTGATGCGCTATTTTTTGTGAGTGACGAGCTTGCTGCTGGCGCGGTGATGGAATGTAATAGACGAGGTATCAAACCTGGCAAGGATATCGATATCTGCGGTTTCAACGACCTGAGTTTTGCGCGCTCAATATACCCTGCCCTAACCACCGTATCAGTCCCGCGCCGTAAGATGGCAGAAATGGCAGCTGAATCATTGATATCGCTAATAGAGGGCGAAGACGTTGAACAAGCGAGCCAAGTTCTACCCTTTGAGCTTAAAATACGAGAAACCGCTTAGTAGACGTTTGGCAGCTTTCGCCCCTAGACTTGGTGCTCGCAAACCTGCGTTTCCTAACCTATTGCCTTTGAAATTAGTCCTCAAAAACCCAGTGATAGTGCCATTTTAACGAAATTGCAGGGTCGTAAAGAAAACTCCCCTGCACACTCGCTCGATATTAAAGTGTAACCAATACTATTTAGGCGTCAGTATAGAGTGTAGTTATCCACTTCTCTTCATTGATGAAATTCCAGCTCCAGTCGGCCCACTTATCGTCTAAGCCCATCGCTTTAACTTCATCGAGGGTTTTGCCGTCTTGCTTAAGTGCCTTAACGTAGCTGAACGTTTCAGAGATCATAGCTAAAAATGCGCTGTATTCTTGCTTGTTACTGATGTCGCCGTGGCCAGGAATAATAACGGTTTCATCGTCTATTTTAGCAAGCAGCTGTTTTACTGAGTCCATATAGCCTTCCACATTACCGCCAGCACCTTGGTCGATGTAGGGAAAGCGACCATTAAAGAACAAGTCGCCGGTGTGCATAACGTTGGGTTGCTCGAACCACACTACGCTATCGCCGTCGGTGTGGCCTACCGCTAAGTGCATGACGTGAAGGGTTTCACCATTGAAGTAAATTTTTATGCCGTCTTCATAGGTGATAGTTGGCAGCGCTTCCGGTTTTATCTTTTCATCGTTAGCTAGACGAACACGCACATTTTCGTGCGCCAGAATGGTCGCACCTTTGTGGCTGTGGAAAAACGCATTAGAGCCTGTGTGGTCGCCGTGATAATGTGTGTTTATCACATACTTTGGCTTGTCACTCCCGAGCTCACCAAGCTGGGCCGCTATCTTTTCTGCAAGCGGCGCAAATTGATCGTCGATGATCAAAACACCGTCTTCCCCAGCAGATACGCCGATATTTCCACCTGCACCTGTAAGCATGTGCACAGAGCCTTTTATCGCTGTCGCTTTAACTTCGACATCGGCAAATCTATCTTGTGCATTTGCGGGATTAATCGTTGAATAAACCAAAGGGCTCGCAGCAATAAACGCAGCCAAAATGTGTGCGCTAAAACGAGGTGCAGTTTTCATTATTATTTCCTTGTAAGAAGCCTGTTTATTAAAGACCTCTTACACTATGACCTAATTTCACAATTAGATCATTTTTTCATCATCAGGAATATTACCAACATAAGCAAAACGGGGGAGTGTTTCTCCGTCTTTTTCAACCGACTCAACAAACATATTTAGGGGACGAACCCAAAGCGCTTTTTCGCCGTAGCATGGGCGGTATACCACTAGCTTACTTTCATCTTCTGAATGCGTCGCCACTTCGTATACATCGTATAAATTACCTTTGTAATGCTTGTAGCGACCTGGGGTTTTAAGTTCTTTCGAGTCCATAACGTCCTTCATTAAAGTGGAAAAAAATAGTAAGGGTTAGCCAACCGCTTTCATTTGCCAAAGATTAAATGGCCTTAGAAACTAAACTCTGTGGGATTGGCCTTTAATCGGGTAATACAAAACCGTCAGTCTATCGCATAGTATCAGTGCGTTAAGTATAACAAGTGGTTAGATTGAGGCTACTGCATGTTAGTACTTAACAAGTGAGCTTATCGGCTAAATCGGTTCAAAAGGTAACAGCAATTGCTGTGTTGATTGATCGGCAGCAAGACCTATATGAACGCCAACAAGACGAATACCCCGCCCTGTTGCTCGTTCGAAGGCTTCCTGCATTAACGTGCGAAAATACGCTTCATCAAGCGTGGCACAGCGGTGCTCTACCGTAGTTAGTTGGAAGTCGTTAAACTTAAGCTTAACGCCCTGCGTGCGAATACGTACCGGCTTACCAGTACGCTTCTTGTGATTTTCCATTCGCTCTTGAAGCTTTTCAAATAAATGCGGCAAAAAATCTATGCATTGCTCGAAGGTATGAATGTCTTCGCTTAGCGTGCGCTCTACGCCGATAGACTTTCGCTCACGAGATACCGATAGTTCACGCTCATCAATACCGTGAGCACGCTCCCACAGCACACTGCCAAATTTACCCAGCTCTTTTTGAATGCGCTCAAAAGGGTATTGGCGAACATCGTCGCAGGTATTAAGCCCCATACGCTGAAGCTTTTGCATGGTGACTTTGCCTACGCCCGGTATTTTCTTTAGTGGCATTTCGCGTACAAACTCATCGAGCTTATCAGGAGTAATAACACAAATTCCATCGGGCTTATTTTCATCGCTCGCCACTTTAGCCACAAACTTACAAGGCGCAACACCTGCTGAAGCTGTAAGCCCAAGTTCATTTTTAATGCGCTCGCGTATTTCTTCAGCAATTAACGTGGCGCTGCCACCGCAAAATTCACTATTAGTCACGTCTAGGTAGGCTTCATCTAATGATAAAGGCTCAATGAGGTCGGTATAATCAGCAAATATCTTACGTATTTTTTGCGACTCGGCAGCGTACACATCCATGCGCCCTTTTACGAGGGTCAAGTTTGGGCATAGCTTTAAAGCATACGCTGTAGCCATAGCTGAGCGCACACCAAATTTACGGGCGGGATAGTTACAGGTAGAAATAACCCCTCGACGGTCGGCACTGCCGCCTATCGCAATGGGAATATCGCGCAAGGCTGGGTTGTCGCGCATTTCAACTGCGGCGTAAAAACAATCCATGTCGACGTGGATAATTTTTCGCATTACCTGCCTTTGAGCTTAACGTGCTCACACGAAACTGTACAAAAAGACAGTATATTATCAATAGCGTTTAATTACACTATGTCGTTGTCGATTCTTGATAAGATTGATGCCTCACACGCATGATTCAAGGCAATGTTGAACAGGAATTAATACAAATAAGCCCATTAATAACGCTTACTTTTACTTAGGCGTAATTGCGAGTGTGAGACGATCCGGCTATATTGTAAGTAATTTACTTACAGGGTTTGTCATATGGCTAGAACAATTACATTTCAACCAAGTAGAAGTATGAGCGAATTTATCGAAGCGATGGTAAGTTCAGGCAATTATAACAATCAAAGCGAGGTAATTCGCGCTGCATTGAGACTGCTTCAGGAACAAGACGCATCGTCAAAGTTAAATGCGCTGAGGCTCTTGATTGAAGAAGGAGAACAAAGTGAAGACGACATTAATTTTTCAATGGACTCTCTTAAGAAACGGCTAGATAGTAGATAGTGACTAAATTCCGCGTTTCAAAAGCTGCTGCCAATGATCTATATGAGATCGGTGTTTATACCGAAGAGTACTGGGGCAAGGAGCAACGCAATAATTATTTAGATGACCTTGAGTCAAGATTTATCGAGCTTGCAAACGATGCCAACTCGGCGTTAGCTATACCGAGAAATGATATTAAATGGGGGTGTTTTTCTAGCTATGTGAATAAACATATGATCGTTTTTAGAAAGTTCAAATACGGTATCAGAATAATTAGGGTTCTTCATCAATCAATGGATATCGTTCGGCAACTTCAATAGAACTCAACGTTAACGAGCTAGATAGATATACTCACAGAACAAAAAAGCGCTGTCGATTAGTATCAAACAGCGCTTTTAAACCTTAAACCAACGATGGGTTAAGCATTACAAAATTTGGTTCTGCTTCCACTCGTTTAGTTTTTTCTGGCGGGCTTCTTCTTTTTCCATGCGCGACTTTTTACGGTCACACGGTTCTGGACAGTCACAGGCTTTTTCAATACCTAGTGCACCTAAGCCACCACAGCTTCCAGAGATTGATTTTTTCTGAAAAAGGTAACCTACGGCCATAGCCAGTACCATTGTTAGAAAGAAACCAAAAGCAAGAATGAATGTAGACATTGCTACCCCCTAATTATGAACTGTGACCAGTTTATCAAATTCTGGCGATGCATACTCTTCAAATCCGTCTTCTGTGCGACGAATGAGGAATACAGCGAGTTGTTCTTGCTCAGCAACCGCTATCGCTTGTTCCCATCCCATTACATTAAACGCCGTAGCCAAACCATCAGACGTCATTGAAGAAGGATGAATTACCGTAACCGAAACCAGGTTATGTGAGATAGGTTTGCCCGTTGTGGGGTCGATTAGATGCGAATAACGAACGCCGTCTTCTTCGTAATAGTTGCGATAGTCACCTGATGTAGCAACCGCGTTTTCTCCTATTGAGACAACTTTTTGAACAGCACGTTCAGTGGTAACTGGCTTTTCAATGGCAATCAGCCACTCACTGCCGTCGCCTCGTTCACCTTTCACGCGCATTTCACCACCTATTTCTACAAGGTAGTTTTCAATGTTGTGGTTTTCAAGGATCTCCGCCACTTCATCAACGCCAAAGCCTTTTGCAATAGTCGACAGGTCGACATAAAGCATTGGGTGACTTTTCTTTAAGCCTGTAGGCGTGGTTGACAGCTTCTTATAACCCACATATTCGCGAATATCGTCGATGTCTGTCTGGCTTGGTACTTTTTCAGGGCGCTTAGTTGGTCCAAACCCCCATAAATTAACCAATGGGCCAACGGTAACATCAAGTACTCCTCCACTAAGGTTAGCCAAGCGTAATGCCTCGTTAACTACGGTTAGCGTATCTGGTGATACGGCGAAATTGTCGGTGTAGCGATATTGATTGAACCTTGATAGTTCTGACGTTGGGTCGTAAGTAGACATCATCTTGTTAACCTCAACAAGACGGGCATCTATTTCAGCTTGTAAGCCTTCTACCGGTGTCTCCGCTACAAGGTACTTAACGTTGTAGGTTGTGCCCATTGTCTGCCCTTGCAGGTGTACTACAGGCGTTTTTTCGTCGCTACAGCTTGCGAGAAGTAGAATACCTACCGCAACAAAGGCGAGGAAAATTCGAATAGCAAATCGAATCACGATGTTGTCCTTAGCTAATATGCACATTATTCAATCGCTATTATGTGCATTCTGCGTTTTGCTTCAACGAAAAAGGGGCTTACGCCCCTTTTAATATGCTTAATAACTTTTAAGCGAGTAGTTCTTAAATTAAACGCCTAGCCACCGAAGTCATCTAGCATGATGTTTTCGTCCTCAACACCTAAATCTTTAAGCATGTTGATTACGGCCGCGTTCATCATAGGTGGTCCACACATGTAGAACTCACAGTCTTCTGGTGCAGGGTGATCTTTCAAGTAGTTCTCAAGAAGTACTTGGTGGATAAACCCAGTGTAACCTTCCCAGTTGTCCTCTGGCTGAGGATCAGAAAGTGCTACATGCCACTCAAAGTTATCGTTTTCTGCTGCTAGCTCGTCGAAGTCTTCTGTATAGAACATTTCACGAAGTGAACGTGCACCGTACCAGAAGCTCATCTTACGCTTAGACTTAAGGCGACGAAGCTGATCGAAGATGTGAGAACGCATTGGGGCCATACCTGCACCACCACCTACGAATACCATTTCGTTTTCAGTTTCTTTCGCGAAGAATTCACCGAATGGACCAGAGATAGTCGCTTTGTCACCTTCTTTCAGGCTCCAAATGTACGATGACATTTTACCAGCAGGTAGGCTTAGGTTATTAGGTGGCGGCGTAGCGATACGCACGTTCAACATAATAATGCCTTCTTCTTCTGGGTAGTTCGCCATTGAGTACGCACGAATAGTTTCTTCGTCGACTTTAGACTCGATGTCGAAGAAGCCAAAACGCTCCCAGTCACCGCGGTATTCTTCAGGAATATCGAACTCTTTGTACTTAACGTGGTGAGCCGGCGCTTCAATCTGAATGTAGCCACCTGCACGGAAAGGTACGCTTTCACCGTTAGGAATTTTAAGCTTCAGTTCTTTGATGAAGGTTGCTTTGTTATCGTTAGAGATAACTTCACAATCCCACTTCTTAACACCAAATACCGACTCTTCTAGCTCGATTTCCATGTCTTGCTTAATAGCAACCTGACATGAAAGACGGCAGCCTTCGCGCGCTTCACCTTTAGTGATGTGGTCTAGTTCAGTTGGAAGGATTTCACCACCACCTGAGTGTACATCTACACGACACTGGCCACATGAGCCACCGCCACCACACGCAGACGATACGAAGTAACCTGCGTCAGCTAGTGCACCAAGTAGTTTGCCACCCGGTGCAGTTTTGATTGCCTTGTCTGGGTCACCATTGATAGTGATAGTTACATCACCACTTGGTACCAATTTAGACTTGGCAAACATAATGATAAATACTAGCGCCAATACGATGGCAATAAACATGCCGACGCCAAGAAATATTTCTACGTTATTCATTTATATGCTCCCGAGCTCTATTACAGCTGAATACCAGTGAATGACTGGAAGCCAAGTGCCATTAGGCCCGCGATCATGAATACAGAACCAAGACCACGAACACCATCAGGCATATCAGCATACTTCAGCTTTTCACGTACTGCCGCTAGCAATACAATTGCTAGTGCCCAGCCCATACCACTACCAACGCCGTAAACGATGCTTTCAGTGAAGTTGTATTCACGCTGTACCGCAAACGCCACACCACCGAAGATTGCACAGTTAACGGTAATTAGCGGAAGGAAGATACCTAGTGCGTTGTAAAGCGCAGGGAAGAACTTGTCTAAGCTCATCTCTAGAATCTGTACCAACGCCGCGATAACACCGATAAACGTTAGGAAGTTAAGGAAGCTTAGGTCAGCTTCTGGGAAACCTGCCCATGCTAGTGCGCCTGGAGCAAGAATGTTTACATAAATAACTTGGTTAACGGGTACAGAGATACCTAGTACCACGATAACTGCAACACCAAGACCCATAGCAGTTTTAACTTTCTTAGATACCGCTAGGAATGTACACATACCTAAGAAAAGTGATAACGCCATGTTCTCAACGAAAATTGAGCGAACAAATAACGACAAATAATGTTCCATGACTTACTCCTTAGGCTCTACTTGCTCTGGACGGATAGTACGGATAAACCAAATCATACCGCCGATTAAGAAGAATGAGCTGAATGGTAGGATTAACAAACCGTTACCCTGATACCAGCCACCGTTTTGAACCAGTGGAAGGATTTCGAAACCTAAAATAGTACCGAAACCAAATAGCTCTTTAATTGTACCAATAACAATTAGAATGAAAGAGTAACCCAAGCCGTTACCAATACCATCAAGGAAGCTCATCAGAGGTGGGCTCTTCATGGCGTAAGCCTCAGCACGACCCATTACGATACAGTTAGTAATAATCAGACCAACGAATACCGACAGCTGCTTCGATATTTCATACGAATACGCTTTCAGAATTTGGTCAACAACGATTACCAACGACGCAATGATAGTCATCTGGATAATAATTCGAACGCTAGATGGGATCTGGTTACGAATTAGTGAAATAAACAAGTTTGAGAACGCTACAACGCTTGTAAGCGCAAGCGACATTACCAATGCTGTTTCCAGCTTAGTGGTAATTGCCAGTGCTGAACAGATACCCAATACCTGTAGGGCGATCGGGTTGTTGTCCAGGATTGGCCCAAAGAGGGCCTTTTTCATTTCTTTAGTATCTGCCATGAGACTTCCCTTATGAACGCCATGCTTGGTTCTTCAGGAACTGGCCGAAGCCTTGCTCGCCTACCCAGTAACGAATAGTGTTTTCAACACCGTTGCTGGTTAGGGTTGCACCTGAAAGCGCATCGATAGTGTGAGGATTGCTAGGGTTAGCATTTTTCACTACGCGAATAGCAACTTCGCCATTCTCGTAAAGCTCTTTGCCATCCCATTTGTCCTGCCATGCAGGGTTTTGCACTTCACCACCTAGTCCTGGCGTTTCTTTTTGCTGATAGTAAATAAGCTCGCGAACCGTTTGGCCGTCTGCGTCTACCGCTAAGAAACCGTACATAAGATCCCAAAGGCCGCTGCCGTGCACAGGAAGGATGATACGAGATACATCACCTGCGTCGTCGCGAACTAAGTAAACACTTGCCACGTTAGGGCGGCGTTGAAAACCAACATTACTGTTAGTCACCTTAGTGCTGTACTCAGTTTCTTTGGCTGCTTTATACATATCGTAATCTGGCTTAGGCGCTTCTACGAAAGTACCTTCGTCAAGATTTACATAACGCTGCTCTACTCGCTCGCTGTACGTGCTTTCAATTGCGCTATTGCTCATGCCCATTTCATAAAGGCCTGCAGCATTAAGAATGTTGCTCTTTTTATCTAGAGCTGCGTTTGTTTGTTGTAAAGAGCGAAGACCAACAGCCGCGCCAGAAACAACAATTGAACAAACTAAACATACGGCAACAACAATACCTACCGTTTTGCCTAAAGATTCTTTCTTAGCCGACACGTGCTACCCTCCGCTTGATATTGCTTTGTGCGACGAAATAGTCGAACAGTGGCGCCCACAAGTTAGCAAATAGAATTGCTAGCATTACACCTTCAGGGAAGGCTGGGTTTAGGACGCGGATTAGTACCGTCATGAAACCAATGAAGATACCGTAAGCCCACTTACCTTGGTTTGTGAACGACGCAGAAACTGGGTCTGTCGCCATAAAGAACATACCAAAAGCAAGACCACCAACAACAAAGTGCCAATGAGCAGGCATAGCAAACATAGGGTTCGTATCGCTGCCGATTAGGTTTAGCAAGGTTGCGAAGAACGCCACACCAATTGCTACACCAGCAACAATGCGCCAGCTTGCTATACGCATGTACATGATGAACAAGCCACCAAGAATAATAGCAAGGGTAGACACCTCACCCGCTGAACCTGAGATAGTACCGATGAAGCTGTTCATCCACTGATCCATGTTCGCGTAATCAAGGTTGCCAGAAGCCGCTTGGCTTAGAGACGTTGCACCAGAATAGCCATCTGCCGCTACCCATACTTGGTCACCTGAAATTTGTGCAGGATACGCAAAGTAAAGGAATGCACGACCAGACAATGCTGGGTTAAGGAAGTTACGACCTGTACCACCAAATACTTCTTTAGCAATTACAACACCGAAGGTAATACCTAGTGCAACTTGCCATAGAGGAATAGTAGCTGGAAGTGTTAGTGCGAACAGTACCGATGTAACGAAGAAACCTTCGTTAACTTCGTGCTTGCGCACAGACGCGAATAATACTTCCCAGAAACCACCTACCGCGAACGTTACCGCGTAGATTGGCAACCAGAAACATGCGCCATAGAAGAATAGACCTAGTGTACCCGCATTTGCCAAGTCACCGCCAAGGGCAGCGAATAGGCCTGCTTGCCACGTATCAGGTAGTGTTCCTGCGCCAGCAGCAATAGCTTCTTGCGCTTGGAAACCAATGTTATACATACCAAAGAACATAGCTGGGAATGTTGCCATCCATACCATGATCATGATGCGCTTAAGGTCAATGCTGTCACGCACGTGCGTGTTAGCTTTATTTACTTTACCTGGGGTGTAGAAAATGGTCGCCGCAGCTTCGTAAAGCGCATACCACTTTTCATGCTTACCACCTGGTTCGAAGTTTGGTTCGATCTTTTCTAAATACGCTTTTAAACCCATGACTTAACCCTCTTTCTCTATCGTGGTCAAACGGTCGCGTAAGATAGGAGCGTAGTTGTATTTGCCAGGGCATACATAAGTACACAATGCCAAATCTTCTTCGTCCAACTCTAAGCAACCCAACGTCTGAGCACCGTCAGTATCACCAGAAATCAGGTCCCTAAGCAGAAGCGTAGGAATGATATCTAGGGGCATAACGCGTTCGTAATTACCAATTGGAACCATAGAACGTTCAGAACCATTGGTAGTTGTTGTCATATCAAATTTCTTGCTGCCACTTAGGTGACCTAAGTAAGCACGAGTCACTGAGTGTTGGTTTGAGCCAGGTAGGATCCAACCGAACAATTTCTTCTCGCGACCTTCTTTTAGTAGTGAAACTTGGGTGTGGAAACGACCAAGGAAGCCGTGAACGCCCATCGCTGTGGTACCGCTAAGTACAGAACCAGAGATAACACGTACTTCACCGTCTACTTGCTCGCTAGCAGTAAGCTCGGTCAAGTCTGCGCCCATTACGGTGCGCACTAGGCGTGGGTTGGTTGCTGCAGGACCTGCAAGTGAAATAACACGACGGTTATCTAGCTCGCCAGAGGTCAGCAATGCGCCAATTGCCATAACGTCTTGGTAGTTGATGTGCCAAACCGTTTTGTTCATGCCAGCAGAATCAAGGAAGTGGATGTGAGTACCCGGTAGGCCCGCAGGGTGAGGACCGCCAAATTCTTCAACATCAACTGCCGCATCGCCAGTAGCAACAGATGCACCTGCCGCTTTACAAACGTAAGTCTTGCCACCGCTCAATTGCGTTAATGCTTTAAGACCATTTACGAAATCGTCTTGGCGCTCAGCAATAATCACTGCAGGATCTGCTGCTAGTGGATTGGTATCCATTGCTGTAACAAAAATTGAACTTGGAACAGAGTCTAGCTTAGGAGATTTGCTAAATGGACGTGTACGGAACGCTGTCCACATGCCTGACTCTACAAGGATTGACTGAAGCTGCTCGCGTGAAGCGCTCGCGATCTGGTCAGCTGCAATTTTATCAAAAGTTACAGCATCGCTGCCGTTCACTTTGATAACTACAGACTGAAGAACACGTTTTGCACCACGGTTAACCTCTACCACTTCACCCGCTGCTGGGGCAGTGAATTTAACGCCAGGGTTCTTTTTGTCTTCAAAAAGCACCTGACCTTTCTTCACTACATCGCCAACTTGGACGTGCATGGTAGGGCGCATACCCACATATTCTTCTCCCAGAATGGCAACGCGCGTTGCAGCAGATGCATCAGCAATCTCCTGCTTTGGCGCTCCCTCAATTGGGAGGTCGAGACCTTTCTTGATTTTTATCATATGTAATCGCACTACTCTAATAGAAATACCCTTTTGCATGACCGCAGAAAACCTGCCTGTCAGCATGCAAAAGCGCACTATTAACAGGTGTAGAACACCTTTTCGTTGTTGATTGATGGAACTTGCTGCAATTGCTACGGTCAGCCTGTTATGAAGCCGTAACGCATAATTCCTTTTGCGGACGCTTAATTCGCCCTTTCTTTATAGACCACCAGCAGAAATTTACACTTATTATTGTTGTTGTGTAGCTGCAATCGCTACTGCTGTTTTGGTAGAGGCAGAAAAGACCCCTACTTAATTTCGGGATTTTAGCATTAACCCATACGTTTGTGCCACGCTATTTCAAGATAAAGGCAAATTTTTCTACAATTTAATGTAAACCTTTGGTCTTATTCATTTACATTTTGCGAATCCATACGCCGTATCAACTTGTAATCAGGTACAAAAAAGCCGTCAAATCAGACGGCTTTTGTGCATATAAGCATTAGGTTAATTAATGGTAAGTTTAGGTTTTACCAATTAACCATTGGGTCAACTTCACTGTCGTAATCAACACTTGAAATATCAAAACCGAACAGTTTTAAGAACTCATGGTTGTAACCTTTGTAGTCACTTAAGTCATGAAAGTTCTCTTGTGTCACTTGATCCCATAGCGCCTTAATTTTCGCTTGAGTAGCATCGTTAGTTTCTTTGCCATCCATGCGATAGCGATTTGCTTCATCTAACGTTGGTGTATTGCCGTACAGGCACTGTGTGAACAAGCCATGAATCTGCTCAATACACCCTTCGTGGGTGCCTTCCTCTTTCATCACTTTGTAAATAAGTGAAATATACAGAGGCATTACAGGAATGGCTGAGCTTGCCTGCGTTACTAGTGCTTTCAACGAGCTCACATTGGCTTGCACAAGCAAATCACTGTTTTTACCAATAATGGCTGCGGCAGCGCGATCTAGGTCTTCTTTCGCTTTACCAATCGTCGCTTGACCATAAATAGGCCATGTTAGTTCTTTACCGATATAGGTATATGCGGTGGTTTTACAGCCTTCAGCAAGCACATCGGCTTCACGTAAAAAGTCCATCCAACGTTCCCAATCTTCACCGCCCATCACTTTGATGGTGTTAAGGATTTCTTCGTCGTTGGCTGGCTCTAGCGATACTTCATGCACTTTGTCTTTATCAGTATCGTAGGTTTTCGTAGTGTACGCCTGCCCTACAGGCTTAAGCGTAGATTTATACGTTACGCCTGTTTCTGGGTCGGTTCTACGCGGGGATGCAAGGCTATAAATGACCAAATCAACCTTGCCCATTTCAGCTTTGATTTTTTCGATGGTTTCATTTTTGATTTCATCGGAAAACGCATCGCCATTAATAGTTTCTGCATACAAACCTTTTGCTTTGGCTTTTTCGTGGAATGCAGCGGTGTTGTACCAACCGGCAGTACCCGTTTTACGTTCCGTTGGTGCTTTTTCAAAACACACACCCAGCGTTTTAGCGCCATAGCCAAACGCAGAAGTAATGCGTGATGCTAAGCCGTATCCCGTTGAGCTACCAATAACCAATACATTTTTAGGGCCTTCGCCTAAGTCGCCTTTTGCTTCTACATAAGCAATTTGTTCGTCAACCGCCGTTGCACAGCCAACAGGGTGCGCGTTTGTACAAATGAAGCCTCTCACTTTAGGCTTGATAACCATAATAATTTTCCTTATTTGAGCGTGGGGCTATTGTAATGCCGAAGCCACTGATAACAACTCGGAGCAGATAAAACTTAGCATATCGCAAACGCAAGGCGACACCAATGAAACAAAGTGCCAAATTTAGTTTTACTTTGTATTTACGAGAAAAGAGAGAAGAAAACAGATAGGGGAAAGAAACATTAGGTCATAACGCTAAATTTAACCAAGTGCGGGCTAAATTTATAAAACGTTATTAATTATGAATAAGAAGGCATGGAACACAGGTGTACAGAACTGCACACCTGTGAAAAACACATTAACCTAGAACGTCAAGAAGCTCTACGTCAAAGATAAGCGTGCTGTATGGTGCAATAGCTGCACCCGCACCTTGCTCACCGTAAGCAAGATCATGTGGCACGTATAGACGGTACTTAGCACCTACTTTCATAAGTTGAAGTGCTTCAGTCCAACCTTTAATAACGCCGCCTACTGGGAATTCAGCTGGCTGTCCGCGCTCGTAAGAGCTATCAAACGTAGTACCGTTGATAAGTGTACCGTGGTAGTGAACGCGCACAGTGCTAGCCGCAACTGGCGTTTCACCATCGCCTTCAGCGATAACTTCGTACTGAAGACCAGATTCAGTTACGGTTACTTCATCACGCTTTGCGTTTTCTTCAAGGTACTTTGTGCCTTCTTCAATAACCGCTTTGCTAGCTTCTTCTTTAGCCGCTTGCATACGCTTGTGAATTTCGCCGAACGCATCACGTAGTGTGTCGTTATCAACCTGAGGCGCTTGACCTGCGAAGGCGTCTTTTAGGCCAGCTACAACAGCGTCAATCGCTAGTCCGTCAAACGGATTTGATTGTAATTGTTGACCCATTTGAAAACCAATGCCGTAACTTGCTTGGGTTTCTACTGTATTGAATGTATCAGTCACAAGAACTCCTGAAATTAAATTACAAATGCAGTACAAATTTCAAACAAAACGCATAACGCGAGAATGTTTCTGCATTTTCCGGTGCAAGAGTGTATCACACCACAAAATATCTTGCTTTGAGCAATGTTAACTAGGGTGCAAAAGTATCAAAATGTTGTAAATTATAACCGAAAGTGGTTAGACAAGTCGCAAAGGACACAGTATGGTTAAGGCCATATATTTAGGAGGATAGCATGCAAACACACTACGATGCTGAACTGAAAGATACCGTTCGATACCTAGGTAAAACCTTAGGTGAAACAATCAAAAATCAATTGGGTCAAGAGTGGCTAGACCGTATTGAAAAGATTCGTAAAGGCGGCCGAGCTTCTTATCAGGGAGACGCTACATGTAGCGAAGAACTGAAAGAAACTTTCAAAACAATGTCTGACAGCGATTTGCTTACTGTTGGCCGTGCATTCGCACAATTCTTGAATTTGGGCAACATTGCTGAGCAAGAATACAATGCGGCAATGAATGTTGATGCGTCTATTGATGCACTATTTAAACACCTAGATAAAGCTGAATTAACAGCTGAAAAAGTGCAGGATGCGGTTGCAAAACTGAACATCGATCTTGTACTGACCGCGCACCCAACTGAGGTTACGCGCCGTACACTTATTCACAAACATAAAGAATTGGCGAACTGCCTTCAGGCTATTCACCAAGAGTCGCTTAATGATGTTGAGCGTAAGAAAATTGAAACCCGTATTGCTGACCTTATTGCACAGGCTTGGCACACTGAAGAAATTCGTTCAGTACGTCCAACACCGGTTGATGAGGCACGCTGGGGCTTCTCTGTTATTGAAAACTCATTATGGGAAGCAGTGCCAGACTTTATGCGCGAGCTTGATGGTCGCCTAAACGAAGATTATGAAGTATCACTGCCACTAGATGCGTCTCCCGTTCAGTTTAGCTCTTGGATGGGCGGCGACAGAGACGGCAACCCATTTGTAACGTCAAAAGTGACTGAGCAAGTATTATTACTTGCTAGAAAACGTGCGGCCAAGCTTTTCGCGATTGATCTTGATCGCTTGCAAGTTGAGCTTTCAATGTACGACTGCAACGACGCGTTACGCGAAAAAGTCGGCGACGCCAACGAGCCATACCGCGCCCTTCTTCGTCCACTTGTGGACAAGTTCATCGCAACCCGCGATGGCATTAGCGACTACTTAGCAGGTAAAAACCCAGATACTTCAAACTGGGTTGAAAGTGATGATGAGCTAATTGAACCACTGATGCTTTGCTACCAGTCACTGTTAGACTGCGGAATGCAAGTTGTAGCAAACGGTCTGCTGCTAGACACTATTCGTCGTGCTCGTGTATTTGGCATTCACCTTCTGCGCCTTGACGTGCGTCAGGACTCTGAACGTCATGCAGACGTTTTCAGCGAACTAACACGCTACCTAGGTCTTGGTGATTATGCTCAGTGGAGCGAAGCCGACAAGCAAGCGTTCTTATTGCGCGAGCTTGGCTCAAAACGCCCGCTATTCCCTGCTCAATGGGATGCGTCTGATGACGTGAAAGAAGTGCTTGATACCTGTAAGGTAATTGCGAAGCACAGCAAACACGGTTTTGGTATCTATATTATCTCTATGGCCAGTGAGCCATCGGACGTTATGGCCGTTCAGCTGCTACTTCAAGAAAGTGGTGTAGATTGGCCAATGCCAGTGGCGCCATTGTTCGAGACGCTAGACGATTTGAACAACTCGCCTGACGTAATGCGCAAACTTCTGTCTATCGACTGGTATCGCGGTTACGTTAAAGGTCGTCAATTCGTTATGATTGGTTATTCAGATTCAGCCAAAGACGCAGGTGCACTTGCTGCGGGCTGGGCTCAATACCAATCACAAGAAGCCTTGGTTGCGATTGCTGATGAGTTTGACGTAAGCCTGACGCTATTCCACGGCCGTGGCGGTACAATTGGTCGTGGTGGCTTGCCAGCACATGCTGCCATTTACTCTCAGCCTCCTGGCTCGCTAGACGGCGGCTTCCGCGTAACTGAGCAAGGCGAAACTATTCGCTATAAATTCGGTATGCCTAAGCTGGCTAAACGCAGCCTAGGTATTTACGCCAGCGCCATAATTGAAGCCATGTTATTCCCGCCTCCGGCACCAAAAGAAGAATGGCGAGAGCTTATAACTGCAATGGCAGCCCAAGGTCGCGATAACTACCGTGCAACCGTGCGTCACGATAAAGAGTTCGTACCTTACTTCCGTGTTGCAACGCCAGAGCAAGAGTTAGGCAAACTCCCACTAGGTAGTCGTCCAGCGAAGCGTAAGCCACAAGGTGGTATTGAGAGCCTACGTGCGATTCCATGGATATTTGCCTGGGCACAAACCCGTTTGGTACTGCCAAGCTGGTTAGGCGTTATGCGCGCTATCGATAGCGTGAAGACACCGGAAAATGAAAAAGTGGTTAACGAGATGTTCAGCGAATGGCCGTTCTATCGTTCACGTCTTTCAATGCTGGACATGGTGTTCCATAAAGCCGATCCGCGAATCAGCGAAGCTTATGATGAGCGCTTGGTACCCAAAGAGCTTAAACACTTTGGTGAAGCATTGCGTAGCGAGCTTAAAGAAAGCATCTCGTCGCTGTTGGCTATAACCGGTGACGGCGACATCATGAAGAACGACCCGCAGGGTAAAGAGTCTATGGAGATCCGTGCAGGATATCTTCAGCCCCTTCACTACCTGCAAATTGAGCTTCTGGATCGTATTCGTAAAGCCGGTGACGATGCACAAAACACTAGCCTAGAGCGTGCCATGATGGTTACCATCGCGGGTATTGCAATTGGTATGCGTAATACAGGCTAGAGCCCAATGAACGCGTAACGTTATAATGAAAAGCCTGCTCATTGAGCAGGCTTTTTTTGTAATGTCTTAAATGCAAAAAAGGCTGGGTACGTAAGAACGTATCCAGCCTTTTCTAGCAGATGCTAGTACATCCGCTTCAGGCGTTACTAGCCGTTTACGAAGTCTACGCCTAGCTTGATGTCGCCACGTAGGCCTTCAAGCATGTCGTTTTTCGCTTTTTCTTCAAATGCGCTTAGCTCGCCGTATGGCAAGATTTCTTCAACACCGTTTGCGCCTAGGCGAACTGGATGTGCAAAGAATGCTGCGTCGTCGCTGTCGTCAGTTTGTACATAAGTGTACTCAACAACGTTCTCACCTTGCATTGCTGCAACTAGAGATAGACAGAAGCGTGCCGCTGCTTGACCCATTGATAGGGTTGCAGAACCGCCGCCCGCTTTAGCTTCAACAACTTCAGTACCCGCGTTTTGGATACGAGTAGTTAGGCTAGCAACTTCTTCGTCTGTGAACTCTACGCCTTCAACTTGTGAAAGTAGAGGAAGGATAGTTGTACCAGAGTGACCACCGATTACCGGTACGTGCACAGAAGATACGTCTACACCTTTAAGTTCAGCAACAAACGTTTCAGCACGGATAACGTCTAGTGTCGTTACACCGAAAAGCTTATTCTTGTCGTAAACGCCTTTTGCTTTAAGCGTTTCAGCTGCAATAGCAACAGTAGTGTTAACTGGGTTAGTGATGATACCAACACACGCGTTCGGGCAGTTATCAGCTACACCTTCGATTAGGTTTTTAACAATGCCGGCGTTGATGTTGAATAGATCAGAGCGATCCATACCTGGCTTACGAGGCATACCCGCTGGAATTAGAACAACGTCTGCTCCAGTTAGTGCATCAGCTAGGTCATCTTTACCGTGACCGGTTACTTTTACCGCAGTGGGGATGTGGCTCAAATCAACGGCAACACCAGGAACAACTGGCGCTACGTCGTAAAGCGCTAAATCTGAACCTGCTGGCAATTGTGTTTTCAACAACAAAGACAGCGCCTGACCAATACCACCGGCAGCACCTAACACGGCTACTTTCATACCATTTCTCCTATGGGATTACTTCACGTATTTAAACGGAACGTCACACTAATGCAACGCGGGGGAAAACTCAATCACCGGATCGTCTTATTAACGTTATTTATGGCGATTTTATCTCGATATTCATTATCATGAATGATTATGCAAAGAAATTGCGCAAAGTCTACCTGTACGGCACAATATACGCATACTAAATATAATTCCTAACGATAACCCTCAAAAAAGAAAAGAGCGCTAATGGCAAACGCAAAACAAGAGCTACTCATCAAAGCTTTTAAAGAAATTCTTAAAGCAGAAAGTTACGGTTCACAGGGTGAAATTGTTGATGCATTAAAAGCACAAGGCTTCGACAATATCAGCCAGTCTAAAATCTCTAGAATGCTAAGCAAATTCGGCGCGGTACGCACGCGAAATGCCCGAGGTGACATGGTGTATTGCTTGCCTCCAGAGCTAGGTATGCCTACGGCTAAAAGCCCTCTTAAACAGCTAGTACTGGATATCGTTCACAACAACGTAATGGTAATCATTAGAACCAGCCCTGGTGCTGCACAGCTTATTGCTCGTCTACTTGATTCATTGAGTAAAAAAGATGGCGTATTAGGGACGATTGCGGGTGATGACACGATTTTTATTGCCCCTGCTGACGTGACAAGAATTGAAGAATTAAGACAACGCGTTGAAGATTTATTTGAAAACGTTTAGCCATGGCTCCAAAAGCTGACAATCAAAAAATAAGAAACCGCATACAAGATGCGGTTTCTGACTCGGTAATTAACTGAAGCTTTCCTAAGATAAAAGCTTAATTAGCGCATCTGCTGCGGGGCGTGACGATGGTGGATTCTGTCCCGTTACCAACAAGCCATCAGTACACACTTTTACGGCGAAATCGTCGGCACTTTCATATTTTCCACCCTTTTTGACTAGCTCATCTTCAACTAAGTAAGGCACTACGTCAGTGAGTTCCATTGCCGCTTCTTCGCTGTTTGAAAATCCAGTTACCTGTTTACCATCAACTAAGTACTTGCCATCTGGAGTTTTAACGTCCTTAAGCACGATTGGAGCGTGGCACACTGCACCAACAGGCTTATTCGCTGCAATTGTGTCTTCGATTAACTTAATCGAGTGCGCGTTGTCAGAAAGGTCCCACAAAGGGCCGTGACCGCCCGGGTAAAATACGGCGTCAAATTCTTCAGCACGCACATCTTCAAGCGGTATGGTCGACGCCATTGCACTTCGCGCCAGTTCATCTTTTGTATATCTTATTGCGTCGTCTGTCATCGCATCATCTGCAAGGCTATTTGGGTCGATAGGTACTTGGCCTCCCATTGGCGACGCAAGGGTAATCGTATAGTCTTGATCTTTAAATGCGTAATATGGCGCTGCGAACTCTTCTAACCACATGCCTGTTTTCTTACCCGTATCACCCATTATTTCATGAGACGTCATTACCATTAGCATACGTTTTGTCATAAGCCCTCCTTGCGAGCATTTAAAAAATTTTCTCGTCAGTTAATTCGTGTAGTGGAGGGACTTAGATCATAAGCAAAGGCTATGCGCGGTAAGTAACAGGTGTGTGAGATAAATCGCAGACATAAAAAAGTGCCACTTCCTGTTAAGGAGAGTGGCACCTAACACTACAACTTTTTTAAACTAAGTAATTAGAAGTCGTATTTAATACCGAACTGAACTTGCCATACTGATTGGTCAAGCACTTCTAGGTTTTTAATACGTGAATCACTGTTCAAGTCAAAATATTCATATTGACCATCTACGATATTTGCAGAAACTACAGCACGCTCATATTCATAGCGAGTACGCTCGATGCGGCCCCAATCGTCATTCAGTAGGTTACCGAAGTTTTCTATATCAAAGAAAACCGTCAACTTATGCTCAGGGTAAAGCGCTGGTAGTTCTTGTTGAATACGCACATCAATGATTGTTGACCAGCGAGAGTTGTCGCCATTACGTTCAGCAATTCCACCCTTGTACTGAGCTAGCTCTGAACTATTAATATAGTCGATGAACTCTTGCTGAGCTGCTAGGTCACCACCAAATGAAGTTGCTGCAAACAATGGATCATTGATGCCATCTGGAACGTAAAGCAGGTGTCCTGCATCATCGTTACGGCTTTCACGCGCACAACGACCACCACCAACATCTAGCACACATGCGTTGTTTTCATCGAATGTGTAGCTATAAGGCTGGCCAGAGCGACGCTCGGCAAAGATTGAAACAGTCGTTTCATAGCCGTCAATTAACTCTTTCTTCCAATTGAAGCGCATTTTCCAAAGGTGCTCGGTCTGGAAGTTAGACGTGCCAGCTTGTGGTTGTTGACGATCATAAGCAGCAAAGTCGGAGTAGTTAGATGTCGCAGTTGAAGATGTACCATAGCCGATATCTTCTACGTCAGCATAAGTATAACTTGTAAAGAAGTCGAATGAGCCATAAGAGGTATCCCAAGCTTTTGAAGCAGACAAGGCGTATAATATTGAATCACCTTCATCAATTGAGCTTGTTACGATAGCTTCTGGACCTTCGCTACAGTCATAAACACCACGACCATCAGGCGCTGTACTAACTGGGTTTTCGCAGCGTTGATCATACCAGTAAGTAGCATTTTCAAGCTTGTTGTAAAGCACATCAGCAGAGAACAACCAACCTTCTAGTTCTTCCATCTCTGGCTCGTGCGCAACACCTAAGCTTACTTTCCAAGTTGTAGGTATATCAAAGTCATCTGCCAGCGCGTTCACATCGCCATCTGGGTCAATGTTAGCAAGCTGGTCAAGAATGTTCTGTGGAATGTACTGGCCTGTAGCAGCATCTGGTGTAGTAGGAACTTGGTATGTCTGACCAGAACCAAAGTCTTGATAATTGTCAGAAATTACGCCGTCATTTGAGTAGCTGTTTGATACCCAAACGCTTGGCGCCCCACCAGAGAAGCGACCAATACCACCACGTACAGTTGTATAATCAGACGCATACCACTGGAATGACACACGAGGAAGAATTACATCCAGCCCATCAACATCATTGGTGTTTGAATAGCCGTAGCGGTCTACAAAGTTTTGGTTCTCGCGGATAGAGCCTTCAGCTTCATACCAGTCATAACGGATACCAGCGTCAATAGTTAACTCAGCTGTCGCTTCCCAAGAATCTTGGAAGTAAAGTGAGTTGTAGTTGTAACCCCAGATCGCACGAAGGTCGTTCTCATCGTTTGTAATAGCATTATTGTAAAGCAGCGCAGAAGCTTCAGCATTTGCAAGGTCTTCTAGGCTGTTAAATAGGTATGAACCTTCAGAGTTTTGTGCAAATAGGTTATTTACGTCAACTTCTTCACGCTCATAACCAAACTTCATGATGTGGTCGCCAGTTGTGTAAATACCAACTAGTTTAACTTGGAAGAAGTCCTGATCAAGAGAGTTACCGTGACGGAAGCGGTCTGGACCAATCGTCAAGTAATTTTCATCGCCATCGACTTCACGTAGGAAAACGGCAAAGTTAGGGAACTCAGAACCATTTAGCGACTCTTGGCCTGTAGCTTGCGTTGTTTTTGCTACTTTGAACTGTGTAGAGAAGTCTGAAGTCCAGTCAGAGAAGACGTGTGCAATGAAACTTTCAACCTTTTCTGAGCGGTCATACCACGCAGAAGATGCGCCAAGTACTTCGTCTTGCGCTAGGAAGTTGTTACCATTTTGCTCATTGATTGAGTTACCGTCGGTAAGCATATAAGTAAACTTAGCGCGGTGATCATCGTTGATATTCCAATCGATATTTGCAAGAACTTTCTCGTCTTGTACATCGTCTTTCTGGAAGTTGCCTATGTCAAAGCCCCAAACGTCAGAAACGATTTGAGAAACTTGGGCAACATCATCTAGCGTGATATTTGGAACTTCATTAACGGCGCCTGACCCAGCAGGCCCACGATTAAGCGGTGCTACAGATTCAAATTTATCGTAAGCTACAAAGAAAAAGAGCTTATCTTTTATTAACGGACCACCTAAAGTGGCAACAAACGTTTCTTCTTCGAAATCAAGATTGAATTCTTCATCACCATTGTTATCGCCAGCGAATGAATCGTCAGTGTAATAGTAACCAACTGAGCCGTGGAATTCGTTCGTGCCTGATTTGGTTACAGCGTTGATTGTACCACCGGTAAACCCGTTATACTCAACGTCAAACGGCGCGGTCTGGATTGACAAAGATTCAATTGCATCATAAGAAATTGGAGAGCGCTGAGTAGGGTAACCGTTAGCGTTAAGGCCGAAACGGTCGTTTAATGCTACACCATCCACTGTCAAAGAATTGAACTTATTATTCGCACCCGCAATGCTAAGCTCTTTTGAACCACCGCTTTGAACGTTTACTGATGCAAAAGGGTCAAGTTGAGCCGCATCTGTAATATCACGGTCAATCGATACTACTTGCTGAAGCGCTTGAAGACCTAGACTTGTGCTAAGAGCTTCATTAGTATACCCAGTGCCTGCAGTACTACCAGTTACAGTAATAACTTCAGTGCTACGAGACGACTCAAGTTGAATTGGAAGATCCAACGCTTGGTCTAGAGAAAGATAAACGTTTTCTACTTTCGCAGGAACGAAACCATCACCTGAAATAGTGATAGTATAAGGGCCACCCACGCGAAGACCGCGCGAAGAAAAAGTGCCGTTTTCATTTGTGGTCGCGACCGAGGAAGTACCTGTAGGTTCGTGTTTAATTGTGACTGTCGCGCCAGAAAGGTCTGAGCCAGCTTCAGTGACAACATTGCCTCGAATAGACGACGTTGTTGTCTGTGCCGTGGCTGTACCAGCCAAACCTGCAGCAACAGCAACAGCGATCGCTACGCGACTTAGCTTTGCTTTGAAGTTCATGTGTGTGTTTCCCTTTTGTTTAAAATTCTTTTTTACTCGGCCTAGTGTAGTGCAAAAAGTACTACATAAAACCTATGACTTTCACTGAACCCGACAAATTGTCGTAAAGGTTCGTGTCAAATTTATTACAATTTTATATTTTTATTTAACAGCAATCGCCCGAGGCTATTGAGTTTGCAAAATAATACTTGACCATATGGTCAGGTTAATTTACTTGTTATTATTATTGTCAATCTGCGACGAATAGCTGATTCTATTCTTGGCAGATATGCTACTAATAAACAGCGTTTAATAAAAATCAGGTTTACTCATAAAAATACATAACTTTTCAATGAGTTAACACAATAAAATAAATTTACCTATTGCAATAAATAACCTTAACTGATGAAATCACTATATAAATCGTTAATTCATTTGGTCGTTTTTTTGACGAATTTCAGAATTGTTGCTACCGGAAAGTGGATAATTTTTATCTTAGCTGCACTTGTGTGCGGTTCGATAAACTATTTTCAAAATTCCGATGAGTATAGTGACATCGCCCCACAAACCGGTCAATATTTGACCTGCAAAACTGATTTACAGGGCAATAGCGACGTCTTTTCTGTGTATGTTACTGACGGTAGAATTGCTGAAATGGCAAGCGAGCGCCTATGCAATGATAAAACGATTAAGCGCCAATACGGTGAAGTTAAAGTTACAATAGGCCAAAGTGATTACGATACCTTTCGATACATTAATCATGGCGTTGTTGATTTAGCGCTGGTGAAAAGTAATGTCGTAGATGCGTTCGGGGCTGACCAAATTTATGGATTAACCAAAGTAGCATCGCATCCTGACTACTCAGCTTTTTTTATCGCGCTAAGAGAACGACCTCTACTATCTAAAGAGTACTTGCTAGGTAAAAAGATAGGATTGCTCGATTATCCGAGCAGCCGTTCTGGTCATATTGTTCCCAAAACTGTTTTGCAGAACCTCGGACTCAGTGACTCCAATTTAGATATTGTTTACTTCAGTTCTCACCAAGAACTGCGACGAGCTTTGCTCGCGGGTGATATTGATATTATCTCCTCATATTGGGCAGAAGAAGACAAAGACAACTTCTCAAGAAACTATGCAACGCCGCTGCAGGAAAGTGTAAGTGGAATGCAATGGTATTTGAAAATGCAGACGCAAAACACAGACTTATTTTGCGCTATACAGTCGGTAATTCATGAAGTTGCAATGTCTCATCCTAGACCTTATTACAAAACTATTACATTAGAGGAAGGGTGTAACTAATGGGTAGTAAGAGAATATATTTTAAGCCCAAAGCCTTTATCATCTTTAATGGTCTTGTCTTGTTAGCATGTTTCCAATGCATCGCTTTGACTGCACAATACTTTTCACACCATACTTCTCTTCACCGTGCACTTGATAAGGTAGAGCGAAGGGTAAGCCTAGACAGCGCGTTTTTAGACGTTGGAAACAACACCCTTAACACGCCTGTAAATCAGTTCGCCATTTACCGTTATCTTGGAAAACTAAACGGCACGCTTAAGGACGAAAACTACCCCGTTCTAGTCAGAGGAATCCAAGATATTGTGACGAGCAATGAAGACTTTACGGGTTACCCTTTGTCTTTTACGGCAAATTTCGTCAACGCTGAACAAGTCATTAAGGTAGAGATGCGAAGTAAAGCCGTCACCAGTACTTTTGCTTTTAGTTGGACTGCGCTTATCGCATCATTACTCGTTACACCATTTTTTGCTGTTTCGAGTAAAACCAAAAGGAAACGCGCAACCTTAGAAGAAGTTATCCCTCCTTCCCCAAAACTCGTAATCAACTTAAAAGATAAAACGATTTCTAACGGAATCGATGACAAAGCCATCACGTTGCAGAATAAACCACTGTGCTTTTACACGGCTCTAGTAAAATATTGTATAGAGCACCCCGATCAGCCTCTACAGCCACATAAAGACGTTCCGACTGAACTACTGGCTCTGGCCAACAAGAGTTTTGGTCGATTAATCGAATTGGGCCATACCAAGCGAAAACGCCCAGATTTCAATGCAAATTTAGATAAAACCCTCAGCGAAATACGCGCAGCACTTGACGATGTATTTTCTGGTTATGTTGATGAAAAAGAGACCTACTACCCACCCAGAGCGCAAGGTGAGGGCTCTCGCTCAAAGCAGCATTCGTATGCATTACCGAGTATTAAGGACGACGATATAGAGATAATTGGTAACTAGCGATATTTTGACTTGTTCAGTTAAAAACTGACCACTTGGAGAACTTTTTGGTATTTTTTGCATGCTGACTAAACACCCTGCAATACCTTGAAAATACGATAAAGTTCTAGCAAAGACCGATCCAAAAACCGAGAACTTGTGAATATAACATTGATTCGCGAGGCCTAAACGCGTATCTTTGCACCAACAAAATCAGCTTTATAGTACTATGCAATCGCCACTTATTATTGCCATTTCTGGAGCTTCTGGCTCTGGGAAGTCTCTTTTTACAAAAAATTTGTTTAACGGCTTCAGTGCTCAAGGCCGCCCTGTTCAAGTGCTGCGCGAAGATCACTACTACCGTGCGCAAGATCATCTTCCCATGGAGCAACGTGAGAAGAACAACTATGATCACCCGAATGCCTTTGAACATGAGCTTTTGAAAGCACACTTGCAAGCATTGCGCGATGGTCAGCCTATTGACTATCCACATTACTGCTATAAAACGCATACGCGTTTGCCTGAAACTGAGCGTCTAAATCCTGCGCCAGTCATTATTCTTGAAGGTATCATGCTACTTGCTCGTACTGATCTACTTCCTTTGTACGACGTGAAGATCTTCATTGATACTCCTCTTGATATTTGTTTGATGCGCAGAATGATGCGCGACCTAAAAGAACGCGGTCGTAGTATTGAATCTGTGGCAAAACAGTACGAAGAAACTGTTAAGCCTATGTATCATCAATTTATCGAACCTAGCCGCTTCACTGCCGACGTAGTAGTGACGCAAGGTGGCAAAAACCAAATTGCATTAGATGTGATCAAATCACACATTCAGCAAGCGCTTCTTTAAGGGAACATTACTATGGTGAGTTTACTGGGCATTGCAGTCCTTCTGGGTATTGCCTTCGCGTTATCATCGGCGAAACGCAATATAAATTGGCGCACCGTTGGTGGCGCATTTGCTATTCAAGCATCCGTTGGCGCGTTTGTCCTGTATTCTGAACCTGGTAAAGAAGTATTGTTGAGCGCAACGCGTTTTGTCGCCAACATCATTGCTTATAGCCAAGAAGGCATTAATTTCTTGTTCGGTCCTATTGGTGACAAGTCGATCGCGTTTATTTTTGCCTTTAACGTGCTTCCAGTTATCGTGTTTTTCTCGGCGCTTATTGCCGTTCTTTATCACCTCAAAGTAATGGGTTTGATCATCAAGGTTATCGGTGGCTTTTTACAGAAAGCGCTGGGAACTAGCCGACCTGAATCCATGTCTTCTGCTGCCAACATTTTTGTGGGCCAAACAGAAGCGCCTCTTGTGGTTCGCCCTTTTATTCCACACATGACGAGCTCTGAGCTATTTGCCATTATGGTGGGTGGTTTGGCGTCAATTGCTGGTTCAGTAATGGCGGGCTACGCTGGCATGGGGGTAGATCTTAAGTATTTGCTAGCAGCTAGCTTTATGGCTGCGCCAGGTGGCTTACTTATGGCAAAAATCATGTTGCCAGAAACCAGTAAGCCAAATGAAGATTTACATGACGTAGATGCGGAAGATACCGGCTACGCCAATGTATTTGATGCAGCCGCCAGTGGCGCTGCATCAGGCATGCAACTTGCGTTAAACGTAGGTGCAATGCTACTCGCTTTCATAGCACTTATTGCCATGTTTAACGGCCTTATTGGCTGGACAGCAGGATTATTTGGCTATGAAAACGTGACGTTTGAAGGGATCCTGGGTTATGTGCTTCAACCTCTTGCATGGGCAATCGGCGTACCATGGGAGGAAGCGCAACTTGCAGGCAGCTTTATTGGTCAGAAAATGGTAGTTAACGAATTTGTTGCCTACCTAAACTTCCTAGAGAACCAATCACAGCTATCTGAAGCATCTCAGGCCATTATCACCTTTGCACTTTGTGGTTTTGCAAACTTCTCTTCTATCGCTATTTTGATGGGTGGAATTGGTGCCATGGCACCAACACGCAGAAAAGAAATTGCGAGACTGGGGTTAAAAGCTGTTATTGCTGCAACGTTATCTAACTTAATGAGTGCCGCGCTAGCGGGCTTTTACCTCTCTCTTGGTTAAATTTCATTAATTTGGACCAGTTGGTCAAGATTTTACTAGACTAACTGGTCAGGTTTCTGTAAATTACGCGCAAATTCCTCGCGGGGTTGATTTATGTCAATTTCTGCGACTTTTTTCTGTAGCCCGTCTACCTTTATAATGCCGCAGTCAAAATATACGGGATAAAGTTATGCAATTAGTTGCTGTTGATTACCAAGCGGAAAACGCACAAGAAGAATTCGTGAAGTCACTTCGCGAGACAGGGTTCGGTGTTTTAAAAAATCACCCTATCCAACAGTCATTAGTTCAAGGTATTTACGACAATTGGCAGGGCTTCTTCGACAGTGAAGAGAAGAACGATTACCTGTACAACAAGGGTAAACAAGACGGATTTTTCCCTCAGAGCGTATCTGAGGTAGCCAAAGGCTTTACGAAAAAAGACATTAAAGAGTATTACCACTTCTATCCGTGGGGTCAGTGTCCAGAAGCGCTACACCCGCAGATTTCCCAGTACTATGGGGAAGCAAACACACTAGCGAAAGAGCTATTGGGTTGGATAGAAAAACATTCTCCTTCAGAGGTGAGCGATAAGTACAGTCAACCGCTGGGTGACATGATCAAAGATTCTGATCAAACCTTGCTACGTATACTGCACTACCCACCACTAAAAGGTGATGAAGAAGTAGACGCAATTCGCGCAGCTGCTCACGAAGATATTAATTTGATTACTATCTTGCCTGCAGCCAACGAGCCTGGATTGCAAGTACAAGCTAAAGACGGTAGTTGGATTGAAGTTCCGTGTGATTTCGGGAACTTGATTGTGAATATTGGCGACATGCTTCAAGAAGCATCTGGCGGATACTTCCCATCAACTACGCATAGGGTTGTAAACCCAGATGGTGCTGACATGACGAAATCTCGTATTTCATTGCCGCTGTTCTTACACCCTAGACCAGATGTTGTTCTTTCAGAACGTCATACCGCAGGGTCATACCTGCAAGAGCGCCTTCGTGAGCTGGGCGTTATATAAATTAAGTTCCTTTTGTAGTGTTATTCTTTTGCCGCAGCTAGTCTGCGGCTTTTTTTTAACTGCTTGCTATCGTTGCCAGTTTTGACGAATAGCGTTGCTTTTCTTGCTCATTGGGCGAATACCTGACCGCTCGCTCTAAATAACGTTGAGCTTCACTTACATCACCTAACTCGTGATAGGCCTTTGCCATCCCAAATAGAATCTCATGGCGCGCGTTATCAAGTCTTAGTCCTCTTTCGTAATGAACTATTGCCAATGCAATATCACCTGCCTCAAGTGCCTGTTCTCCTAAAATGTAATGGTAATATGGATTATGCTTCCGCTTAGCTTCTACCATTTGCGTTATTTTTAAAGCCTCGTTATCTCTATCTTGATAAGTGTAAAGAATGGATAAATTTTCCCATGCGGTTAAGTTTTCTTCATTTAACGATAGTGCGTGTTTGTATGTCATTTCAGCCTGTTCATATTCATCCACCATCCTATAAAGCACACCTAAGTTCACCCAGCTCTGCTGAAGTTCGGGAGCGACTTTTGCTGCTGCACGAAAATAGCTATAGGCCCGAGTGTAGCTGTTCGCCACTAAGGCATCCGCTCCTTTGTTGTTGTAATACATTGCTATTACTTTGTTTTTGGAAACGGCATTTCTTGGGAAGTAATTTCGCAGCATTTGTGGATCAAAATCAACGTCTGCCCACGTTCCTCCCACAGCTGCAACAGGACTTTCATTTGGCAATGAGAGTCGAAGGTTAATGTGCCCATTCAGTAAGCTATACCCTTCTCGTCGTGTCCAATATTCCGGAATTTTCACCTCGTAAAATGTTGCATTGAGTCCAACGTGTTCTGCCAAAGCGTACGTCATAATAGAAAGAGACAGACAGTTCGCGGCTCGGTTATTAAATGTTGTATTTGCCGTTGTATTTGCGCTGTTACGATAAAGCATCCCATGATCAGAATGATCGAAAATTGCTTTTACTAACCCTTTTACATTCTTTTGCAGGATACTTTTTTCGTAAACTGCCCTTTCGGCAAAAAACTGTGCGTCTTCGTCTAAGTAAAAAATTTCATCTGAAGACTCTACGGGAAATAACGTATAGGAAGGAAAGAGACTGTCGTTTAACAAAGTGGGCGCAGCTTTTACATGCTGATTATCAGTAGATTGGCAAGCGGCAAGCACTATGCATAACAACAAAGGAACAGCGAGTCGAGCATTCATAATAGGCACCTTTCTTATTTACTCGATAGATTAAGTATAGCAGTGCGCCTTGAATTTACATTTTATTTACAACTCAGTTTAAAGCTCATTCAACGCATAATTTTACTCGCTTCCTTAGGTGCTCATACATTGCGACTTGGCATTACACAAAGTTAATCATCAAATTTCCCTGAAGTGCCGTAACAATTCTCAATTCAGTAGCTTTCAGTGGCGTAGGTCAGTAGTTGGCTAAACGAAGGATGTTGAATTTCACTTAACGTAATGTAATAGGCAAAAGGAAAGAGTATGAAAAAGTTAATTAGTGCGTTCTTCTTAGTTGTATTGAGTGCCTCAGCGGTTGCTGGCCATCATGCAAAGGATGGACATAAAGATATTGTCGACACGGCAGCAAGCAACGACATGTTCTCAACACTTGTCACCGCAGTTAAGTCTGCCGACTTGGTCACTACACTAAAGGGAGATGGGCCATTCACTGTTTTCGCTCCCACCGATGAAGCTTTTGCTGCACTCCCGGCAGGCACCATTGAAATGCTATTGAAACCTGAGAATAAACAAACCCTTGTTAAAATTCTCACTTATCACGTAGTAACGGGTAAAGTCACAGCAAAAGATGTAGCTGGGCTATCTGATGCCACTACCGTCGAAGGAAGCAAGGTAATGGTCTCAACTGATATGAATAAGGTTATGATAAATGACGCAAATGTGATCAAAGCCGACATCATGACGAGTAACGGTGTTATTCACGTGATCGATACTGTGTTGCTTCCAAACGATGTTAAAGCGGCGCTGTAATCCCTCTTGCAAAGAAAAGCGCTGAAAACGAAAGCACTAAAAGTTGGTGCTTTCGTTCATCGATTTATGCATGTGCTTCGATCTCTTCAACAAGTCTCGGCGTAGAAACATTAAACGGTTAGTTAGTCACGGGCATGTTTAACATACGCATGTTTAAACAGTCCTTCGTTGTCATCTAACCAGTTGTCTGAATCCATTCAAGGAATAAAGAAAGGAGTTCACGTGTTCACAGTCTACACATATAGTATTGCGGGCCTTTTGCTTATAAGCTTTACCGTTTTCGTGCAAAACATCGTTGCCGCTATCGCTCACAGAAAACAGTCTCGCTATATTCCAGGGAAAGTCAGGGAGGAATTGAGTCATGATAGTTTCGTATTCAGAAGCCACAGAACATTTCACAATTCGCTCGAAAATATTCATCAGTTTACGCTTCCAGCTCTTCTTTGCATTTTTCTTGGCGCATCAACCAGCATACTTGCGGCTCTTGTTTGGATTTACGCGCTAAGTCGCATCATTCATATGGGGCTGTATTACGCAATCGCTACAGAAAAAAATCCAAGCCCAAGAAGCTATTTTTATATGATAGGCACACTGTGTACCTTCGGCGTATTTGGTCTTGCAGTGTTTAATTTGTTTTCTTAGAAACGATATAAAATAAGAAGATAAGAGTGAAATTGAACCAAATGGTTAAATATTAAACTTTTGGTTAATCCACATTTTCTAAAATTAGGCGTACTCTTGAACCTGAACACTCACCTTTGTGTTTAGGAGTACTTGTGTATATTGAACAAGTTGGCGACCGAACTTTAGCAGATTGCAAAGTACTGATTGTCGACGACCAAGCCAGCAGCAGACTTGTTCTGGAAACTTTACTTGAAGACACAGTCGCCTGCGCCTCTGTGGGCTCAGGTAAAGAAGCAATTGAATATTGCAAGTACCATACGCCTGACCTAATCCTCATGGATGTTTCAATGCCCGAATTAGACGGGCATCAGACCACCGCATTGTTAAGAAAAAAGCCGTTGTGTGCTCACATTCCTATTATTTTCGTAACCTCTTCGTCAAGTGATGAAGAAGAGTCGAGATGTTGGGAATCAGGCTGCGTTGACTTTGTGGTGAAGCCGGTAAACGCTTGTACCCTACGCAACCGTGTAAAATCACACATCAATCACAAGCTTAGAAACGATTTGCTCGAAAAGCTTATCTATGTAGATAAGTTAACAGGTGCCTACAATCGCCACTATTTAGACGACTATTTACCCCGTTTAGTGAGAGATGGGTTGCGTAATGTTACTCCTCTCTCCTTGGTTATTTTTGATGTTGATCACTTTAAACTGTTCAATGATATGTATGGTCATATAGATGGCGATAGCTGTTTGTGGAAGGTCAGTAAAACGATCAACGACGCCCTACTTCGACCTATGGACAAATTAGTGAGAATTGGCGGTGAAGAGTTTTTGGTTATTCTGCCTAACACCGATGTAAACGGCGCGAAGGCCGTCACTGAGCGCTTATTGCGAACGGTTTATGACCTGAATATTCCTCATGCGTCATCTGAGTATGAACGCGTTACGCTAAGTGCTGGCTTAGCCGTCAAGCATGCTGATGACAATAAAACTATCGACTACGTCATGTTAGAAGCAGACAAAAATCTGTATGTGGCCAAAACCTCTGGGCGAAATCAACTCGTGGCGCCGACAGCAGTAAGCGCTGGCAAAATAAAAGCATCGAGTCATTCCACAAAACTTAAGGCTTAGGCACTATAATTAGCGTTGCCTTGCTCTAGACGCTAATGCGGTACTCCCAGCTTAAAACTGCCGACAGCATTCGTGTGAGCCAAAGACTCGAGTGAATTCTCCAAAGTAATTCCCAATTCATTTAGCTGGGCGTAAAACAACTGCATTGTCGCTAGCGCGTCATCTAGTGCGTTGTGTTCAGGAAACGCGGGTAAGTCTAATCGTTGCCTACAAACCGTTAGCGTTGCACTATTACTCGGTAACACCTGATGTTGTTTGTTTAACTGATAAAGTGCGAGCTGAAGCGTATCAATATAGAGCACTTCCATCTGCGGTAATCCACACCGTTTGAAGGCACTATCAAGCGCCATCAAATCTAATCGCGCATTGTGAAAAATTAGAACATGTGTCTTCAGTAGTGGTAGCAATGAATTGATGGCGTCTGCTAAGCCTTCGCCTTGTTGCAAAATATCTAAGGTCAATCCGTGTATTACAGGGCTTTGTCCTAAGTCCGCTGACGTATTAATAACGTGATAGCCACTGGAGGAAAGCGTAATTTTTCCAGCTGAACCACTTACATAGCCAATCGATGTAATTTGAGTTGTCACAGGGTCTAACGATGTGAGCTCTAAATCAACAGACGCCAAAGGGGTGTCGCCCAACGTTTTATCACGTAACGACTTTCTGAATTGACGCTTCCCAAACAGTACCGATGCACAGGCTTCGATTATTCGCGTTATCATGGAGTTAACTTACGCCGCCAGAAAACTTCATAACCATTGCTTGATTGGTTCGCTCTATAGCCTTGAATGCGGCTTTTAGCTGATGCTTTTCTATCGATGATAAACTTGAAACCGACACACGATTGTCCGTTACTTTATTTTCCAACTGATGACGCCAACGCAAACGATTTAAAAACAGCCAAATATCACGTAGGTTAGTCGCATCTCTTTTTGAGAGCTGTGAATTTTCCGATAGCGCGTCTAACCGAGCAAGTGTGTTAGGCAACGTCACGCCATCAGCTAGCGCGTATATACGGGCGATATTGTTAATTAAGGCCACGGCTCGGGTTTTAAGGTCGATCACGTCCTTCTCTTTACGGCCTTTTTCATAAATGAACTTTTGAAACATGGAAAGCGGAACCGATATTTCGTTACTATTTCTCGTAAGCGCTGCTAAGAACATATTTTGCTTCATCAAGGGGGCCCTTTGACGCTGCAACTGCTTAAATAAACTTATATCCCCGGCTGCGCAGCGAACATCAAGAAAAATATTAAAGTGCATAATCGCATCTTTAGTTGGTGCTTTTACCCATCGCTTCGCTTCTTCAATGGCTTCCTCAAGCGAGAGTCTAAGTTTAGAATTGCTCGCCATAATATTACCATCGCACAGTTTAATGCCGCATTTGGCCAAACCGTTACACACATAATCAGCCATTTTTGCGAAATATTCTGCTTGCGCTTCGCTTGGCCGCTCAGCAAGAAGCAGTCCATTGTCTTGATCCGAACCCATCGTCTGATCTTCTCTTGCCTGCGATCCATAAACAAGCCACGCAAACATCATGGGGGCTTTCCCGTTAGCCTGTTGGAAAAAGCCAATAAGCTTTCTTGTCATAATATCGGTAGCTTGAGATAAAATTTTGCCAGCAATGTCATAGTCCCCTGCTTTTTTCGCATGAGCAGAGAAATAATGCGGCAACTGCCAGGATAGCCGTGTTAGTTCGTAAAGGTTCTCCGCTTTGCTTAGCTCTCCAATAATAAAAAGAACGTTACCACGCTGATGACGAATGATATCGCTGGCTGTCACCATACCCAATGGCACAAGGGTTTTCTGGTCGATAACCGGTAGGTGATGGATGTTCCTTTCGGTCATAAGCGCCAAGGCATCAAATAGCGTTCTATTTCCCATTATCTGCGCAGGATTAGGCGTCATTATATGGCTGACTGGATGATGAATATCGAGAGAGGTGGCAACCACTCTTGAACGTAAGTCTCGGTCGGTGATAATGCCAATAAGTTTATCTTCTCGTGTAACCAGTAATGACGATACCTTTTGATTCGTCATGATCTGCGCCGCCACTGTTATTGACGTTTCTACGTCCACCGACACGGGAGACTTATTAATAACATCCTCAAGCCCTTTATAAAGCCACATGGAATTACTATCGGAAATAGCATGGTTTTGAAGGGCATTATTGCGCAGCCCATCAAAAAAATTTCGAATTGCTGGCAGTTCAAATAACGGGATAACAGCAGACGCTTCAAAACAGTAAACCAGACCTGGACTGTCTACACTGATGCTTAATGAAAAATTACGTTTTTCCATTATATTGGTGTAGCCGAAGTAGTCGCCCTCACTTAAATGGCGCAAAGGGGCATCTGAATCTTGGACGGAAAACTGTCCATTTTGAATAAGAAAAAGTGACGCTCTGCCCTTTTGCAGGTCGCCCACATTATCCGCTGTCAGGTAAATCAATTCAGTATGTTTTACTAGCTCAAGCTTCTGCTCTTTATCCAGCACGTCAAAAGGTGCTGATGTGTTGAGAAAGTCTTCAACTTGTTTAGCCATCGCAGTCATAGGGAATGTCCAGTTCACAAAAAGAAAAAACCAACCTACTCACTTTCGCCAGTAGATTGGTTTTATTTTGCTAAAGCCTATCTTAAGGCAACATTAGTTTAGTGGGCTGATGCTTCACCCGCTCCTTTAGGATAACGAATGCTTTCAACCAGTTCTTGGATTTCTTCTGGCGCTTCATCTGTTGCTTTGAACACAAGGAAAGCCACAATGAAGTTCACCATCATACCTAAGGTACCAATACCCTCAGGAGAAATACCAAACCACCAGTTGTCAGGCGTATTGGCCGCTGGGTTTACAAATTTGAAGTAAATAATGTAAGCCGCAGTGAAGGCAATACCTGAAATCATACCAGCAATAGCACCTTTATCGTTCATGCGCTTGCTGAAGATACCCATAATAATTGCCGGGAAGAAACTCGACGCCGCTAAGCCGAAGGCAAATGCTACCACCTGTGCAACAAAGCCTGGCGGATTGATACCGAAGTAACCTGCTATAACAATGGCCACCCCAGCAGCAAGTCGCGCATACATGAGCTCGGCTTTATCGGTTATGTTTGGCATAAAGTTTCGTTTCAGTAAATCATGGGAAACAGAGGTTGAAATAACCAGCAGCAAGCCTGCGGACGTTGACAGTGCTGCTGCCACACCACCCGCTGCAACGAGTGCAATAACCCACGCAGGTAAGTTCGCAATTTCAGGATTAGCCAATACCATGATATCGCGGTCAACTTTCATTTCGTTGCGCTCGTCACCCGAATAGAACATCTTGCCATCACCGTTCTTATCTTCATATGAAATAAGGCCAGTTTGTTCCCAGTTTTTAATCCACGACGGCGCTTCTTCATAGCTGGTTCCCGTCATTTCAGGTCCATTAATGGTTTCGATCATATTCACACGGGCAAACGCTGCTAGTGACGGTGCTGTGGTATATAGAATTGCGATAAACGCTAGTGCATAGCCTGCAGATTTACGCGCATCGTGAACTTTAGGCACAGTGAAGAAGCGAACGATTACGTGTGGAAGACCCGCTGTACCTACCATTAACGTAAAGGTGATAAAGAATACATCAATGGTACTTTTTGTTCCTGAGGTGTACTCGTTAAAGCCTAACTCGACAGATAAATTATCGAGTTTCTGCAGCATATGCACCCCCGAACCGTCTGCTAAGGTTGCACCAAAGCCGGTTTGCGGCAGGATATGTCCTGTTACCATCATAGAGATAAATACCGCCGGCACAATGTAGGCGAAAATCATTACACAATACTGTGCAACTTGCGTGTAAGTAATGCCTTTCATACCGCCAAGTACGGTGTAGAAGAACACGATAACCATACCGATAACCACGCCAGACACAATATCAACCTCTAAGAAGCGGCTGAATACCACACCTACGCCACGCATTTGACCTGCAACGTATGTAAAGCAAACGAAGATTGCACAAAATACAGCAACTGTACGCGCGGTTTGTGAGTAGTAACGATCCCCAATGAAGTCAGGTACCGTGAATTTGCCAAATTTACGTAAATAGGGAGCTAAACAAAGCGCAAGTAGAACATAACCACCTGTCCACCCCATTAGATATACTGCACCGTCATACCCCATAAATGAGATAAGACCCGCCATTGAAATGAACGAGGCTGCCGACATCCAATCTGCTGCCGTTGCCATCCCATTCATAACGGGAGGTACACCGCCACCTGCAACGTAAAAATCGTTAGTTGAGCCTGCGCGAGCCCAAATAGCGATGGCGATATAAAGCGCAAACGATGCGCCAACGATAATAAACGTTAAAGTTTGAACGTCCATGATTTACTCCTCATCTACGCCGTAGCGTTTGTCCATGGCGTTCATCTTCGCCATGTAGACAAAGATCAATGCAACAAATACGTAAATTGCGCCCTGCTGCGCAAACCAGAAGCCTAATTTAAAGCCAAAAAATTGGATTTCATTTAAGATATCGACAAAAATAATGCCGGCACCGAATGATACGATAAACCAAACGACTAAAAGCTTGGCGAGAAGAGCGAGATTCTCCCTCCAATACGCTTTTTTGTCCTCTTCGTTTCTAAATGCCATTGTTTCACCCTCATGTCAGGTTAATTGATTGTTATGATTTTACATATTCCTAACGCCCGGCTTTGTTAACGTTATTGCTGCGTGTTACGTGGTTGAGGAAAAACAATCACAGGCAGCAAAGTCAAGCATTTAGGAGCTCGCGTATTACTCTAGACCTGCCTTTAAAAATTCAAAATGAGACCATGGTCGTAGGTAGACCATGGTCGAAATGATTATAATAGCGACAGCATTGTTAAAACTAAGTTAAAAGGAACGTTATGGTTTTTGGTTGGGTAACACTTGCAGTACTGTACCTCTTCTTGCTGTTTTCACTGGCGAGTTGGGGTGAAAAGAACTCGCCCACCGCTAGAGCACTAACGTCACATCCCGCTATATATTCGCTGGCCCTCGCTATTTATTGTACCGCATGGACTTTTTTCGGCATGGTAGGCCAAGCAAGTAGAGACACCTGGATTTACCTGCCAATCATGCTTGGGCCTATTCTCGTTTACGTCTTGGGTTATAAGTTTATTTACAAGTTAACCCTCGTCAGCAAGAAGCAACACATCACTACCATTTCCGACTTCATCGCGTCGCGCTATGGCAAGCGCCAAACCGTAGCTTTGGTAGTTACACTTATCGCGCTCCTTGCCACTATTCCTTATATCGCGCTTCAATTAAAAGCAGTGGGCGCTACTTTCCAACTCCTTACTCAGCAGCCTAACAGCAACGGCATTATTATTGCCGCCACTGGCTTCATCGCGGCATTCGCAATATATTTCGGTACCCGGCAAACGGACGTCACCGAATACCGACGGGGTTTGATGCTGGCTATCGCCTTCGAGTCGACCATTAAATTGCTGGCGTTAGTGCTGGTTGCCATTGTTGGTTATAGTGCGTGGAAGCGCACCCAGTCTGGTCCATTCTTCGAAAGTTTCACCAATGAAATAGCCTTGGCGCAGTTTGGTTCGTTTACTTTCATCGCTCAAACTATCATGGCGGCAGCGGCCATTGTTTGTTTGCCTAGGCAGTTTCACGTTGCCATTATTGATAACCTAAGCCTAGGTCATCTGCGCACGGCAAGGTGGTTATTCCCTCTCTACCTGACCATTATTTCAGCGGTAATTCCTATTATCGCCATTGCAGGCAAAGCCATTTTTGCTGGCGCTAATATCGAGCCCGACTCTTACGTACTGTCGCTGGCTGTATTTTCAGAGTCAGTTCTTCTTCAAGTGATTGTCTTTGTAGGTGGGCTCTCTGCCGCAACAGCTATGATCATTGTGGCAACACTCACGCTGAGTACTATGCTCACCAACGATGTGATTTTGCCGCGCATTCTTGCATTTACAGGCAATACCGATGACAAACAGGACGTGTCGAGCAAAATCAGGCTTATTCGCCGTATCGTCATCGCGTTTATCTTGCTTATGGCGTTTTTGTACCACCAGCAAATGACCAGCAGCCGCTCGCTTCATTCAATTGGGCTTATTGCGTTCTCGTTAGTTATCCAGCTTATGCCAGCCATTGTTGGCGGACTTTACTGGAAGCGCGCGCATGCGCACGGGGTTTACGCAGGGCTAATGGTGGGATTAGTGATTTGGGTATTGTGGCTTGTGCTTCCCATTGTGAGCGAGCAAGTTTCACAAATGGAACAAAATGAACTCATTAGCCAAGGCGCCATGATTAGCTTAGCGGCGAACAGTTTTGTTTACATACTCTTTTCACACTTTGCACCGCAGCGTCTTATCGACAGAATGCAAGCTGAGGCCTTTGTATCTCCTGCCATTTCCACTAACAACACCGTTAAAGCGCAGGCAACTAACGTGACCGTCTCCGATCTCATAACGTTATTGTCGACCTTTATGGGATCCGGTCGTTGTGAACAATTATTAGAGCAATATCAGCAACTCAATAATTGCCAATTAAAGCACGACGATACGCCAAATGAGTCGTTTTTATCATTTTGCGAACGCGCCTTGGGTGGCGTTATTGGCGCGTCGAGTGCCAAAGTACTACTAGACAGTGCATTGCGTGGTAAGAAGATGGACTTTACCGAGGTTATCAACTTCTTCGATGACACAACGCAAGCCATGCAATTTAATATGACTGCACTACTCACGTCACTTGAAAACATGGACCAAGGCATTAGCGTAGTCGACAAACACTTAAATTTGGTAGCGTGGAATAAACGCTATGCCAACCTCTACCCTTACCCTGATAACTTGTTGGCAGTAGGTACGCCTATAGAAAAGCTTATTCGGTATAACGCTTCACAAGGTGAGTTCGGCACAGATAACGTAGACGGTGAAGTGGAAAAAAGGCTGGCTCATTTGCGCTCTGGTATGCCCCATCGCTTCACGCGACAACGAATGGATGGACGGGTTATTGAGATGGTAGGTAATCCTTTACCTGGCGGAGGCTTCGTAACAAGCTTCAACGACATCACCGGACACGTGGAAATACAGCAAGCGCTTGAAGAATCAAACATTGACCTTGAGGCTCGTATTAAGAAGCGTACTGAAGAAGTACACTCCATAAACGCCGAGCTTCGACTTGAAATAGAACGGCGCTCTGATGCCGAGAAAGAACTGATAAGGGCACGAAAGGCTGCAGAAGATGCCAATGCTAGTAAAACCCGCTTCTTGGCGCTCGCAAGCCATGATGTTTTGCAGCCGCTAAATGCGGCCAAGCTCTACGTGAGCGCCCTTGAAGAACAAGAACTGACTGAGTCAGCGCTAGCCATTATTCAAAAGCTTAGCCATAGCGTGACGTCTAGCGAAACACTGATTGGCACTTTGCTGGATATCGCACGCTTAGATCAAGGTGAAATGAAACCCGATATTGAGTCTATTGATGTAAGGACCCTGCTGTCACCACTTGTGGACGAAATGGCGATGCGCGCGCGGGAAAAAGGACTTGGTTTTAAAGCGATTATACGCCCGTGCTGGGTAAAAGCTGACAAAACGTACTTATACCGAATAACGCAAAACTTGCTTTCAAATGCGGTGAAATACACGGAAAATGGCCGCGTCTTGTTCATTATCAAGCCTGTCAAAGACACCGTTTATTTCAAAGTTATCGACACAGGCATTGGCATATCTACCGATAAAAAAGACAGCATTTTTGGTGACTTTTTCCGCGCAAACGAAAGCAAGGAACATGGTATAGGTCTTGGCTTGGGGGTTGTACGACGTTTAAGTCTGCAGTTGAACAGCGATATTAGTGTTACCTCAAAAATAGGCAAAGGCAGCTGCTTTGCGTTTAGCTTGGATAAAGCTGAGCCAAAACAGGTATCCAACGTTACAGCAAAGCCCCGCAGTACAACATTTACAGGAATGGACGTGCTTTGCGTGGACGATCAAAGAGAGAACTTAGATGCCATGCAGACCCTATTACAGAAATGGGGAATCAATGTGGTGCTTGCAAACAACTGGGATGACGCGTTGAAAGTCTGTGAGACTATTCAGCCTCAAATCTTACTCATGGATTATCAGCTCAGTCATGACAGCGAGAAAAATGGGCTAGCTTTGATTGAAGAGATAAGACATCGACTTAATATTGTGGTGCCAGCAGCGCTTATTACGGCGACACCAGATGAAAGCTTAGTTACACAGTGTAAAGCCCAAGGCGTAAACTTCTTAGCTAAACCGCTAAAACCAGCGAAACTGCGCGCACTACTTCAAAGTATGACGCGCTACATCAGGGAGGCGAAAAACGTGTAGCTAGTAGCTCGCTGCAGGTTTTTCGCTATGTGAGTAAGGAAAGACGTCTAGAGTAATTCGTCGTGTGGTTTACTTTCTTCAATTTTAACCACCGGCGTTTCTACGCTCGACTTCGCCACCACTTTTCCCATTGCTCCCCACTTCTCTTTAGGGTTGAGCAAAACAGGACGGGTTAAAATTAGGTTATTAGGATACATGAGGGTTTCACGCTCAGCAGTAAGCAAGCGCGTGCTAAACGGCCCTACATCGGCAATCACACCTTCAATGAAGTTATCGCCGTCGAGAATGCGCACATAATTACCTCTGCGATACGCTACGTTTGTGAGCAAAATAAAATACGCAGTGATGTTACTGATGAGTGACCAACTAGCAAAAAGCGCAACACCGGTTACCGTGATGATAGAAGTGGAAAGCACTAAGAGCCCAGAAAAATCGATCCCCCATGCTAGCAACAACAAGGCTAACGATACTGTAGCGACAATAACCCGTGCAGCAAAAAGTCCTTTAATAGCACTATTTGATTTTAGCTTTGACTTTACGATGTTGGTTTCTAATTTTGGTAGCAACTTACGAGACATCGCCAAATAAATTAGTAAAACCAAACCACTCCACACGACATTTGACTGGTACTGAGTTAACCACGCCAAAAACCCATGCCACCACTCATTCATTAACCCAAATCCTTACATTTTTTCGTTAAGCAGACTGACCTTAAATTCTGATTTTACGTTAGAAAGGCCAACGCGCTCTAATGCTAACGTGAAAAACACTCAAGTTCATGCATTAAAAGCAATCGACACAACAAGAATTATTCGTAAGACACCCCCGAACACTTACATTAGTATGCGCGCAAAAATGACTTGTCTATTTAACAATCACGTTCTAACGTGGTAATAGATTGGTCGATAAAACGACAAAATAAAACACAAACTACAGGCTTTTTTATAATGCGCATTGCAATTCTTTCTAGAAATCCTCGTCTTTACTCTACTTCACGCTTAGTCGAAGCTGGGCAGGCTCGCGGGCATCAGGTTGACGTTATCGATACCATGCACTGCTACATGGATATCACCAGTGCGCGACCGTCAGTTCGCTATAACGGTAAGCGACTACCCTATTACGATGCAGTGATCCCGCGAATTGGCGCATCGGTTAGCTTTTACGGCACATCGGTCGTTCGCCAATTTGAAATGGTGGGCACATACAGCCTTAACGAGTCGGTTGCTATCAGCCGCTCTCGAGATAAATTGCGTTCATTGCAGCTTTTATCACGTAAAGGCATAGGTATGCCTAGAACAGGCTTTGCACACCACCCTGACAAAATCGACGATGTTATTAAAACGGTTGGCGGCGCCCCAGTGGTTATTAAGTTACTTGAAGGCACGCAAGGTATTGGCGTGGTATTGGCCGACACGCAAAAAGCGGCAGAGTCGATCATTGAAGCCTTTATGGGCCTTAACGCCAGTATTTTAGTGCAAGAGTTCATTAAAGAAGCGGGCGGTGCAGATATTCGTTGCTTCGTGGTAGGTGGAAAAGTTGTAGCAGCGATGAAGCGCCAAGCAGCACCTGGGGAATTCCGCTCTAACCTTCACCGTGGCGGTCATGCAAGTTTAGTTCGCCTAAGTCCAGCGGAACGCAAAACAGCGGTAGATGCGGCTAAAACGATGGGACTAAATTGTTGTGGCGTAGATATTCTTCGTTCGAACAACGGTCCAGTCGTTATGGAAGTAAACTCTTCGCCGGGCCTTGAAGGCATTGAGAAGGCGACCAATAAAGATGTCGCCAGTATGATCATTGAGTTCATTGAAAAAAGTGCAGAGCCGCACAAAACAAAAACCCGTGGAAAGGGCTAGCGCCCTTTACCCTTTGCTATGCAATAACGTAAATATAGGAAAACGTTAGTGGTAAATGATGTTTTAAGAATTGGGGGTGAAAACATTGCTCCTGGCGAAACAAAAAAGATTGAGTTAGAAATGCCGCCGCTGTACACGGCCACCAATATGAGCATTCCGGTTTACGTTAAACGAGGAAAGCGACCAGGTCCCATTATGTTCGTCAGCGCAGCCATTCACGGTGACGAATTAAATGGCATCGAAATAGTAGGCAGACTTATCCGCTCAAAAGCGATTGAGCGGATAAGAGGAACCCTTATCGCGGTGCCTATGGTTAATGTGTACGGCGTACTAAACCAGTCTCGTTATTTACCCGATAGACGCGATTTGAACCGCAGTTTTCCAGGGAGTAAAAAAGGTTCGCTTGCCGGTAGGTTAGCCAACTTGTTTTTCAAAGAAGTGGTAAGTAAGTGCGATGTCGGCATTGACCTTCACACCGGCGCTATACACCGTAGTAACTTGCCACAGATTCGCGCTGACTTAGACGACCCAGAAGTACTGGAAATGGCAAAAGCGTTTGGCGTACCTGTACTACTTAACGCAGAGTTACGCGATGGCTCTTTGCGCGAAGCGGCCAGTGAAAGTGGCGTTAAAATTCTGCTTTACGAAGCAGGCCAAGCGTTACGTTATGACGAGTTTTCTATTCGTGCCGGCGTAAGAGGCATTATTAATACCATGCGTCATTTGGGCATGCTGAATAAAAGCCGCAGTAAGGGCCACAGTATCGAGCGTTTTATAGCGCGCCAAAGTGGATGGGTTCGCGCGCCAGAAAGTGGATTTGTGACGCATTTAGCACAGCTAGGTGACCATGTTGAAAAAGGTGACAAACTGGCCATTATTGCTGATCCGTTTGGCAATTATTTAGATAGCCTTGAAAGCCCTGCAGAAGGTGTTGTAATTGGTAAACAAAATATTCCACTTACCCAAGAAGGTGAAGCGGTATACCACATTGCATACTTTTCAGAGCCTGATACTGTTGCAGAACACGTAGAATTATTACAAGACAATTTATTGCCACCAGAACAGGGTCCTGTTTTATAAAATTGGTAGAAAAACTGATGAACAATAAAAAAATTGTTGGTGCGGTAGAGCTGTGCGATTTACCAAAACTCGCCATCTCTGATTTGAACGTACGCGTTGATACAGGGGCGGCAACGTCTTCACTTCATGTTGACAACATTGAAGAGTTTGATCAAGACGGTGAATTATGGATTAAATTTGATATCCATCCCGACATTCACAACGTTGAACGCGTGGTTCGCAGAGAAGCACGTGTAGAAGGACAAAAACGCGTAAAAAGCTCAACGGCTACACTTGAGAAGCGCTATGTTATAATTACGCCTATAATAATGGACGGGTACCAGTGGGATATTCAGTTAACCCTAACGGACCGCTCTGAAATGACCTATTTGATGCTGCTCGGAAGAGAAGCGATGAGGGGTCAATTTATTGTAGACCCCGAGCACGACTTTTTGCTGACGGGAAAAGACTAGCAATACAAGTTTGCCAATGGATATTCAGCGTTAAAACCTGCGGCAACTTGCAGTAAGGCATGCGTTTAGTGCATGAAATACAAAATATGGACGTTACGAAAAAAGCCCTAAGTGTTGCCTCTCTGCTGTTGAGTGTATTTACACTATTGAGTGCTAATGCTCAGCAGCAAAACACAAACGAGGTAAGTACTGACTTACCTCACACCGTTCTCCGCCTGCCAAATATTCACCCTGGGCGAGACGCCGTATACGCCTACGCTAAACGTCTTCTCACAGAATCACTGCGCGTTACTGAACCTCAATACGGCTCTTTTGAACTGATTGTCAGCGACCAAGAAACGGCGCAAGAGCGTCAACTACGCAGCCTTGAACACCACATGCTAGACGTGACGTGGAGCGTTACCTCGACAGAGCGTGAACGTCAGTTCCTGCCCATTCGCATTCCCATTATGGCGGGTCTTTTTGGTAAGCGTGCACTGCTGGTCAGAGAAGGCGATACGCGACTTAAAGAAGTAAAGTCATTAAACGCGTTACGAGCATACCGAGCGGTTTTGGGCTACGACTGGCCCGATACGAAGATATTTCGCGCAAACGATATCCCGGTGTTGGAAACGACCTACCGGGCGTCATTTCGCATTGTTTCGGAAGGCTTCGCTGATATGTTTCCAAGAAGTGTTATGGAAATTAAAGAAGAACTCGCTGACAAGGCGCTCTCACGCGGTCTGACTATCGACGATCACCTTATCATTTCATACCCAAGCCCCATCTTTTTCTTTGTAGGAAGCGACAATCAGGCATTAGCAGGGCGGATAGCTGAGGGTCTGTTAAGGCTCTTCGAAACGGGTAAGTTTCAGGAGCTACTGTTAGCTCATGATAACTTTAGAGAAGGTATGGCACTTACCGAAGGGCGAACGGTTATTGAAATTGACAATCCTTTGCTAAGTGAACAAAGCCGCTTGGCATTGGAAAAGTTCTTACCGGAATTTGCTACCTCAGAAGCCGTGCTTAAGTTCGACGCTACTGAGCTGGCGGCTCCAACTCAAGTTGTGAAGCAATAAGTACCGCTTGTGTGCGGTTGTTTATGCCCAACTTTTTAAAGATAGCAGTGACATGCGCTTTAACCGTGGCCTCTGCGATATCTAAATTAAAGCCAATTTGCTTGTTCAGCAAGCCGTCTCGCATGTAACAAAGCACCTTGTATTGCGAGGGCGTTAGCGAGGCAACTTTATCCGCTAATTCAGAGAACTCTTCATTCACCTCATCAACGTCTTCACTTAAGTTATCAGGTAGCCATACATCGCCATCCAGAATTGCTTCTACGGCGTTTGCAATATCTTGCGCACTGGCAGTTTTGGGGATGAACCCTAGCGCGCCCACGCTAATAATCTTTGAAATAAGTGTGGTGTCTTCTGTGCCAGAGACTACGGCAACAGGAAGTTCGGGAAAGAGTTTTCGAATATGCAGCAAGCCAAACAAATCATTGCTACCCGGCATGTGCAAATCAAGCAACAATAAGTCGATATCCTCATTGTTGAGAATATCGACTGTAGTGTTAAGGTCTCCCGCCTCTTTGAGGGTTAAGGCTGGAAGTGACAACGACAACGCGCCTCTTAGTGCATCGCGATACAGCGGATGATCATCAGCGATTAGAAGGGTTATCATTGTCTATATCCTTAGTTTCTACTTATTTAGACGTTCCTCTATCAGTGTATCAACAACCGATGGATCCGCCAACGTTGATGTGTCACCTAATTGCTCATGCTCATTGGCGGCAATCTTACGCAAAATACGGCGCATAATTTTACCAGAGCGGGTTTTAGGTAATCCACGAGACCATTGGATCATATCAGGTGTAGCAATCGGGCTTAGCTCTTGACGCACCCACGCCTTAAGCTCTTTAGTAAGGGCTTCATTTGCTTCAACCCCTTCATTTGGTGTTACGTAAACGTAGATACCCTGCCCTTTGATATCATGTGGGAAGCCAACAACGGCAGCCTCAGCTACTTTAGGATGGGCAACAAGTGCGCTTTCGATTTCAGCGGTGCCCAAACGGTGACCAGAAACGTTTAGCACGTCATCTACACGACCAGTGATCCAGTAAAAGCCATCTTCATCGCAACGAGCACCATCACCGGTGAAGTACACACCTTTGTATGCGCTAAAGTAGGTGTTGATAAAGCGCTGATGATCGCCATAAACCGTTCGAGCTTGGCTCGGCCAGCTGTCTTTAATAACAAGATTACCTTCTGCTGCCCCTTCAAGCTCATTACCGTCAGCATCAAATAGCGCTGGCTGAATCCCGAAGAATGGGCGAGTCGCTGAGCCAGGCTTTAACTCCGTAGCGCCAGGCAAAGGCAGGATCATGTGTCCACCTGTTTCTGTCTGCCACCATGTATCGATAATAGGACAACGGCTCATACCAATTACGCGGTGGTACCATTCCCATGCTTCAGGATTAATAGGCTCACCTACTGTCCCCAAAAGGCGAAGCGATGAGACATCACACCCTTCAGTTGGAACATCTCCGTGCGCCATTAATGCGCGGATAGCAGTTGGTGCGGTATATAAACTATTTACTTTGTATTTTTCTACTACTTGAGCAATACGTTTAACGTCTGGATAAGTTGGTACGCCTTCAAAGAACACTTGTGATGCGGCGTTCACCATTGGGCCATAAACCATGTAGCTGTGGCCTGTGATCCAGCCTACATCAGCGGTACACCAATAAACATCGTCTTCTTTGTAGTCAAAAGCATATTTAAAGGTCATCGCAGAATATAAGAGATACCCGCCCGTAGTGTGTACTACACCCTTTGGCGTTCCAGTAGAGCCTGATGTATAGAGGATAAACAGTGGGTCTTCCGCGTTCATTACCTCTGGTTCACACTGCGCTGACACGCCATCAACAGCGTCATGCCACCACACATCGTGCTTAGCATTCCAGTCTACGTCTCCTCCTGTTAGCTTATGAACTAAAACATGAGTAATAGACGGACACGCATCACCAGCCAGTGCTTTATCCACATTCGCTTTCAGTGGAATACTTCTTCCAGCACGACGGCCTTCATCTGCAGTAATCACGACTTTGGCGTTGCTGTCGTTGATACGATCGGCAATAGCGTTAGGTGAAAATCCACCGAAAATCACTGAGTGAACTGCACCTATTCGGGCACACGCTAACATGGCGTAGGCAGCCTCGGGTACCATCGGCATGTAAATCGCAACACGATCACCTTTTGCTACGCCCATTTCTTTAAGTGCATTCGCTAATTTACAAACTTCATAGTGCACTTGTTGATACGTGATATCTTGGCTATCTTCTGGTGAATCACCTTCCCAGTGAAAGGCAACTTTTGTAGCATTATCAGCTAGATGGCGGTCAATACAGTTATAGCTGGCATTTAACTCACCATCTTCAAACCACTTAATAGACACATCGTTTTCACCAAACATTGTGTTTTTAATTTTGGTGGGCTTTTGATACCACTCAAGCATGGATGCGTGCTCAGCCCAGAACGCTTCAGGTTGCTCTACAGATTGCTTATACATCTCATCATATTGAGATGCGGTTAGATGTGTAGACTGAAGAATGTTCTCAGGCACAGGATAAGTTTTGCTGGCGGTCATAAAGATTGCCTCCAATATCAATGATGTAAAATTCTTGTTGTATGGTGAAACACTCTAGCCATTCACCCACAAAGCAAAATGAGACTTTGGTCTTAGCAGCATACAACTAAGGTTCTACTAGAAAAGTATTACGACTATAGTCTTATGCGACCATTGGCTTATTTAATTTTTAGATAATAAGTACACAATCAGCAATGTTAACGTTGAATTTACATTTATTTAACCACTTTTTTGGAACAGACACGATGAAAGCTAAAATAAAAAATACGGTTACAGCAGTAGCGCTGTGCCTGGCAGCATCTACAGGTGCAGCACAAGCAGCAACAATCGGCGACACAAGTGTGAAATTCACAGGCTACGTTAAAGTCGACGCTATGGTTAGTGACTACTCAGATGGCACCATTGCATCAGGTAGCGTAGGTCGCGATTTCTATATTCCTTCACTAACACCTGTTGGTGGCGTTGACGAAGATCCACAATTTGACGCGCATATCAGAACGTCACGATTCCGCTTTGCAACGTCAACGCCTACGGCTGAAGGCGACACAATTAACGGTGTATTCGAACTCGACTTCCTTGTAACTAGCGGCGGTGATGAGCGAATCAGTAACTCCTACACTCCGCGAGTACGCCACGCGTACTTAACTTACAAGAATTGGTTGGTGGGCCAAACATGGACGACCTTTATGGACGTAGGTTCATTACCAGAATCACTTGATTTTATTGGTACCACTGACGGCATCACCTTTGCCCGTCAAGTTATGGTGAGATATACCAACGGCGGCCTACAGCTTGCGCTTGAAAACCCAGAATCAACCATTACGCCATTTGGCGGTGGTAGCCGAATTACGAGTGACGACAGCAGCGTTCCAGACTTTGTAGCTGCCTATACGTCAAAGTATGACTGGGGTTATGTAAAAGTAGCGGGCTTATTAAGACAGTTGTCTTACGATAATGCCGCTGGCATTGATGCGGACGAAACCAGCTTTGGTGTATCGGTAACCGGTAAATACAATTTGTCTAATGGCGACGATATTCGCTTCACGTTCAACACGGGTAAAGGTTTAGGCAGATACTCTGCGCTAAACGCAGTTAATGGTGCAGTACTTACCGAAAGCGGCGACCTTGAAGCCATAGACTCAACAGGTTACGGCGTTGCGTATCGTCACAAGTGGAGCGAAAAAGCGCGCAGTAGCATCATGTTCTCGGCGTTTGAAGCAGACAATGACGTATCATTAACGGGTTTAGCTACCACTGAAAGCACTTATAGCACACGTGTAAACTACTTGTACTCGCCAACTAAAGCGCTAACCGTTGGCGCTGAATACGCTTTCGCAAAGCGTGAAATTGAAGCCGGCCTTGAAGGCGACATGAACCGCTTCCAAGTTTCAGCAAAATACGCATTCTAATACATGCACTAAGTTAAAAAAGAGAAACGGCACTGAGCTCATCAGCGCCGTTTTTTTGTGCATACAGAAAAATAGAATGGCGCGCTACATTAGCTACATAGTAGTGAAGATAATACCCAAAGGCATAATAAAGAATAAGCCACCGATATAAGCTGCGCCGTACATTTTCCGCTCTGCCGCTATCACTGATAATTGATAAGACAAATTGAGCGGAATATTGCGCAATAAAGGCAGCCCGTAAATAAGCGTAACGCCCAGAACGTTATAAATCAGGTGCACAAGCGCTATTTGTAGTGCAAATCCACTATTAACCCCCACTACACCCAACGCTGCGATAAGCGCAGTGATACATGTGCCTATATTTGCGCCCAATGTGAACGGATAGATATCCTTAGCTTTTAAAATTCCACTGCCAACCAAAGGAACCATGAGCGATGTGGTGGTTGACGAGGATTGCACTAGCACTGTCATCACAGCACCCGACGTTATTCCAGAGAGTGGCCCTTTTCCTATGCTGGTATGCAATAACGCCTTTGCCTTGCCTACCATAAGTGATTTCATAATTTTACCCATGTAGGTAATTGAAAACATAATAAGGCCGATACCAAGAATTATTTTCGCTACGCCCGGATAAATAGAAGGTAAAAAGGAGAATGCTTGTGTAACTATGTCTGTTACCGGTTGCGTCATCGCTTTAATAGGATTAACACCAGACACACCGATGGCTTCACCTGTATGGATAAGCGCAACCAATTGGGCACTTAAAAACTCCAAAATACCAAACGCCATTTCAAGAGGTAAGAAAATTAGTACCGACAGTACATTGAAGAAGTCATGAATAGTGGCCGCATTGAAGGCTCTTTGAAACTCATCTTTTTTTGCAACATGACCAAGGCTCACCAAGGTGTTGGTAATACTGGTCCCAATGTTGGCGCCCATCATCATGGGTATAGCGATAGTTATGGGTAAACCACCCGCTACCATTCCGACAATAATAGAGGTAACCGTACTTGAAGACTGAATAAGTGCGGTACACACCATACCAATAATCAATCCCATGACAGGATTAGAAGCAAAACTAAAAAGAGATTTCGCGTGGTCGCCAGTAGCAAATTTGAATCCGCTGCCAATCATGCTGACAGCTAATAACATCACATAGACTAACAAGGCTAAAAGAAGCCACTTACGCCAGTTATGTGCTTTTTCTAGCACGCTGTTCTGGGCTAGTTGAGGGTCAATCATTGACATAATACGCACAAATTCATACTTGAAAAACACATAATATGACGTGCGTATTACACAAAAATGACGGGGGAGTGAAGTGCTACCCCGCCATTCTTAGGAAGAAAAAATTCGCTTAGAAGCCTAAAGGATACTGCCTTAGTACACCGTGAATGTCGTCTAATGTTTCCTTCGAAAGTGAAATATCAAACGCGTCTATATTTTCTTTAAGTTGAGGCACAGTGGTAGCGCCAATAATTGTTGAGGTAACACCAGGCACTTGCTTACACCACGCCAACGCGAGCTGCGAAGGTGTTATTCCTGCTTTTTCTGCAATCTTCATATATTCAGCTGTAGCTGCCTGCGCTGGCGCTTTATCTCTAAATAACCCCATACGCTGAGCTAGTGTCCAACGACTACCTTCCGGTCTGGCTCCATCCTGATACTTACCACTTAACATACCCGTTGCTAACGGCGACCACGGAAGGTAAGCAATGTTCTCTAGTTCACACATTTCAATTAAATAAGGCCAGTCTTTCGCATGAAGTAAACTGAACTCATTTTGAATAGAAACTGGAAGCGGCATATCCAGCTCTTTGCAAAGTGTAAGAAAGGCGTGAATGCCCCAAGGCGTGTCATCTGACAGCCCCCAGTGTCTAATTTTCCCTTCATCCAGCGCGCGCTTAATGCCTAAAAGGATATCACGCATACCATCCAGTTCTTTTTCTCGATTGGTTTTGGTTGGATCAGCACCATCCGGCCAATGCTTACCGAAATGAGGTGTAACTCTATTCGGCCAATGAAGCTGGTAAACGTCGATATAATCGGTTTTTAAGCGCTCTAATGAATAGGTGAGTGCGTTTGCGATAGCGTCAGCTGTAATGGGCCCTGCGTTGCGAATGTACTTCAAACCGCTGCCAGCAATTTTAGTCATTAAAACAATGTCAGAGCGCTTTGATTCGTTCCGCGAAATCCAATTACCGATAATGCGCTCTGTATCGCCATAGGTATCTACATTTGGGGGAACAGGATACATTTCGGCCGTATCGACAAAGTTCACGCCTTTATCCAGGGCAAACGCCATTTGCTCGTCTGCATCTTGCTGGGTGTTTTGAATGCCCCATGTCATTGTGCCCAAACACACATCCGACACCTGTAAGTCGCTATTTCCTAAGCGGTTAAACTTCATTTTTGCTTCTACCTTGCTTGGCTTATACCTTATTGATGCAATAATGAGTCGACCGCTTAAGAAATAAAAGTGCCCTCTGTGGTTATGAGGCTTTCTTAGTGGCCAACTCGGCTTCTACACTTGCTAGCCGCGCCTCAATATCTCTTTTGGACTCGACCATTTCATTCGCCAATTCTGCGAGTGATTTTAACTCTGCAAACCCTAACTTTCTCGTATCAATCATTTGATACTGACGCTTACAGCGATAAAAGAAAGTAAGAAAGTTAACAAAAGCGCGGTGAAATGTCGCAAAACTCTTGATCAATACCAGAATTAACACGATAGACGTGAGCGCAGCAATACTTAGACTGTAAATACGCACTTGGCCTTCTTGTTGTTCAATCATAGGTTTCAAGGCGGTATCGACACCCTTTAGCTGTGTCTCCACATTATGTGCGCTTTGTCTGAACTCTCCGCGAAGGCCTTCATTGTGAGTTACACCAAACGTTGTGAACGCATCAACTAATTGCAACAGCGCTTCTCTATATTGTATCAATGACTCATCAAGCGCCGAACTATTGCGGTAATCAGCAACTAAACGCTCAGTCATTTCGTTCATCAACTTCGCATAATACCCTTCTTGGGTTATTTGATAATTTCGCGTGGCGAGTTGAATATTGGTTAACAACTCTCTTGATAATGGGTCTTGAGAAAGTGCCCCTTCGTTGAGTACCTTTTCTAGCTCGGAAATACGCCCTCTCAGCCCGTCATTTTGCGTGAGCCCAATTCGCTCTTGAAGAGAGACAACCTGTTGGAATACCCCACTGTAGGCCTCCATTGAGGCAGACAGGCTTTCGACATCGGCCACAGGAAGACGGTATTCATTGAACATGGGGACAAGGGTAGTAAGTCGCCCCTTGAACAAATAGGACTGCTGAAGAAACTTGTCAAAGTAATCGGTGCCGTGGCGAAGTAAGAAATCCTTTTCGTGTCGTCTCATCTGAAGCAAATCTTGCCCCATTCTCAGTAGCGCATCTCGCTGCTGATTTAAGCCAATTAAACGCTGAGTGAAATAATGCTGACTTATCACCAGCATAGCCATTCCAATCACACAGATAAGGGTCATTAAAACCAATCGAGACTTAATTGAATCAAACTTCATGACAAACTCCTCTTGGGAGAAAACAGAGCGAACAAGACATAAACAAAAACTAATAAATGTTTAAATTTCGCCAACATACGCCATTACTATAGGTGCTTAACGTGACATTTTTTATTAAACCTTTGTAGCAATTTTGCACATTATTACATCAAAAAAAGTCACACATTTAGGGTGAAACCCCTATGTTCGAACAAAATTCAAACGGCCACTATTAGTGCGTACTTTGCTGCGATGACGTTAATCAAAAAACGCCGCGTTTTAATTAAGTACATGGCACGAATGCCATGCGCTTCAGCAACATAAACGCGTTCGGTAATGCTAACGACACAACAAGTCAAATGATTGTCTTAAGCATCTAAGAAAAAGCGCAGCCTCAAGAATTTGGAGAAGAATATGAAGAAGTTCGCCCTATCTACGTTAGCTGCAGCTATGCTAGCAAGCCCGTCAGCCCACACACTTGCCGATGCCTACATTGGCTCACAAATGGCTGAGAAACTTGTGTCGCTCTCCCCTGCTGAATCGCTGATGGCTGTTGTTACGTACGATCAAATGTCACCACTTGCCGAGTCACAAATTACGCAATTATTAAACTTGGGTATTACAGAAGGCGTGCAATTTAAGAACCTTCCAATCATTGGTGTGGTGGCAACGAAGGCGCAAATTGAGGCTATTGCTCAATTCGACGGTGTACGATCAGTTTTTGCGAACCGCGAAATGAAGCTATACAACGCTGATGCACGTGAGATCACAGGCGTTGCTGATTTGCAGGGCGAAGGATTTGCTTCAAGAAACAACGTTGAGTTCACTGGTAAAGGCTCAACTATTTTAGTGATTGATTCGGGTATTGACGCTTCTCACCAAGACCACTTCTTTGGCGATACTGTGGTTGATAACGTGCAAGCAATATTGAATCCGGGTGCGCTTTCTATCGTTGGCGTAACGGGTCCAACACTATCAAACCAAGTGAATACCGACCTAAACTCAGGACACGGCACACACGTTGCCGGTACTATCGCGGGTAGCGGTGTAATGTCTGATGGCAAGCACCGTGGAGCAGCCCCAGATGCTGACATCATTGGCTATGGTTCAGGCGCAGCAGTGCTGCTTTTAGATACTATCGGCGGCTTCGACTACGCAATTAGCAAGCAATACACCTTCGACAACCCTATCAAAGTTATCAGCAACTCGTGGGGTTCTAGCGGCAAGTACGAACCACTCGGCCCTGTTTCGTTGGCAAGTTACAAAGCACATAACATGGGAATGATTAGTGTATTCGCAGCAGGTAACGATGGCCCTGGTGAAGACTCGCATAACCCATATGCACAAATTCCTTGGGGTATCTCTGTAGGTGCGGGTGACAAGTTCGGAAAACTCGCTGGCTTTTCATCTCGCGGATTAAAAGGCGAGACTGGCGACTTTACTATGCCTGACGGCACGCAATGGACATATAACAACGAAGTCTCTGTTGTCGCTCCAGGTGTGGACATTATCTCTACTCGCGCCGTACTGAACGCCGCCGCGAATGGTGGAGACGCAGACATAGATGCAATTGAACCTCAGAACCTTCCTTTCTACACCATGATTTCTGGCACATCTATGGCGACACCGCATGTTTCAGGCATTATCTCATTGATGCTGGAAGCGAACCCGAATCTTGATAACGCGACCATTAAGCGCTTGCTGCAAGAGACAGCCACTAACATGCCTGGTTATGAGCGCTGGGAAGTCGGAGCGGGTTACGTTAATGCACGTTCAGCAGTTGCTGCTGCCCTACTTGAAGATATGGGCCATAAAGTTACGGTTAATAACTTAGATGGTAAAAGCTTTAAGGCAAATGCACTTGTAACCACCAGCGATCGAGTAGAAAACTTCGATGTTTTTTATTCACCGGTAGGAGAGCCTGAAGTTATTCCTTTTGAAGTAGGTTCGAAAGAGGTACTTGTCAAAGCGTCTGCCGATAGTTTTGCAAACTTAACCAAGCTTGTTCTTGTAGCCCCTGACGGCACTGAATATCGCGGTAACTTAACTACGCCAGTACTTTCTACCACCATGCGTGTTGCTGCACCAGCCATGCCTGGTACGTGGGGCGTATATGTTTATGGTTTAACATCACTCTCTGGTGTAGAAGCTGACCCATTAGGTTTAACTAACGGCCCAGGTTTACCTGAAACATTTAACGTCACCGTGTCGTTCGAAAATAGCGGCGGCTTTGAAGGTATGGACGACGTAGAAGGTCACCCTCAACAAAACGCCATAGAGTTCGCGGTAAGTGAGCGCTTAATGGACGCCATCAATAGTCGAGGCTTCTCACCTGATGCTCGTCTTAAACGCAAGGACTTTGCGCGCTATGCGGTAATGGGTGGAGCCGTTAGACAGTACCGTGACCTTTTGAATGAAGAACGTCCTAATATTGGTTCAGTACCTGGTTTTGACAAAGCGTTCGTTGAATCAGTAATGGTTAAAGGTGGCGCACTTAAAGATAAGCTTCGTACACAGTCTCCTGTACTTCGCAGCGAAAATGGTAGTGCTGACCCGTTCGCTAGTGTTACTAAGCTAGATATCGCTTACTCACTGGTACAGATGCTTGGCTTGGAAGAAGCAGCACTTAGTTTTGACCCTAACGCCGACATCGTTGTTGACTATAACGGTGAGCAAATTGTGCTAGAAGATCAAGACAGTATTCCGGCTGATATGAAAGGCTACGTTCAGTTAGCACTTACCTTGTCGTTGATTAACGCAGAGTTTGGTGTAGAGCAAAGTCCATTCAGCATCACGCCTACTATCACTGCGAGCTTCGCGCCAGATACGGTTATAACCAGAGCGCATTACGCTGTATTGGCTTCGCGCTTCTTTGCTCAGTATTTCGAATAAAATCGCAAACCACTGAAAACGGTGCCATTATATTAATTGATAATGGCACCATTTTAGGTTAAATTTTAACCAATACTGAAAGAGGTCATCCTATGATGTTTACTGCGATGAAATTCAGACAACTTACCACCGTTGTTGCCACCACAGCTCTACTTTTGTTTTCCACTGCACAAGCACAGGTAGTCACGCCTGCAACTCTCACTGTCGACGACAATAAGATTCAGGCCAAACTGACGCTAAGCAGCTTAATTGAAGTAGATTTAACTGTAGAGTTCGAAAACAGTATTGGCCTTAATGCTAACAACATTGACATTACCGCTGAGCTGCTTGATCCCACAGATTTGACCATTACAGACCGCCTGCCCTCAGCATTAACAAGCGCTGTTTCGGGTTTTCCGGTTCTTGTATCAATCTCTCCGAAAGCTGACGCCGGTTTTGGGTTTGAAGGTTTAGCGATGGTTGAGCTTTACACTAAAGCTATTCACTACACGCCAACCATTCCATGGCGCTTGTTTACGTCTCACGACGGTGGCGAGTTTGAAGACATAACAACGTTAACGTCATCAGGCAGTTTTCGTGCACGCGGCAGCACAGGACAATTTTCAGATTTTATTATCTTATTAGATAATCGCCCATCAGGTTCTGTTATCAATGACAAAGTTGCTTCTTTAAGCACGATCGTAAATGGCAATCGCAATAAAATTGCTGCGCTATTAGAGGCAGCCATAGACAGCGGAATAAACGATGTCCAATCGGCATTGGCGGTAAACGATGACGATGCGGCACTGGCTGCTGTAGATAGCCTTATATCGCTTATTGATAATGCGTCTGGCAATGAAATTGCAGATGTATGGCGCTCAAGTGGTGACGTTGTGAACGTGAAAGGTTTACTACTTACTCAGCTACAAACATTACGCTTTAGCTTAAGAACATTGTAAATCAAGCTGGAGACTGAAACGTTTAATTGCGTTGAAATCGACGCAATTAAACCAGCGTTTGGCGTCACTGATAAGCAAGAAACTCTCTTATTTGTGTAATTTTATACAAACAGATGGGAGGAGATGGCACCAGTGACGCGACGAGGAATATGCCATGCCGTTACAAATAGCCTTTACAGAAAATAACGGAAGCGTAAGTAAGCACTTGCTTTTTGAAGGTCGAGAGTATCAGGTCGGCCGCTCTGAAAGCGCGGACATCGTTATACCCCACCCCCAAGTTTCTCGCTCTCATATTGTATTACGAGCAAACAAACAAGCTGACAACGATCACGTTTGGCAGCTAAATGACATGAGCTCTACAGGGTGCTTCAGTGCGGGAATTCAAATAAAGCACCTGACGCTAGACAAACCCCATGTATTACAGCTTGGTCCAGTACCCTGTGAATTTACTCCCCTTGCGCTCAATAATGTGGTCAAACTTGACAGCCAACGAGAGTGGAGAAAGCAACAACTAAAGCAGTACCAAACGCAGCTTCAACAGTGTAATAGCAGTACTGCTCTTATTAACCTTGCCAGAGAATGTTTAACCCAATCATTAGGGTGTGAACGGGCATCACTCATTTTGTTTGATAAGATAAATAACTATCAACTCGGGATAGGCTATGAAAGCTGGATGCAAGGTGAGGACTTTACCGGTAGCCGTACTATCATCAACCAGTGCATGCAAGCTAACGCTGTTCGTGCCATTGGCAATATTGTTTGCGACAAATCGTTAAACAAGCAGCATAGTATAATCAGTCACGGCATTCAGGCTGCCATCTGTGTACCTGTTTGTATTGATGAAAAGCCCGTTGGCGTATTGTACGCAGACTCGACGCTGGGACGCCGTTACTTTACCCAAACGGACATAGATTTTGCCACCTCTTTAGCGAATATGATTTCGATGCGTTTGTTATTCCACACAATTGAGCATAAACTTTCACTTATAAGCTAAAATAAAAATAACAATTTAGTGACGCAATTCGTCTATTCGATTGCGTCGCTGTAGTGGTTAGTGAAGTGTGGAGAAGGCTTTGAACAGGCCCGATGTATTCTCGTCGCAAAACAATTCTCTTAAAACTGAGGCGCTTGCTTTAGGGACTTCTATTGCGCCAAATTCCCGTCTAGCTAACCGGTTTCAAATTGTTGAACAACTTGGCTCAGGTGCTCAGGCCACCGTTTTCAGCGCCATCGATGAATTACTTGATGTGAAAGTTGCACTTAAGGTCATTGAGGGTGGCGCCAGCGACCCGGTTAAAATGCAAACCATCCGCAATGAAGTCAACATTGCTAGGCAACTACAGCATCCTAATATCATCCGTGTTCATGACGTTTTCTCTGATGGAGATACCGCCTTTTTTACAATGGCGTTTATTGAAGGCGAGCCTCTGTATACACGCATTCAACAACCTATCAGCAAAGCCGATTTCGACAAGTGGCAGCAACAGCTCGTTGAGGCACTGTTGGCCTGTAAATCGATAGGCATTAAACATGGCGATATAAAGCCAGACAATATTCTTCTTGATCACAATGAAGACATTAAACTGATCGACTTTGGAATTGGGCAGAGCGCTGCATCTGGCGCTCAAACGAGCGGACACCAACACTATACCGCTCCTGAAGTCATCCAGACTGGAAAAGCGAGCGAACACTCTGACACCTACAGCTTAGGAAGAGTGTTAGAAGATATGCTGGGCTGTGTACAAAAGGAAGGACTGGGCTTTTCTCAATACCTGTGGACGAAAAAACGCAAAGCTTGTATTGATCAATTAACACACCATTTGCCCGCGAAGAGACTCTCTTTGGAACAGGCACTTAACATCAGCTCATCAAGCGATAATGGCAGTGCTAATGTAACTTACAAAACCCTTGTCACCTTTTCCGCCATTGCCATATTGGTACTTGTGATTAGCGCCAGCATTTTTTCTTACTCTTGGTATCAAAAAGCGCAAACCAGACTGCCCTCTGATACTCCTATTCAGCTACTCGTACTCAATGATCCTCAATATCCACTTTTAGATACGATAAACACGTTACTGCGCTATCCCCTGTCTACTCATCCTCACATTGTTTTAGATGATAAAGAGCAAACCCAAACATTGATGTCAAACTTAGCGTTATCCCCATTTAATAACGACAATGACAGAGTAGACTTAGCCGCTTCCACGTCGGTAAACAGCGTATTATTACTTGATGCTACGCCTACCAGTAGCGATAGTTACTTACTTCATGCCAGCGTACTTAGTATGCCCGCTAACAAACCTATTTTTACCGTGTCGCATAATGTAAATGCAAACACCCTGTCCGATGATTTAAGTGTATTTGCTAACAAGCTCATTAAATCGTTATTTGACGCCATCGAAACGCAATCGCCCCAACCACTTCCTGACTTACGCTACCTTGATGCCTTGGATACCGCTTGGCAAAAAGGAGAAGCGTTAAATAGCGCAGACACCGTTGAGGCGATTATAGCAACCACACCGGACTATCCGGGTGGATGGGTGGCAAAGGCTCGAAACGATTTAAATACGGGCGACTATGACGGTGCCAGGCAAGCGGTAGAAACTTTATTCCAACTCTCTGACTTGGCAGTGTATTGGCGTTTACAGGGCGAGCTATTAAGAGCAGAGCTAAACGAAGATCTGTCTCTTGCTCAACAATCAATAGATGCGCTTGTTTCTCAGTTCCCTGACAGACCAGACTTGCTGTCGATGCGTGCAGACATATATCAGTGGGCTGGCGAAGATGCCAAAGCAATGTCCGACTATAAAGCTGCTTTAGCCCTTCGCCCCAATAATGGACAACTTTGGTTTGAACTTGCTCGTCTGCAAATTATTAATGGGGACATTGAAACTGCCACCAGCGACTCATTAACTCGAGCACTCGTAGCGTTTCGTCAAGCAAAAGATCCCCGAGGCGAGAGTTTAGTACTTAACGCTTTTGGTATTGCTTACCTACGTACAGCTGACAATGTGGCTGCAGCGCAGTATTTTAAAGACGCACTGGCATTGCGTGATGCAAAAACGCAGCCCTCTCAGCGGGCTAAAACCTTAGCCAACCTCGCCATTGCCACATCTCTTACGGGCGACTATACCACTGCAGAGGCGTCATTAGAAGAAGCGGTAAAACTACTCCACGATTTAGGTGACTTGGCACAAGAAGCCCATGTAAACGATACACTAGGTTTTATGTTTGAAGAGCGAGGCCAGTTCGCAAGAGCGTTAGAGTACTACAAACGCGGTCTTGATATTCGTGTGCAAACCGATGACAAGGTGCTTCAGCCGCAAAGTATGAGCAATGTGGCCTATATGCATTTTCTAATTGGAGATATCTCTCTTGCTGAGATTTACTGGCAGCAGGCGAAAATGCTATTTGAAAGAAATGGGGACGAGTCTCACTTACTTCGAACCCATCAAAATCTTGCACAGTTGAGTTTGGTAAAAGGGGACAAGAATACCGCCACCAATTATTTAACCACTGTCGAGCAACGACTCGGTACACAGCACAATCAAGAAAAGCTTTATAACCACCTGCTATTCAGCTACTTAAACTTTGCAAACGGAAATTTGACTGAAGCCACGCAGCACGCCGCTGACGCAAGGCGCTTAGCTCAGGCTTCTGAAGATGTCAGAGCCCAAACCGAGGTATTACTATGGCAGGGAGAGATGTGTTTACTTACCGCAAACTGGTTATGCCTAGAAAACAGTCTTGAAACCGTGACGCCTACCATTAGCGAAGAGCGCCACGAGCAATTTGCCGTTTACCAATGGTTAACATTGGGATTGAAGCATCATAAAGGTACACTAAATAACGAACGAGACGAGATCTACACTACACTTGTCGATAACACCAACGTGCCGGTCATCACTGAAATTAAAATTCTGCTCGACATACAGCAGCGACTTTCTTTGAATGAAAATAGCAGCGCCATGGAGAAGCTTAGCTCGCTCATTAAACCAACCTACTACCAGCCTTACCTGCAGTGGCTATACGTAAAGGCGTCACTAGGTGATGAAGAGTCCATCGAAAAGTTAAAGCAAAAATTAGCGTTATATCCTAACTACTGGCGTAACCACCTTTACTATCGCGCCATTCCAGGTAAAGAAGACACGGTGGATGACTTAACATCCAAATGGCTATCTCAATTACCTGAGCAACAGGTTGGAGACTACAGGAACGCCTATTTTGACTGACTTGGCCACCGAGATAGAGAACATTAAAGCGTTACAGGCGACCCTTCAGGCTCGATTAGATGCCGATCAAGAGGTTTTGCAACAGCTCGCAAAACGATTGTGGGCTCAACAAGAATCAGAAAAAGCGAAGCTTTCTCGTGAATTACATGATGGGATTGGTCAGCTGCTCACAGGGCTGACACGAAGACTGCAAGCATTATCAACCTCATCGCCTGAGCTTGAGGCACTACACGGCATCGCTGAAATGGCGTTAAATGATGTCAGACAATTATCACGGCTAATGAGCCCAACAATCCTTGATGACTTAGGCCTTAAACCAGCACTTAACTGGCTTTGTAGAAATTTGCTTAGTGGTGAAGATATTGAATATCACACCGAGATTACCGTACCTCCTGATCTGCCCAAAGACATAAGCACATTATTATTTAGAATTGCGCAAGAAACGCTGGTTAATGCTATAAAACACAGCGAGGCCACCAACCTTACTTTATCAATTTCTTACCATCATCACGTTATTCGTTTGGATATTCTTGATAATGGTGTAGGGTTTGATAGTAAAGCCATAGAGCCCGGCATTGGCCTTTCTAGTATTCGCGACAGAGCAGAAGCGTTCAATGCGACACTGGAAATAGACTCTGCAGTAGGGCAAGGCACCAGAACAACAGTAACGGTACCCGTATGACAATTCGTGTAGTGCTAGCCGATGACCATGTGCTTATGCGTCAAGGCGTGTCTCAAATGCTAAATGCCAACCCAGATATCAGCGTAGTGGGAGAATGCGACGATGGTGTCGCATTAATCGCTGCAGTGTTAAAGCTCTCGCCAGATGTTATTTTGATGGACATTTCGATGCCACGTATGAGTGGTCTGGTCGCTATTGATAAAATTCTATCTCAGCGCAGTGACGCGAAAATTCTTGTGCTTTCTATGCACAACGAAGTGGAATACATTGAAGCCATGCGCGACGCAGGCGCTAAAGGCTACATATTAAAAGAATCTTCCGGTGAAAGCTTGGTTGAAGCCATCAAGAAAGTGGCCGCAAACAAAACCTGTTTTCCCGATGAACTAACCCAGTCATCTAGCGATCAATGCCAAAAGCACGTATCGCCGCTAAGCGTATTAACTAGAAGAGAGCGAGAAGTTTTTTTCTTAGTTGCTGCAGGCAACACCAGTAAGAAGATTGCTGAGCTACTAGATATGAGCCTTAAAACTGCAGAAAATCACCGCAGTAATATTTATAAGAAGCTTAATTTAAGCAGTTCGGCAGAACTTATCAGAATGGCAGGAAAAGCAGGTTTGTTAGAATAGTTGGGATTTATTCTCAGTGTGGAACTCTTTTCCATTCCCCCCTACCATATTCCATATTCAGCGAATGCTGGTTGCGGTAATTAAAGCCCTAAACAAAAAAGAGGGGCCTTACTTCAGCCACCCCTCTCTAAAAAGTGTGCGAGGGCCGGTTGTGGCATTCAAAACCCTCAGCAGCAGGGATGCTGCTGTGGAGCGCCCATGGATGGGTTTACCGCGTGTTTTGAATGTTACAACCGGCCCTCGCCTCAAAGGACTAAAGTTCTGTGTATTGCGTTAGGATAAACGCGGCTTCGCCTCTTGATACCCCATTTTGTGGATTAAAGAAGGCTTTAAGCGTAGGCTGTAGGTCAAATGGGCCTTGCTCTACTTTTACTTCTACCTGCATTAGCCCTGCAGCCAGTGCTTGTTGAACATAGCCGCGATACTCAGGAGCAATCGCATCGGTGTCTTCAACTTCCACCGCTTCACCAAGAACAATTGCGATAACCTTCTGAGAGTCAAAGCTTTGCGCTGCATCTTCAAGACCTAATGCTTGAACCATTGAGTACGCCATTTCTTCTTTGCTCACCTGCATGTTGCTACCAAAGAAGTCACCATCAGCTTGCATTACGGGCTGCGTATTCATATCTAAATCTCCCAACACCGCACCTGTCGCTGTGGCAGAGTTTACCGCTGCAGCATTTTCTGCACTCACATCGGTGTAGTTAACTGTGTTACCGTCGTTTGTTTGACGAAGGTTTGCACTAAGCGCTAGCGTATCAGCAAGCTCTACACGAGTTAGTGGTGCGTCTGGTGCAAACCCACTTTCTTTTGCATCCATTAGCTCATTAGCAACAACGTATTCAATGAAAGGTTTAGCAGGATGACCTACTGCATCATCAATACCGGTGTAACCTGATGTGACTAACAAGCGAATATTCACATCGTTAGTGCCAGGGATACCCACACCGTTTGTAACACCTAGTGGGTCAACTGACACACCACTAATGCTACCAATTCCGCGGCTATATAGTTTCCATGTACCCGGCATACCCGGCGCAGCTGTGCCAACAGAAGAACCTAAAACAGGTAGGCCGATACCAGAGCCATAACGGTTGCCTGCCGGGTCTTCTAGTACGAACGCTGTTGCCGTTTCAATTGACGCGCTCGCCACCACCATAGATACGTCAGACGTTACTTCAAACTCTTCTACAGGTGACTCACCTACGGGTAGGTAAGTCGTAGGTAGCGTAAAGCTATCGCCTTCAGCAACATTAGCAAATGCGTTAAATTCGCGATTTTTCTTCACGGTATCGCCAAATACTTCTTCACCTTCAAGCACTGCAGTTACCGCAGCATAAGCGTTAACATAACCAGCGCCCACTTCCCACTCGTCCATACCAGCCATTGGTGTTGCGGTTTCCTGAAGAATACGCTTCACATCTTCCCACTGAAGGTTTGGATTCGCTTCTAGCATTAATGCAACAATACCTGACACGTGCGGCGCAGCCATTGAAGTACCGCTAGATACGGTATAAAACGGTAGGTGTTGTGGTTCAATCATTTCCGCGTCGTCAGCTGCACTTAAACCGCCTAGGCTAGACAGTGATGCACGAGCAGAAATAACGTCTACACCTGGCGCCGTTACGGTAGGACGGTCTTCCCACGTGAACACTTCACCATCAACAACCGCTTGTCCGCCTTTTCCGTCGACACCGCGAGAACTAAAGTCAGCTAGCTCGCCTTGCTTGTTGCCCGCAGCCACTGTAATTACCCAAGGTGCTTTTTTGAAGTTACCGGTAATTGTCGATTCGCCTGGGCCTGAGTTACCTGCCGAGAACACGGTAATAATACCGTTGTCTGCCAGTGCTTTAGTCACAACGTTTGTTGGATCATCTGGATTAAATTCTGTACCCACATCGCCAGTGTTACCGAATGAGTTAGAAATAACACGAATGTTGTAATCAAACTGGTGTGTTAACGCGTAGTCGAAGCCACCGATCGTATCTAAAATAAATAGACCTGCGCCCGAGCCATAACCGATGATGTCTGCACCCGGTGCTACACCTGCATGCAAGCCACCGCTCTTGGCGCCATTACCGCCTACTGTGCCTGCCACATGCGTTCCGTGACCGCCTAAAATATCGGTGTTAGATACGTTTTCTTGGTATGTAATCGGTAAAATGCCGCTGTAGCTGTTTAAGTTTACTTGCGCTAAGACGTTTTGAACTACGTGATCAGGGAATGCTAAATCACCGTGTGTGCCGTCAACACCCGAGTCGTTTACTACTACACCAATGCCTTTACCTGATACCGGCATGCCATTTATGCGAATGTCACGGTCAGCCTGTAGTGCCTGTACACCCGTGATTTGGGTAGACTCATGGTTTTCTAGTTCTAGTGGGTCGTTGTTCCACACTGACACCACGTCATCGCGTTGATAAAGCGCTTCAACTTGCTGTTTGTTGGCTAACACACCAACAATAGGCACGTTACGTAGGCTAACACCTCCAGTGATACCTAACGATTCAAGTGCTGTAATTTGTTCTGTTGTGGCAGGTCCCTTACCTTCAAATGTAACAATAACTTGTTGTAGTTCTAGTGGCGAAGCCGCAAGCGCATCAGCCAATGTTTTATCGAAAGTTTTTGCATTCACCATGCTCGCTGGTAGGGCACAAGCAATAGCTACTGATAATACTGTTTTGTTATTAAGGAACTTCATAATACACCTCTCTTTGAGTACCCCTTGAGTATTTAACAACCAAAGAAGCAAAACTATGGGGAGTTCCCCCTATTCGATGTAATTTATAAAAGCGTTGAAAAAGCAGAAACTTAAAAAGAAAAAAGCCCTCACAAAAGGAGGGCTGAAAACACCAACTATCGAGAAACATAGATATGTTGGAGGGAACGAACGAGGTACCAGAAACACATTAACTTAAAAAGGATTACTGTTTGCGCTTTCTCATTGAAGTAAACGCAAACAGAATTAGCATCGCAGTGGCAAAAGAAGCAGGTTCACTCACTTGAGTTGAGCCATTATTAGATTCAACAGTTTTAACTACTTGAAACAAGCCACCCGCACAGCGGTCGCCACCGTCAAAGAAAACACAGGTGTCTGTTTCGCCTAGACCGGCTAAACCTGAGCTAATAGTGAATTCGTAGGGAACGCTTGAATCTTCAATGTAGAACTCAAATCCTTCACCGCTTTCATCACCAAACACACCATTATTTAAATCAACTACTGCAAATTCAGCGATGTCTTCTTCTAGAATGTTGTAAGAGACGTTATCGAACTTTAACTGAAAGAAAAACGATAGCCATGTATTCATATTGAACTGGGTTTCGTTTTCATCAAAGGTGATTTGCCCAATTAAGCTGGTTTGGTCAGCTTCGTCACCTAACACTAATCGTGTGAAATCATAGGTAATTACGCCAGCGAAAGAAGGCATAGAAAACAGAACGAACACAGCGGCAATTAATGACTTCATAGTAAACCCACTTCTAAATTCTTATGGGCTTAGTATTGAACTTAATGCATTGAATACAAATAGGGAGTTCCCCCTAGTTGTATTCAATGCTATCTAATATGACGTGGTTTAATTAGCGTTTTGTTCGCGTAGTACTTTTGCTAGTTCGTAATTACCTTGCGAAAGAGCGATATCCGCTACCGAATTACCCGCTTTATCCATGTGAGCTGGGTTAGCCCCTTTATCGATAAGCGTATTGATAATTTCTTGTCTATCGAAAAGGCTTGCGAACATCAACGCCGTTTGGCCTTGCTCGTTTTCTTCATCTATATCGCAATCGGCAAAAACCAATTGCTTAGCTACACTGACGTGACCTTTAAATATGGCCCCCATAAGTGCGGTGTTTCCGCGGTTGTCTTCTTGACATGGGTTGGCATTAGCTTCGCTGATAAGAAAGTTCACGGTGTCGGTATGCCCATGGTACGCCGCAAGAATAAGTGCGGTGTAGCCTTTTTCATCGGCCACATTAACATCTAAACCGGCTTGATAAAACGCACTCAGCATGGCGCTATCACCTTCCCGCGCTGCATCAAAATAACGTGCTTTCAAGGTCTCCATATTAGGCCTAGTTGCACTTTGTTGAGTATCAGCTTGAGTGGTTGCGTCACTTACCGCACTAGTATAAAAACTGGTGAAGGTGGCAACGACGAACAGCGCTGCCGTAAGTGTTTGCTTTAAAAAAGACATTGTGCCCCCTTACTGGTAAATCTAAATTTGGTTACTACAAAACTGTTTTCAGTAAAGCTGTTACAGAAAGATTGTTAAAGAAGAATTGTTTGAGAAAAATGGGAGTTACTCAACACTGTGATGTAACTCCCAACCCTATTGCTATTTAGCTTATTGCATTAGTGCGGTTAGGCTTTCAGCAACTTGCTTTGCTTTAGCGGCACGTGCAGCTTGCTGTTCCATTAAGTCTTTCGCCGTTTGACGAACTTTAGACATTGGTGCTTTCGCTAATTTTGCTACACCTGCACCGTAGTCTTTATCAGCGTTGTACATATAAGCACTAATAATGACGCGAATTTCTTCTTCAGGCACCGATGCCAACGCACCACCTAAGTTACTAATTAGGTTTTTCTGACCTTCTTTAGTTAGGTTTCTGAAAAACTCACCCGCTTGCTTGAAGTTCTGTTCTTTGTAGAACGGAATTTGTTGCGTCATACCTGCAAGCGGCTTGCTTGAGTAACGGAACGCTGGATCTTCGTTAAGATCAAGACGTCGACTTGGCTGATAATTCACGTCGCGCGCAGTGCTAGTCGTTCGAAGCTGACCATGCTGTTCGTGGTTATTAATAACCGTATTTTTAGGCGCATTAACCGGAATGCGGTACGCGTTTACACCTAGGCGATAGCGCTGTGTATCAGCATACGAAAACAAACGACCTTGAAGCATTCTGTCTTCTGACGGCTCAATACCAGGAATTAAATTGCTTGGTGCAAATGCCGCTTGTTCAGTTTCTTCAAAGAAGTTATCTGGTACACGATTAAGCACTAGACGACCAATCTTTTTAGCCGGCACAAGCGATTCAGGCCAAATCTTAGTGGTATCAAGTGGGTTAAACTCAAAATCATCCAATTGCTCTGGCTCCAGCTCTTGTAAATAAAGATCCCAAGACGCTGTTTCACCTTTTTCACCAATTCGCGTGTAGATGTCGGTAGTATGCGGCTGCATATCCATTCCCTGCACTTTCATGGCTTCTTCATTGGTAAAGTTCTTTATTGGCTGGTTCGACTTCCATGTGAACTTCACGTACTTGTAATTACCTTCGTCATCAACAAACTTGAAAGCATGTACACCTGAACCATCCATATTTAGATAGCTTGCCGGTGTGCCGTAGTCAGAGAAAAGCATAGTTAACGTGTGCGTTGACTCTGGTACGTGCGAGAAAAAATCAAAAATGCGCTTAGGCTCTTGCTTGTTCGTTACCGGCGATGGTTTAAATGCATGCACCATATCTGGGAACTTGATTGCATCGCGAATAAAGAAAACCGGGAAGTTGTTGCCGACGAGATCCCAGTTACCTTGTTCAGTGTAAAACTTCACTGCAAAGCCACGCGGGTCGCGCAGCGTCTCAGGTGACAGATGACCATGTACTACCGATGAAAAACGAACAAAAACGTCGGTCTTTTTACCCGCTGATTGAAACGGCGCAGCCAGTGTTTCATCTGAAAGGTCGACCAGGTTTTCATAATACCCATATACGCCTGTACCACGTGCGTGAACAACGCGCTCAGGAATACGCTCGCGGTCAAATGCCGCTAGCTTTTCAATAAGGTGCGAATCTTGTAGTAAAACCGGTCCCCATGGGCCTGCTGTTTGCGAGTTTTGATTATCGCCTACGGGGGCACCATTTTGACGTGTTAGTGTATCGGCGCTTACGCCTAAGGTAAGCATACTGGCAGCTACGCCGCCTAGGACAAACTTAGTTAACGTTGATTTCATTGAGGTTCTCACAGCTGTACTCCCACATGAAGGTTGGTACGAGGTTTAGGGGCTTTGACTTCTACGCAAACTTGGTCGCCATAATAGTTATCAGCGTAATTGCATTGCGTTCGAATGGGTTGATTAGTTGTGGAGGAAACACGGTGGCTATTCGCCGTTGTTAGCTTTTTTAATAGTGCGCTCATTTGGCTCTCCTTCTTAAGTTGAGAGCATTATCATTAATTGAACAAAACTATTAAAACGGGTTAAAACGATTCAAATAATTAATTTATTTGATTGTAAAGATGCTAGCTAATTGAGAAAAGGTATGAAAGTAAGTAAATGATGCGTGACGAAAGAAAGGTTGATAGAAATTTGCAGTTCACACTTGGGGGATAACGGCGCCATTTTAAAGTAATGAGAATAAATGACGCCAGTTTTCTAGATAACCGTAATATCTGGTCTCCAACCTCTGATCTCTAACCTTCAAGCCATGGCCCGGTTATAGCTAAGGTCTTCGTTGGAGAGTAAATATTCACGAAAAGCGTATTGCCGTCGGGCGAGAAACACGCGCCGGCAAGTTCAGTTTGCGCATGGAGCTTTGCAAAGTTATACACTTCTCCATTTGGTGTAACACCGCGTAAATGATTATCAACAATGTCGGTATATTGGTCTTCGCACACCAATAGATGCCCGTTTGGACATACGGTTAGGTTATCGCCGAAGTTATATAAGTTCTTGTCTTCACTTTCTAAAAATAGCTGCAGCTTGTCCTGTTTACCATCAGCAGAAGGAACAAGTTTCATCACCTGACCGAGCTGCTTTTGGCCACCATTAGTACAGCAAAAATAAAGCTCATTTTCACCCCAATGTATACCTTCACCGCGAGCGAATAAGGCAGCACCTTTCTCATATCCTCTAGCGCGTAAGTCATCGTTCGGGCTTTCTGGGTTGTCTAATACTATCCACTCAACGTCGAACCACGTCGCCAATGGCATAGTTGTGGAACTCCAATTACGTGTATCAAACTGAGGTTTGTTTTTTACTACCAGAGCTTCTAATTGGCCGCCAGCTGCCAGGTTAGCGTACTCGTTAGGCACAAAGCGATATAGCAAGCTGTCACCCTGATCTTCAGTCAGGTAAACAATGCCTGTTTTGGGGTCAACACATGCCGCTTCATGGTTAAAGCGCCCCATTGCTTTAAGTGGTTTAGCTTCAATGAGTGAGTCAGCATTTGCAGGTACTTCAAATATGTAGCCGTGATCTTTGTTTACTACATCGCCGTTCGGGCCATGAGGTCGGTCTACTGACTCTTCACACGTTAGCCACGTGCCCCAAGGCGTAATGCCGCCCGAGCAGTTTCTTACCGTTCCAACAAGACTGATAAACTCTCGCTCTACCATTTTGGTGGTAAGGTTATACACCATGGTTGTGGTGCCGCCTGGTAAAGCTACCCCACTATGATAGTTGTCATAGGCCAACTCGCTAGTATGCATTTGAATAGACTGTGGCTGAGCACTTAAGTGTTTGGGGTGCAGTTCGTGGTTACGTATTAGCGCAACTTTGTCGCTACTGCCTTCTACAGGCAAACAACCCATGCCATCCGCTCTGTCAGGTACATGCAAACCATCAGACATGCTATTTCCAAGGCTTGATATAACCTTATAGCTAAAGCCTTTAGGTAAATCGAGCAGCTTTTGAGGGTCGGCGACTAGTGCACCATAGCCTTCACTAATCGGCATAGACGCCAAATTTATTTTCTTACCAAAAGCACTGGTCGCTAGGCCACCAAATGCCAAAGAGCCTACTAAAAACTGGCGTCGTGTTATCATCAAAGTCTCTCACAGCACTAAATTCAAAAATTATAACTCGGTATTGTTACAGTATGACAAAAGGAGCTTATAAAACTTACAAGAAAGCCGCTTTTTCAGGTGAAAAAGAGAACCTAGAACACGATCAAGACTGGCTAGCCAATAGCGGATAATTGCAAACTTTCTTTAAATTTAGGGTAGTTTTGTGTTTTCATTGATTCCCGCCCAATGTGCTTCCGGTTCAGGCCTTGAGAAGTAATAGCCTTGAAATTTTCCACAGCCTTTACCTATTAGGTATTTTAGCTGCTCTTCACTCTCTACACCCTCTGCAATACATGTGACATTCAGTGCTTTGGCCATTTCAATAATTGCATCAACAATCTGCGCCGCTTTTCCATCAAAGTCTTTTCCTATGTCGTCCACAAAGTACTTATCTATTTTAAGCTCACTGATTGGGAGAACTTTCAGGTATGCAAGACTGGAATATCCGGTACCGAAATCATCAATTGAAAAGCGAAAGCCGAATCTTGCGAGTTCAAGCATGGTTTCCTTAACCAGCTCAATATCCACCACTAAAGCGGTTTCTGTTAATTCCAGCATTAACATGTGAGGTGGAATACCGTATTGATTTACGCGAGAAAGTAGCGAATTTATAAAGTCAGGCACAACTATTTGTCTAGCGCTTATGTTGATCGCAATACTGGTATTTAAACCGCTTTTCACGAAGTTACTAATAACGCTCAGCGTTTTTCTTAAAACTATGTCACCTATTTCGCAGATAGCGTAGCTCTCTTCGGCAATAGGAATAAATTCACTTGGGCTTACTGGACCTAACTCTTTCGAGTACCACCGCACCAACGCTTCGAAAGAAGAAACCGTTCCATCATGAGTAACTTGAGGCTGAAGTACTATTGATAATTCATCGCGTTCTATCGCTTGTTCAAGCTTAGATTTTATATCTAAATAACGGTCGAACTCTTTAAACCCATCCTCTGAAATATGACAAAGACCAAAAGGTGCCGACCTTTTTGCCCTTTTAACAGCCTGTTCGATTACATTGATGATTGACTCAAAGCTTTGACCTTGCGGGTTAAAGATAGCACTGCCAAGTGACGCAGTAAGAGACCATTTCACTGAATTTATGACAATATCGAAATGACGTGGACTAAGGAGTGCGCTTTCCACTAAGTTCGCATCAAATTTATGAAGGTCTTCTTTTATGTACGTTTTTTTAGACAGTACGACAAAACTATCACCGCCATATTTAAAAATTTCATAATCGTGGCCGATGACGAAAAGCAACTGCTCTGCAATCTTTCTTATAGCATAGTTGCCGTTACCAAAGCCGAAACGCGTATTGATTTGCGCCATATTATCGATATCTAACAACAAAATATGTATATATTCTTGCTTTAACGATGCGCGTAACATCAAGTCTTTAAAGCGTTGATGGAACCACTGCTGATTTCGAAGGCGGGTAACAGAGTCAGTATAAGCGAGGTTATAAATGGTATCCTGCGCTTCTATACGTTCACTAATATCCCGTATAACACCTATAAATCCCCTTTCACCCTGGTCAAAACTCTCCGACAATGACAATTCCATCTGGAATATATCGCCGTTTTTTCGCTTAGCCGGAAGCTGACGACCTACTCCTATAATTTTACCTACCCCAGTCTCCATATAATTGCGCATATAAAAAGCATGGTTAGACGCATAAGGTTCTGGCATTAGAATCTCTACAGACTGAGCGATTAACTCGCTTCGCGTGTAACCAAACGTTTTAAGCGCAATGTCGTTACAATGTGTGATTGTGCCCTTGACGTCGATACTAAATACAGCATCATTGATATTATTCAAAATATTTTGAATTTTCATCGCTCGCTCTTCATTGAGAGTAAGCGCGGTTTTATATTCAGTAATATCTTCAAATGCACCGAAAAGACGCTTCACTGCGCCATTCTTATAAAGCTCCGCTTTCCCAGAGGCTCTTACCCATCGAATAGTGCCTGACGAATCGATAATTTTGCACTGAATGTCATAGGGCTGTTGGTGAAAACGGAGGTTATCAAATGCGAGCGTTAACTCCTCAGTATATCCCGGGGCGAAAGAGTTGATGGCTTTTTGGACGTTTATGGCACTACCGACTGGTAAACCGAAGATACGGTATGTCTCTGATGACCATATTAACTTTTCAGTTTCAGGATAAAACTCCCATGACCCTGTTTTCGACATACGGCTTATTTCATCAATAAGGCTTAGGTTACGCGCGGTTTTTATTGCGAAAAAGTCCTTCTGCAGTTGTGTAGAAAACAACTTAGCTTGAAGTGAGAAAACTTGTAACCACTTATTGATGTCATGCTTGGGAGTGTTAAAAATAGCAACGAGTAAACCAATATCTTGGTTTTTCTCATTAAAGAGGCCCGCGCCTAAATACCCTTGCGCATTAAGCTCACTGAGGGTTTGATCATCGGGAAAATGCTCGCAAATGTCCGACTTGTAACCACACGCTCCAGTTAGCAAGACAGTTTCACAAGGCGAACCCTTCAGGTCATATTCAATTTGTGAAATTGGAGAGTCGTGCGCAAGCCCTACTAATACGGAAATTTTATCCGCTTTTTTGACGCCTAAAAAGAGATAGTCAGCGTGAAGTAACTCATTAAACCCTAATAAATCTTGCTCATAAGCACTACGATTTTCCAAAACAATTGTGCTGAACTCCGATTCATTTAAAACTGACTCGAATGACATTACTTATAAAACCTTGTTAAAACATTAAAATGGAGTTTGCCACTTCGCACTGACGGAAAAAAGGCAGGACGATAATAAGTTTCAAATTTATCAATGCCTAAGCATAGCTCAACTTGCGATTAAGGCTAGCCTCGAACCTAGTCATTTTGAAATAAGTTTGTCCGCTTCCCCATAAAACCCGCCGGGCCTTAAGTTATTTCTGTATTAGAGAGTGAGTGCTGTGCCCTCTGAAACTCTACAACGCAGGGGAGGCGGTGTCGAAGCTCTAACTTAAAAAGAAGGGTAAGTTTACGGCGTGTTTCCTTCTCTCCCCAAAGCTTTCTGTTATGCAGATTGCGAGGGAGTGACGTTCTAAATCGCAGGCATAAAAAAGCGCACCTAAGTGCGCTTTTCTTGGCTTGTGTTGCTAAGTCTAGATTAGTCTAGGATCTTAGATACAACACCAGCACCTACTGTACGACCACCTTCACGGAT